>NZ_JBNCLB010000002.1:0-329655 GCF_049841815.1 Micromonospora sp. DT233 | reverse complement strand
GTGGCCGGTGGGGTGGTGCACGAGGCGGCCAGCAACAACGGCTGGCGCAACCTCAACTCCGGCATCTCGGGGGTCAGCCCCAACGCCCTGGCGGCGGTCAACCTCAACGGCGTGAAGATCGTCTACACGGTGGTCGGCGGGACGGTGCACGAGGCGGCCAGCAACAACGGCTGGCGGAACCTGAACACCGCCATCTCCGGGATCAGCCCCAACGCTCTGGCCGCGATCGTCGTCGACGGCGTGAAGCACGTCTACACGGTGGCCGGTGGGGTGGTGCACGAGGCGGCCAGCAACAACGGCTGGCGCAACCTCAACTCCGGCATCTCGGGGGTCAGCGCCGACGCCCTGGCGGCGGTCAACCTCAACGGCGTGAAGATCGTCTACACGGTGGCCGGTGGGGTGGTGCACGAGGCGGCCAGCAACAACGGCTGGCGCAACCTCAGCTCCGGGGTCCGAGGCACCGCCGTCTCGGCGACGACCCTCAGCGGAGGGAAGCTCCTGTACACCGTCTGACGGCCCCACCGACGCGGCGGAGGCCGCCCCCGGCCCGGGGGGCGGCCTCCGTCGTGCTCGCCGTGCGACCGGCCGACCGTACGGGGAGCTGACCTACGGCTTCCAGGCCCCGGCGGCGCGCAGCTTGTGCCGGTACTCCAGCGAACCGTTCTTGTCGGACACGTCGAAGGTGACGCTGCCCGTGCGGGTGGTGCCCTCCGGCAGGTTGACGCCCGAGGCGAGCAGGTCGCCGCAGCCGGCGAACGCGCCCGCGATCCCGTTCGTGGTGGTGCCGTCGTCGGCCACCCAGTTGAAGTAGAACGGGTTGATCGACATGTTGCCCTTCTGCACCGTCGCGGTGACGTCCGCGATCAGGTACATCCCCTTCTTGGGGTCGGGCGAGTACGACTTGCAGCCCTTGGTCGAGGTGCGGAACTGCGTAACCTTGATCGCCAGGGTGCCGTCCGGCTCGTTGATGGTCAGGGTGTCACCGGCCGACAGGTTGAAGTTCTGGCCGCTGGGGTTCGACGAGGACGTCGGCCGGGTGTCCGGCGCGGACGTCGGCAGGGGGACCTGGCTGATCTCCTTCGCCGTGCGGTTGACGCCGCTGACCAGCGCCACGATGCCGCCGATGCAGCAGATCAGCGCGACCACCGCCACGATGGCGACGATGATGATGACCGGCTTCGCGCCGCTCTTCGCCGGTGCTGGGGTGAACCCGTAGCCGGGGCCGGCCGGCGGGTATCCGCCGCCACCCGGCGGCGGCGGGTACGGCCCACCCGAGGTGGGCGGGTAGGGCTGCTGGTATCCCTGATCCGGGGCGGGGGGCGCCGAGAACTGGCCCGGCTGGTACGCCGGGTCCGGGCCGGGCTGCGGCGGCTGGTAGGGGGAGCCGGACGTGGGCTGGTACGGCGCGCCGGAGACCGGCGGCGGAGGGTACTGGGCGCCGAAGGCGGGCGGCTGCGGCATCGCCTGCGGCTGCGGCATCGGCGGCGGGGGCGGGGGCGGAGCCGTCGGGTCGGCCGGCCACTGTGGTGCCGGCGGCTCCTGGTTCGGTCGGTATGGGTCCTGCGACCCGTATGGATCCTGGGGGTGGCTCACCGTACTCCTTGGCACCTGGTCCTGGTCTCGAACACGACGACCTGACGGTATCGCCCCGGGTAAAATCCCGAGTCCGCGTGTCGTCTCAGCGCGGTAACAGGACGGCGGCGGTGCGTACCAGGTCGCC
This sequence comes from Micromonospora sp. DT233, assembly GCF_049841815.1. Classification (NCBI taxonomy): domain Bacteria; kingdom Bacillati; phylum Actinomycetota; class Actinomycetes; order Micromonosporales; family Micromonosporaceae; genus Micromonospora; species Micromonospora sp. DT233. The sequence continues at coordinate 327,935 of NZ_JBNCLB010000002.1, read as the reverse complement.
GTCGACCGCGAACCGGCCGGTGATCGTCGCGGGTGGATCGGGCACCGGGGCCGCCGCCAGCCGGGCGGGGCTGATCCGGGCCGTGAACAGCCCCGATTCCGGATCCAGCGTGACCCGGGCGTCGAGGAAGTCGAGCCAGGTGCCGACGACCGGATGCCAGACCTTGTAGATGGTCTCCTTGGCGCTGAAGAGCACCACCGGCCAGGAGACGCCGGTCGGCAGCCGGGCGCAGTCGTCCCACTCCTCGGGCAGGCCGATCAGCCGGCGTACCCCGTCGTTGAGCTCCCGGTGCCCCTCGGCGTCCATCCCGACCGACCGGACCCGGTCGGCGCGGGCCGCGGCGGCGGCGCAGTAACCGGGGGTGTGGGTGATCGTGCCGACCACCCCGGGCGGCCAGACCGGGGCGCGGTCCGGCGCGGAGGGCACCGCGACGGCCGGCACCCCCAGCCGGGTGAGCGCCCGGCGGGCACAGACCCGCCCGGCGGTGAAGTCGCGGCGGCGGCTCTGCACGGCCCGCTCGCCGAGGCAGGCCCGCTCCTCGGGCAGCAGCTCACCGGCCCAGTCGTCGGCCTCGGCGACGGCCACCGCGACCTCGGCGGGCAGCAGGTCACGCATTCCCGCCCCCCGCGCCCGAAGTGCTCATCGGTGCCGAACGTACCGCACCGGGCGACGCCGGAGAATCCCCCGGCCGCCCCGCTCCCGGCCGCCCCCGAGAACGAGACGGAGGCGGCCGGGGTGGCGGGTCAGGGGCGGCGGGGACGGCGGGTCAGGGCGAAGCCGACCACGCCGGCCAGCGCCGCCAGCACGCCGCCGATCGTGGTCCAGATCCAGCGCGACGAGAGGTCGGGCAGCCACCCGGCGAGCAGCCCCTCGTCGTCCTCCTCGGCCGGCGCCGCCGCCGGCTCCCCGGTCAGCACCGTCCCGGCCTTGGTGTTCGGCACCAGCGGCGCCTTCAGCTCCCCGTCGTCGGCCGGGGCGTCGCCGTCGCCGACCTCGGAGACCAGCAGGTCCACGTCGATCGGCAGGCCGAGGTCCCGCTCCGGCAGTTCCACCACGGAGAGCCGGACGTAGTACGTGCCGGGCAGCGGGTCGGCCGACCACGGCTCCGCCCACGACCGCACCTGACGCAGCGCGCAGCCGAGCGGGACGCTGGTCGCCGACGCGGCGGCGGTCGGGGTCTGCGCCCCCGCCGTGCAGGCCTGCCGGCGGCGCAGCCCGTCGAAGACCTCGACGGTCCAGGTCGACGCGCCGGTGCGGCCCTTCGGGAAGGTGACCGTGGCGGTGACCTCGTGGCGCTGCCCGGCGCGGGCCGGGAAGGACCAGTACAGGTAGTCGCCGGTCGACCCGCCGACCCGCACCGGCTGCCCGGCGGCGATCCCGGTGGCGGTCAGGAACGAGGTGCCGGCCTTGGTGACGGTGGCGGCACCGGGGGAGGGGGTGGGCGCGGCGAGCGCGCCCCGGGCCGCCGCCGGCTGGGCCGGCAGGCCCAGGGCAGCGGTGGTCGGCAGGGTCAGCGCGGCGGCGGCGGCCAGCGCCGCCCCCGACCGGATCGATGGGGTACGCATCGTCAGTTCTCCCTCCAGGTGGCGACCCACCAGCGGGTGAGCAGCCCGGCGAGCAGGCCGGTGAGCAGGCCGGCGAGGGTCAGCAGCACCAGCAGCACCCAGCCCCGGCCCAGGTCGGGCCCGGCCGGGGCCGGCGACGAGGCCACCACGTCGACGGTCAGCTCGATCGGCATGCCCGGGTCGGCGCGGGTGCCGGGGCGGGGCGCGAAGGCGTTGCTGACCACCAGACAGACCGTGGTCGGCGCGGCGCTCGCGTCGCCCGGCACCGGGGTCGGCGTCTCCCCGTCACCGTCGGAGTCGTCGCCGTCGGTTGCGTCGGCGGCGGCCGACCAGCGCAGGCCGGCGGAGACCACGTCGGTGCGGCCGCTGCCGGCGTCGACGCCCCGGACCAGTTCCCGGCCGTCCGGGGCGGTGGCCCGCAGCAGCACCCCGTGGTCGGGGTTGACCGGGCGGTCCAGCGCGATGCTCACCGAGGCCCGCAGCTCCTGCCCGGCCCGCACCGGCACCCGGTACCAGCGGTGCTCCGAGAACTTCTCCCGGTCGGTGTAGACGCCGGGGGCCAGCAGCGGCGCGTCCGGGCAGCGGGCGGTGCCGCCCACCACGGCCGGGGCGGCGGTGTACGTGTCCCGGGCCCGGTCCACGAGCTGCTTGAGCCGGCCGGTCAACTCGTCGGCGCTCTGCGCGGCCGTGTACGTCCCGCCGGTCGCGTTGGCGATGCAGAGCAGCTGCCGGCGTACCTTCTCGTCGGGGGCGAGGCCGAGGGTGTCCACCACCAGCTTGGTGCCCTGCGCGGCCAGTTCCCGGGCCACCTCGCACGGGTCCGGCGGGGCGCAGGTGTCCTCGCCGTCGGTGATCAGCACGATCCGGCGGGCGGTGGCGCCGGTCCCCAGGTCCCGGGCGGCCGAGCGCAGCGCCAGCCCGACCGGGGTGAACCCGGTGGGCCGCAGCGTCGCCACGGCGGCCTTGGCCCCGGTGCGGTCCACCGGGCCGACCGGCACGATCTGCTGGGTGTCCTGGCAGCCGACCTTCTTGTCCTTGCCCCGATAGGTGGCACCGAGGACCCGGATACCGAGCTGGGTCTGCTCGGGCAGCGCGTCCACCACCTCGTGGAACGCCTGCTGCGCCACCTCGATGCGGCTGCGCCCGTCGATGTCCCGGGCCCGCATCGAGCCGCTGACGTCGAGCACCAGCTCGACCCGGGGCGGCTCGGCGGCGGTCTCCTCGTCGGCCCGCGCGGGCGCGGGCCCGCCCACCGCGAGCACGGGGCCGAGCAGGACGCCCACCGCCAGCAGCCCACGAAGGACGGTCGTCGATCGTCTTATGTTGATCACCGGGGGAGTGTAGTGAGATCCACTCCGGAGGGCCGTGCGCCCCCGGAGCCGGGTGCTTCCCGCAGCTCAGCCGGGGTCGTCTCCGGCCGTGAACCCTGAGGCGGAAGTGGGTACGGTCGGAAATCTGACCCGAGGCCAGCCGTTGTGCCGGTGCTGGAGGGTGGTTAAGCTCTGTCTTGCGCGCCCCAATCGCCCGCTTCCCCCGTGGCAGGCGATCGGGGCGCGCGCCTTCGTATCCGGGCCGCCCGCGCCCCGGGCCGGCCTTCGCGCCCCGGGCCGGCCTTCGCGCCCCGGGCCGGCCTTCGCGCCCCGGGCCGGCCTTCGCGCCCCGGGCCGGCCCCCGCGTCCGGGCCGGCCCCGGCTCCGCGGGCCGGCCGGCCGCCGCCGTCAGATCCAGCGGCCCTCCAGCCACATCCGGGCCGACCACTCCGCGTACGGCAGCAGCTTGCCCACGAAGATCGGGTAGAAGTACGCGAAGCAGAGCGCCACCAACAGCACGTACGCGCCGATCACGAACGCGCCGATCAGCCGGCGGTCGTCGGCGTCCTCGTCCGTCGCGGCGGACGGCTGCCCGAGCGGCGGGGCGGCGCCGGCGCGGGCCGGGGCGGCGATCGCGCCCAGCACGTAGACCACCGCCAGCACCAGGAACGGCAGGGCCGGCGCGGCGTAGAACGAGAACATCGTCCGCCCGTCGAGGGCGTACCAGAACCAGGGCAGCAGGCCGGCGGCCACGCAGAGCAGGATCGCCCCGGCCCGCCAGTCCCGCCGGGCCAGGCCGATCCAGGCCGCCCCGGCCAGGGCGGGCAGGAACGACCACCACAGCAGCGGCGTGCCGAGCAGCAGGATCTCCTCCGCGCAGCTCGGTGCGCCGCAGCCACCGTCCCCGGTCCAGTGGAAGGCCACCGGCCGGCCGAGCAGCAGCCACTGCCACGGCCAGGACTGGTACTTGTGCGCGTCGTCGAGCTGGGTGTGGAAGCCGTACGCGGCCTTGTGGTATTCCCAGAGGTTGTTCAGCGCCCCGACGATCGGGGTGTCGCTCAGGCCGGGCACGTTCGGGTACCGGGCGGCGAGGCGGTAGTAGCCGTCGTCGCCGAGCAGCCAGCCCGACCAGGTGGCCACGTAGGTGACGACCATGACCACCCCGGCCAGGACCAGCCACGGCAGCTCGTCGAGCAGGGCGTCGCGCCACGGCCGGCGTACCCCGGCGGAGCGGCGGACGCCGACCTCCCAGAGCAGGACCAGCAGCGCGAAGGCCGGCACGAAGTACAGCGCGCTCCACTTCACCGAGCAGGCGCAGCCGATCAGCACCGCGGCGGCCAGCCGCCACCAGGGCCAGTTGCGCCAGCCGCCGGCCGGCCGGCCGGCCCGACCGGGCGCGGTGGGATCGAGGCCGGCGTCCAGCTCCCGACGCCACCGCCGCCGCCGGGCGTCCCGGTCACAGACCAGGGCGCCGAACGCGGCCAGCACGAAGAGCAGCAGGAAGATGTCGAGCAGGGCGGTGCGGGAGAGCACCAGGTGGAAGCCGTCCAGGGCGAGCAGCAGCCCGGCGGCACAGCCCAGCGCGGTGGAGCGGAACAGCCGGCGGCCGATGCGGACCAGCAGCAGCACCGACAGGGTGCCGGCGATGGCGGCGGAGAAGCGCCAGCCGAACTCCGGCGCGGTGGTCATCAGGTGCCCCGGCACCGAGATGTTGTGCTCGGCGTCGGAGTAGCCGAACGCCCACTCGCCGAGGCCGATGAGCCACTTGCCCAGCGGCGGGTGCACCACGTACGACGGGCCGTTGTCCTTGTAGTTCCACTCGACGCCCTTGTCGATCAGGGCCCAGCCGTCGCGGGCGTAGTAGATCTCGTCGAAGATCTTGCCCTTGGGGTGGCTGAGGCCGACCAACCGCAGGATCGCCGCGATCGCCACCACGACGGCGGTGGCCAGCCACGAGTTGACGTCCAGCCGGGCGTCGACGGTGGCCAGGCGGCGTCGCACGACGGCGCGGATCCCGCCACCGTCGCCGCTGGTCGGCGGGGACCCCGACGTCTCCTCGGTCGCGTCGCCGGCCCCGGCGTGCTCCGATTCGGCTCGGTCCGCGCTCGCGCTCTGCGCTGTCGACGCACTCGTCACGAGCCGATCGTAGGCTGCGAAGGTGCCCGGTGGCGTCCGTCGCCGCCAATACTGGTACGGCTGTCGATGAAGGAGTACGTCACGTGGGTGAAATGTCCGAGGTTGGCCGCCTGATTCTCCTCGGCGCACCGCTGGGCAACCCGGCCGACGCCTCGACCCGGTTCCGCGAGGTGCTCGCCGCCGCCGACGTGGTCGCCGCCGAGGACACCCGGCGGCTGACCCGGCTGACCCGGGACCTCGGCGTCGAGGTGCCCGGCCGGATCGTCTCCTACTTCGAGGGCAACGAGGAGCGCCGCACCCCGGAGCTGGTCGACGTGCTGCGCGAGGGCTACGTCGTCGCCCTGGTCACCGACGGCGGGATGCCCAGCGTCTCCGACCCCGGGTACCGGCTGGTCCGGGGCGCCCTGGACGCCGGGGTGCCGGTCACCGCCGCCCCCGGCCCGAGCGCCGTCACCACCGCCCTGGCCCTCTCCGGCCTGCCCAGCGACCGCTTCTGCTTCGAGGGCTTCCTGCCCCGCACGCCCGGCGCCCGGCGCGCCCGGCTGCGCGCCCTGGCCGCCGAGGAGCGGACCCTGGTCCTCTTCGAGGCCCCGCACCGGATCACCTCGGCGCTGGCCGACCTGGCCGCCACGTTCGGCGCCGACCGGCCCGCCGCGCTCTGCCGGGAGCTGACGAAGACGTACGAGGAGGTGGTCCGCCGGCCGCTCGGCGAGCTGGCCACCTGGGCCGCCGACGGCGAGCCGCGCGGCGAGATCACCCTGGTGGTGGCCGGCGCGTCCCCGTCCGACGCCGAGCGCCCCGACGACGACACGCTGCGCGCGGCCGTCGCCGCCCGAGAGGCCGCCGGCCTCTCCCGCCGCGACGCAATAACCGAGGTCGCCACCGAGTACGCCCTACGCCGCCGCGACGTCTACAACGTGGTCCACGCCTAACCCCCCTGTCCCCCCCCTCCCCCCTCCCCCCTCCCCCCCTTCTCTCCCGGGTTGATCAAGAGGTTTGCGTCAACGAGGTGATCGTTTTTGACGCAAACCTCTTGATCAACCCGGCCTTGGTGGGGGTGGGGTGGGGTGGGGTGGGGTTACCAGGCGGTGGTTAGGAAGCCGGCGGTGATCAGGAGGGGGGCGGTCAGGGCGGCGGTTGTCGCCCAGCGGCGAGCTCGGCGGTCGGGGAGCAGGGTGGCACCCGTGGCGCGGGCGATGGCCACGCCGCACGCCAGCACCAGCAGCAGCCCCAGTGACCAGGACAGGTGACGGGCGGCGCCGGTTTCGGCGTACGCGGTGTCCGCCGTCGGCCCGGTCATCCGGGCCGGCAGGGTGGCACCGGTGGCGCTGCGCTCGGCGGGCACCCCGCTGATCCGTACCCCGAAGGCGACGAACCGGTCGCCGTCGGCGGTGAAGATCCCCCGGCAGCGCTGGCTCAGCCCGCCGCCGGTGCACTCGCCGACCACCGCCGTACCGGCGCTGCCGTGCCCGAGCGCCACCCAGAACGGGCCGGCGCTGACCCAGGCGAAGAACGCGGCGAGCAGGCTCAGCGCCAGCAGCGCGGTCAGCCCCTGCCACGGCTGCGGCGGGTGGGTGGTGCGTCGAGCGCGCCCGGCGGGCCCCCGGTCGGCGGCGCGGCGGCGCAGCCGGGACCGCTGGCCGTGCTCCTCGCGCAGCGGCGTGCCGTCCCAGTGCACCTCCTCGATCGGGGCCCAGAACAGCCCGTCGTCGTCGCCCGACTCGCCCGATTCGACCCCTGTTGCCGGGCCTAGCCGGCTGCCGGCCTGCCGCATCGGGACCCGGCGGGGCACGGCGTCGACCGGTGCTCCGGTGGTCGGCTCCACCTCCGCCGACCGGTCGGGGCGGCCGGTCGGCTGCGCCGGCACTGCGACGGGTTCCGCCAGGGCGGCCGGTGCTGGTGGCGCGGTCGGCCTTGGTGGCGCGGCCGATCCTGGTGGCGTGGCCGATCTTGGTGGCGTGGCCGATCTTGGTGGTGTGGCCGGTCTTGGTGGCGCGGCCGGGTCGGTGGCCGGGCCGGTGCGGGGGTGTGGCGTGGTCGGGTCGGCCCGGGGCGGCGGGCCGGTGCGGGGGTGTGGCGTGGTCGGGTCGGCACGGGGCGGCGGGCCGGGCGAGCCGGCGCCGACCGTTGGCCCGGTGGGCTGCTCCTCATGTCCCGAGGCGGCTCTTCTGCCAATCACGGGGTCCATTGGACACCGGCACGGGAGGGTGGCCGGGCAGCTCAGGCCGCGTGTCGGCGACAAATCGGGCGAGCGGTCGGCGGCGGCTACCGCCACAGTCCCGGCCGTCGGTCAACCAGGGCCCCGGTATGCGGCATACTGCGATCCCCATACGCCGGGACACCCCAACCTCCCGCACCTTAAGCCAACCTCGCCTTTCCCGGCCGCCCCCGCCGCCCCCGCGCCGTGCCGCCGCCCCCGCCGCCCCCGCCGCCCCGGCGCCGTGCCGCCGCCCCCGCCGCCCCCGCGCCGTGCCGCCGCGCCGATCATGGAGTTGTGGTGGGGAATAAAAGCGGCAAAACCCTCTTTTCGGGCACCATGAGTCCATGATCGGCGTGCTGAGGGCGCGCCAGCGCGGCGAACGGCGGAGATCTTGGTGCCAAAGGGCCCCTGGAGGGGGCGGAATTCACCAAGATCTCTTTGTTGTCCCGTGAGGTGGGAGTGAATGTTCAGGATTTGGGAGGGTGTGCGGCTCGGGTCCGTGGCTCGTTGGCGGGGACCGGCTTTCGCCGCCGCGTCGATCAGGCGGTGCTCGCGAGGCGAGGGAAGGGGGGCGCCTTCGGCGAGGCGAGCGGGGTGGCCACGGCGGGCGCGTTCCGCCGCAAGCGGGCTATTGGTTCGCGGTCGGCCCGCCACGGTCACTAGGCTTGCTGGTCATGAGTCACGTTCTCGCGGCGGTAGCCTGGCCGTACGCCAACGGCCCGCGCCACATCGGCCACGTCTCCGGTTTCGGCGTTCCCTCCGACGTCTTCGCCCGGTACATGCGGATGGCCGGCCACGACGTGCTCATGGTCTCGGGCACCGACGAGCACGGCACCCCGATCCAGGTGCAGGCCGACGCCGAGGGGCTCAAGCCCCGCGAGCTGGCCGACCGGTACAACCGGGTGATCGCCGAGGACCTGCAGGCGCTCGGGCTGTCGTACGACCTGTTCACCCGCACCACCACCGGCAACCACTACGCGGTGGTGCAGGAGCTCTTCGCCGGGCTGCACCGCAACGGCTACATCGTCCCCAAGGCCACCGTGGGCGCGATCTCCCCGTCGACCGGCCGGACGCTGCCCGACCGGTACATCGAGGGCACCTGCCCGATCTGCGGGTACGACAGCGCCCGCGGCGACCAGTGCGACAACTGCGGCAACCAGCTCGACCCGGCCGACCTGATCGACCCGAAGTCGAAGATCAACGGCGAGACGCCGGCGTTCGTCGAGACCGAGCACTTCTTCCTCGACCTGCCCGCCCTGGCCGACGCGCTGCGGCAGTGGCTCGACGCCCGCGAGGGCTGGCGGCCCAACGTGCTGCGTTTCTCCCGCAACCTCCTCGACGACCTCCAGCCCCGGGCCATCACCCGGGACCTGGAGTGGGGGGTGCCGATCCCCCTCGACGGCTGGCAGGACCGCACCGACAAGCGGATCTACGTCTGGTTCGACGCGGTCATCGGCTACCTCTCCGCCTCCATCGAGTGGGCCCGCCGCAGCGGCGACCCCGAGGCCTGGCGCAAGTGGTGGTCCGCCGACGCCGAGGGCAAGGACGCGCGCAGCTACTACTTCATGGGCAAGGACAACATCGTCTTCCACTCGGTGATCTGGCCGGCGCTGCTCAGCGGCTACTCCGGCGCGGGCGACCGCGACGGCCAGCCCGGCGCGCTGGGCCGGCTCAACCTTCCTACCGAGGTGGTCTCCAGCGAGTACCTGACCATGGAGGGGCGCAAGTTCTCCTCCTCCCGCAAGGTCGTCATCTACGTCCGGGACTTCCTGGAGCGCTACGACGCCGACGCGCTGCGCTACTTCATCGCCGCGGCCGGCCCGGAGAGCAACGACACCGACTTCACCTGGGCCGAGTTCCTCCGCCGCAACAACGACGAGCTGGTCGCCGGCTGGGGCAACCTGGTCAACCGGTCGGTGTCGATGGCGGCGAAGAACTTCGGCGCGGTCCCGCCGGTCGACCCGGCCGGGCTCACCGAGGCCGACGAGGCGCTGCTGGCCACCGCCCGCGCCGGTTTCGACACCGTCGGCGACCTGATCGCCCGGCACCGGCAGAAGCAGGCCATCGGCGAGGCGATGCGGGTCGTGGCCGAGGCCAACAAGTACCTTTCCGACCAGGCGCCCTGGAAGCTCAAGGGCGAGGCCGACAAGCCCCGGATGGGTACGATCCTGCACGTCGCCCTCCAGGTGATCAGCGACGCGAACACCCTGCTCACCCCGTTCCTGCCGCACTCCGCGCAGCAGATCCACGAGCTGCTCGGCGGCACCGGGGTGCACGCGCCGATGCCGGTGATCGTGGAGGTCGACGACCTCGACGAGGGGCCGGCGTACCCGGTGCTGACCGGGAACTACACCGTCGGGGCACGCTGGGAGTCGGTGCCGATCGAGGCGGGCCGGCCGCTGGCCGCGCCGAAGCCGGTCTTCCGCAAGCTCGACCCGTCGATCGTCGAGGAGGAGCTGGCCCGGCTCGCCGACTGACCGATCCAGCTCCTCGTCGACCGACCGACCCCGGCGGCGGCCCGGCTCAGCGCCGGGCCATCGCCGGGGCGACGACGAACTCCAGGATCGCCCGGTTCACCTCGTTGGCATTGGTCCACGGGATGCCGTGCGGGGCCCCGGCCAGCGTCACCAGCCGGCTGTCGGCCAGCAGCGGCTGCAACCGCTGCCCGGTCACCGCGTACGGCAGCACCCGGTCCTGGTCGCCCTGCACGATCAGCACGGGCACGTCGATGCGGGGCAGGTCGGCGCGGAAGTCGGTCAGCCAGGCGTCCACGCACTGGTACGTGGCGATCGCCGAGGCCCGCGCCCCGATCTGCCAGTGCGCCCGGTACGCCTCCTCGCTGACCAGCTTGCCCCGGTTGTCGGCGAAGTTGAAGAAGTTGTCGCAGAAGCTGGTGAGGAACGCGAACCGGTCGGCGAGGATCGCCTGCTGGAACCCGTCGAACAACGCCCGGTCCACCCCCTCCGGGTTGTCCGGGGTCTTCAGCAGGAACGGCGCGAGCGGGCACAACAGCACCGCCCGGTCCACCCGATCCGACCCGTACGCGCCGAGGTAGCGGGTCACCTCCCCGGTGCCCATCGAGTGACCCACCAGGATCACGTCGCGCAGGTCCAGCTCGGTCAGCAGCACGTCCAGGTCGGCGGCGAGCGTGTCGTAGTCGTACCCGGCGGCCGGCTGGCCGGAATTGCCGAAGCCGCGCCGGTCGTACGTGATGGTCCGGTACCCGGCGGCCAGCAGCGCGTTGGTCTGTTTCTCCCAGGTCGCCCCGTTGAACGGGTAACCGTGGATCAGCACCACGGGCTGACCGGCGCCGTGATCCTCGTAGTACAGGTCGATGGGCGCGGAGTTCTCCGCGCCGACGGTGACGAAGGGCATGTCATCTCCCGGACGGGGTCGGGTCGTGGGACCCGCCGCGCTTTCCCGGGGCGGTAGCCGATATGCGTACCCGGGCGCAGGTGGCGGGCGGCGGACCGGGCCGACCGGCGGTGTGTGATGCTGGCGGCGATGACCGAGCCGACTGAGTCCCGCCGGCAGCGGGCCGACCGCCGGGCCGGGGAGTTCCCGCCCGCGCCCGAGCCGCTGCCCCGCCCCGTGCCGGACAGCCACACCCACCTGGACATCACCGTCAGCGAGGCCGGCGCACCCGCCGGCGGGGCGGGCGGCAACGCCACCGCCGACGACCCGGTCGCCGCGGCCGTCGCGGTGGCCGCCGCCGCCGGGGTGGACCGGCTCGTCCAGGTCGGGGTGGACGTGGCCTCCTCGCAATGGAGCGCCGACGCGGCCGACCGGTACCCGGCGGTGCTGGCCACCGTCGCCCTGCACCCCAACGAGGCACCCCGGCTGGCCGACCTCGACGAGGCGCTGCGGTGCATCGAGGCGCTCGCCGGCCGGGACCGGGTGCGCGGCATCGGCGAGACCGGGATGGACTTCTTCCGCACCGGCGACGAGGGCCGGGCCGCCCAGGAGGAGAGCTTCCGGGCGCACATCGCCATCGCCAAGCGGCACGGCAAGGCCCTGGTCGTCCACGACCGGGACGCCCACGCCGACGTGCTGCGCATCCTCGACGACGAGGGCGCCCCGGAGACCGTCGTGCTGCACTGCTTCTCCGGCGACGCCGACTTCGCCGCCGAGTGCGTCCGCCGGGGGTACCTGCTCAGCTTCGCCGGCACCGTCACCTTCGCCAACGCCACCGCGCTGCGCGCGGCCGCCGCGCTCACCCCGGCCGAGCAACTGCTGGTGGAGACCGACGCCCCGTACCTGACGCCCGTCCCGCACCGGGGCCGGCCCAACGCGTCGTACCTGATCCCGGTCACCGTCCGGGCGCTGGCCGCGACCACCGGCACGGACCTCGACGAGCTCTGCGCCGCGCTGTCGGCCAACGGCGAACGCGCCTTCGGCCCGTGGTGAACACCGGCCTGCTCGGCCCGGCGGAGATCCGGGAACTCGCCGCCCGCCTCGGCGTGCAGCCGACGAAGAAGCTCGGCCAGAACTTCGTGCACGACCCGAACACCGTCCGCCGGATCGTCGCCACCGCCGGCCTGACCGGCGACGACGTGGCCCTGGAGGTGGGCCCCGGCCTCGGCTCGCTCACCCTGGCCCTGCTGCCGGTCGCCGCGCACACCCACGCCGTCGAGATCGACCCGACGCTGGCCGCCGCGCTGCCGCAGACCGCCGCCCGGTACGCCGCCCCGCACGCCGACCGGCTCACCGTGCACCGCGCCGACGCGCTGCGCGTCACCGCCGCCGAGCTGGGCGAGCCGGCGCCGACCGCGCTGGTGGCGAACCTGCCGTACAACGTGGCCGTGCCGGTGGTGCTGCACCTGCTGGCCGAGCTGCCCACCCTGCGCAGCGGCCTGGTGATGGTGCAGAAGGAGGTCGCCGACCGCCTGGTCGCCGGCCCCGGCTCCAAGGTGTACGGCATCCCGTCGGTGAAGCTCGCCTGGTACGCCCAGGCCCGCGCCGCCGGCAAGGTGCCGCCCAACGTGTTCTGGCCGGTGCCCAACGTCGACTCCGGGCTGGTCGCCTTCACCCGCCGCGAGCCGCCCCGACCCGAGGTGCCCCGGAAGCGGGTCTTCGCCGTCGTCGACGCCGCGTTCGCGCAGCGCCGCAAGACCCTGCGGGCCGCCCTCGCCGGCTGGGCCGGCGGCGCGGACCGGGCCGCCGAGGCGCTGATCGCCGCCGGCGTCGACCCCGGAGCGCGGGGTGAGTCGCTCACCGTGGAGCAGTTCGCCGCCATCGCCGCGTCGGCCCCGACCGCCGCGCCGCCCGCGAAGTAGGCTGACGCCGTGCCCGCCGAGGAGCTGATCGTGACCGAGTCGTTCGACGCCCGCCCGCGCCCGTGGGGCGGCACCCGGTGACCGAGGCCTGGGAACCGGACGACGAGGACGACCCGCAGCGGCGCGGGGCCACCGGCCCCGTCCGGGTGCGGGTGCCCGCCAAGGTCAACCTGCATCTCGGGGTGGGCCCGCTGCGCCGCGACGGATACCACGAGCTGAACACCGTTTACCACGCCATCTCCATCTACGACGAGCTGACCGCCCGCCGGGGCGACACCCTCGCCCTGACCATGGAGGGGGAGGGCACCGGCGAGCTGGCCCTCGACGACACCAACCTGGCGATCCGGGCCGCCCGCGCGCTGGCTGCGTACGCCGGGGTGGCCCCGCATGCCCGGCTGCACCTGCGCAAGCAGATCCCGCTCGCCGGTGGGCTGGCCGGCGGCAGCGCCGACGCCGCCGCCGCGCTCGTCGCCTGCGACGCGCTCTGGGGCACCGGGCTGTCCCGCGACGAGCTCGCCGGGATCGCCGCCGACCTCGGCTCGGACGTGCCGTTTTTGATCCACGGCGGCACCGCGCTGGGCACCGGCCGGGGCGAGGCGGTCAGCCCCGTGCTGGCCCGCCCGACGTCCTGGCACTGGGTGGTCGCCGTCGCCGACGGCGGGCTCTCCACCCCCGCCGCCTACGCCGAGCTGGACCGGCTCCGCGCCGCTGGGGCCGCCGGGGCGCCGTTGGGCAGCACCGACGGGCTGCTGGCCGCGCTGCGCCAGCGCGACCCCCGGGTGCTCGCCGCCGCCCTCGGCAACGACCTGCAGGACGCCGCGCTGGCCATGCGCCCCTCCCTGGCCGCCACCCTCAAGGCCGGCGAGGCCGCCGGGGCGCTCGCCGGCATCGTCTCCGGCTCCGGGCCCACCTGCGTCTTCCTCGCCACCGACGCCGACGACGCCGAGCGGATCGCCGCCGAGCTGGAGGCCGCCGAGGTGTGCCGCGAGGCCCGCACCGCCCACGGTCCGGTCGCCGGGGCGCGGATCAGCTGACCCGCACGCCGGCCCCGCACGGGCCGGCTCAGACCGTCCGGGACGCGCGGTCGGCCCGATGATCCGCGCGGGGCCGGTTCCGGGTCCGCCGGGGGCATGGGGCGGCTCCGGCGTACGCCCGCCGGGGCGGCCCGGGGCGTCCGCGTACCCTTGGAGGCCAGGCGTCCCCAGGTGCCCGCCGGCACCGGGACGCCTTGATCATGGAAGGTGGGCCAGTGGCCAACATCGTCAACCTGGACCGGGTCTCCAAGGGGTACGGCGCGGCCGGGCAGTTGCTCACCGACGTCTCCCTCGGCCTCGACGACGCCGATCGGGTGGGTGTCGTCGGCCTCAACGGGGCCGGCAAGTCGACCCTGCTGCGGCTGCTCACCAAGCAGGAGGACCCGGACGACGGCCGGGTGACCCACCGCCGCGACCTGCGCGTGCTCTGGCTGCCGCAGGCCCTCACGCTGACCCCCGAGGCCACCGTCCGGGACGTGGTGCTCGGCACCGCCTGGCTCGGCGAGAGCATGGGCGCCGAGCACGAGTGGGCCGGCGACTCCGGGGTCCGCGCCATCCTCGACGGCCTCGGCATGCCCCACCTCGGCCTCGACCAACCCGTCGGGCCGATGTCCGGCGGCGAGCGCCGCCGGGTGGCGCTGGCCGCCCTGCTGGTCCGCGAGTCGGACCTGCTGATCCTCGACGAGCCCACCAACCACCTCGACGTCGGCGGCGTCGACTGGCTGGCGAAGTACCTGGTCACCCGCCGGGGCGCGCTCGTCGTGGTCACCCACGACCGGTGGTTCCTCGACGCGGTGTGCAGCGCCACCTGGGAGGTCGCCGACCAGACCGTCCGGGCGTACGAGGGCGGCTTCGCCGCCTGGACCCTGGCCCGCGTCGAACGGGACCGGGTCGCCGCCGCCACCGAGGCCCGCCGGCAGAACCTGCTCCGCAAGGAGATCGCCTGGCTGCGCCGGGGCCCGCCCGCCCGGACCTCCAAGCCCAGGTTCCGCATCGACGCCGCCAACGCGCTCATCGCCGACGTGCCGCCGGTGCGCGACACCACGTCGTTGCAGCGGATGGCCACCGCCCGGCTCGGCAAGCAGGTGTACGACCTGGAGGACGTCCGGCTGCTGGCCGGCCCGAAGGAGATCCTGCGCGACACCACCTGGCACGTCGGCCCCGGCGACCGGATCGCCATTCTCGGCCGCAACGGGGCCGGCAAGACCACCCTGCTGCGGCTGCTGGCCGGGATCACCCGTCCCGACGGCGGGCGGTTCGCCACCGGCTCCACCGTCAAGCCGGCGTTCCTGTCCCAGGAGCTGGCCGAGCTCCCGAGCCACCTGCGCGTCCTCGAAGCCGTCGAGGAGGTCGCCCGCCGGGTGCAGCTCGGCGACCGGGAGGTCTCCGCCGCCCAGCTCGCCGAGGTCTTCGGCTTCGACGACCGCCGGCTCTGGACCCCGGTCGGCGATCTCTCCGGCGGGGAGCGCCGCCGGTTGCAGATGCTGCGGCTGCTGGCCGGCGAGCCCAACGTGCTCCTCTTCGACGAACCCACCAACGACCTGGACACCGACACCCTGGCCGCGCTGGAGGACCTGCTCGACTCCTGGCCGGGCACCATCATCGTGGCCAGCCACGACCGGTACCTGATCGAGCGGGTCACCGAGACCGCGTACGGGATGTTCGGCGACGGCCGGCTCGTGCACCTGCCCGGCGGCGTCGACGAGTACCTGGCGCGGGCCGCGAACCAGCCGTCGGCGGCGGTGAGCGACACCTACACCGCCGCGACCGACGCCACCCCGGCGGCCGGCGGGATGTCCGCCGCCGAGGCCCGACAGGCGAAGAAGGAGCTCTCCCGGCTGGAACGCCAGATCGGCAAGCTCGACCAGCGGGAGGCCGCGCTGCTCGACCAGCTCGCCGCCAACGCCACCGACTACGCCAAGGTCGCCGAGCTCGACGCGCAGCTCAAGGACGTCCGGGCGGAACGGGAACAGGTGGAGGAGACCTGGATGGGCCTCGCCGAGCAGGTCCCCGGGAGCTGAGCCGGCCTCGGGTGGGGGGTGTGCGGCGTCACAGCCCGCCGTGCGGGACAATCGAAGGTGACGACCCCTCACCTAACCCGCACGGTCTTGGAGACTCAGACATGGCCCACACCCCCGTCAACCACCCCGCGCGGCCGATCTACCGGGCGATCGGCGGGCTCGTTGGTCTGTACTTCGTGGTCTTCGGAGTGCTCGGCGTCATCGCCAGCGCCGGCAACGACTTCTTTGCCCAGGATGACACGAAGGTGCTCGGCCAGGGGACGAATCTCGGATACTCGGCGCTGACCATCCTGCTCGGGGTGCTGATCCTGGCCGGCACCGCGATCGGCCGCAACATCGACGTCGCGATCAACCAGTGGCTGGCGTACGCGCTGCTCGTGCTCGGCCTCGCCGAGCTGGCCTTCCTGCAGACCGACGCCAACATCTTCAACTTCACGATCGTGACCGTCATCGTGGTGCTGACGCTCGCCCTGGTGCTGCTGATGGTCGGCATGTACGGCAAGGTCGGCAGCGAGGACGAGCAGGAGGCCTGGCAGAAGGCCCGCCTGGTCCTCTGACCCCGGGCGCCCCTCGGCGGCATGCACAGCGTCATCTTCGAGAAGCCGACCGGCCGGGTGCCGGTCGGCTTCTCGCTGCCCGGCGGTGCCCGCACCGCCCGCCCGGTGGGCTCCGTCGCCGGTTCGCTCCGTCGCCCGGTGGGGGCCGCGCCCGGGTTCGGCGGTTCGCCGGACGCCGGCCGGCCCAGCAAGGGACAATCCCCCCGGAATCGGTGATCCTCGGAGGGGAGTTCACGGCATGGCGCACTTCCCGGTCAACCACCCCGCACGGCCGCTCTACCGGGCACTGTCGGCGCTCATCGGGCTCTACATCCTCGTCTTCGGCGTCTGGGGAGTGGCCCTGACCTGGGGAGAGGGGCTCTTCGCCCGGGGCGACACCTGGGCCCTCGGGCTCCGCACCAACCTGGCGTTCTCGCTCGCCTCGATCGTCTTCGGGCTGGTGCTCATGATCGGCGCGTCCCGGCGCGGCAACCTCGGCCACTACATGAACCTCACCGCCGGGATCGTCTTCCTGGTCACCGGCATCCTGATGATGTCCGTCCTGCAGACCTCGGCGAACTTCCTCAACTTCTCGATGTCCACCGTCATCGTGTCGCTGCTCTTCGGGCTGGTGCTGCTCGCCACCGGCCTCTACGACAAGGTTGGCTCGCCCGAGCACGCCGAGGTCGAGGCCCGGCACCGCCGCGCGACCGCCCCCGGCGGTCGCTGACCCCCGCCGCCGCCAGCGGGGCGTCCGGCCGGGCCGCGAAGGCGTCGTCGCGGGCCCCTAGGCCGGGGGACGCCGGCCCTTCCACGTGATCAGCGTCGGCTTCGGCTCCAGGTGCGACAGCCCGTTCCAGGCCAGGTTGACCAGGTGCGCGGCCACCGTCTCCTTGCGCGGCCGGCGCACCTCCAACCACCAGCGCCCCGTCAGCGCCACCATCCCGACGAGGGCCTGCGAGTAGAGCTCGGCGAGCTTCGGGTCGTACCCCCGGGTCTTGAACTCGGCGGCCAGGATGTGCTCGACCTGGTGCCCGACGTCGTTCATCACGCTGCTGAAGTTCCCCGTCGCCGACATCACCGGCGACTCCCGGACCAGCACCCGGAACCCGCTGGTCTCCTCCTCGATGTAGCCGAGCAGGGCCAGCGCCGCCTGCTCCAGCAACTCCCGGGGGTGACCGGCGGTCAGGGCCGTGGTGAGCCGCTCCAGCAGGGCCCGGACCTCCCGGTCCACCACCACCGCGTAGAGCCCCTCCTTGCCGCCGAAGTGCTCGTAGACCACCGGCTTGGAGACGTTCGCCCGCGCCGCCACCTCCTCGATCGAGGTCGCGTCGAAGCCCCGCTCGGCGAACAACTGCCGACCGGTCGAGATCAACTGCTCCCGGCGCTGCGCCGCCGACATCCGTACCCGCGGGGGCGGCTTGCCCGCCACCGGGGCCGCGCGTCGTCGGCCCCCGGTGCTGCCGCTGACCGGATCGTCCGCCATGTCGTCACCTCGCCGGCGCTCGGTGACGCCCTGTCGTGGGATGCCGCTGCCCCGCCCAGGGCCGCGCCCGCCGCCCCATGCTGGGCCGCTTCCTGTGCCGCGCCCGCCGGCCCGTGCTGGGGCCTGCGCCGTTCCTGTCGCCTTTGGCGGGGCCGAGCGGCCCGGTCGGGCCGGGCCCGCCGGCCGGGCGGCCGGGCGGCCCGAGGGCGGGCCGGACCTGCCCGCTCATCCGGCCATCCTTCCAGGCGGCCGCGAATCCCACCGCCCGGTCCCAGTCGGCGGGCGACCGGCCGCGACCCGTCCCCGGCCCGGATGGGCGGCCTCCTTGTCGTACGGGTGTTCTAATCTGCTGGTCGTGGAGGATTCCTCGGCGGTTGAGGTGCGCCGGCTACGCACGGTGGAGGGGCTCAGCGTTCGGCAGATCCGGGCCCGGACGGGGCTCGGCCGCAACCGGGTGCAGGAGTTGCTGCGCGGGGTGCCCCCGCCGGAGTGGACGCGCCGGCCCAACGCGAAGGACGAGCTGCACGCCGAAGCCGTGGAGTTGCGCCGGCAGGGCTGCTCGGTCCCCGACATCGCCACCCGGCTGGGGGTGAGCCGCTCCACGGCCTACCTCTGGGTGCGACACCTGCCGCAGGGGCCGGCCGACGAGGCCGGGCGGGAGCGGCGCAGGGCCCACTCCAAGGCGATGACCGACGCACAGTGGGCGGCCCACCGGCAGGCTCGGGACTCCGCCCGCGCGGCGGCCGGCGATGCTGCCGCAGCTTGGGTGGGCGGCCTGGAGCGGCGGGAGCTGATCCTGGTGGGCGCGGCGCTCTACTGGGCAGAAGGCGCCAAGGCGAAGCCGTGGCGGCCAAACGACTGCCGGGTCAGGTTCGTCAACAGTGATCCGTTGCTGATCGACGTGTTCGTGCGGTTCGTCGAGGCGATGGGCGTCGCGCGCGAGGCGCTGTCGTTCCGGGTGAGCATCCACGAGACGGCAGACCCGGCGGCGGCGGTCCGGTGGTGGGCCGAGCAGGTCCGGGTGGCGCCCGAGGTCTTCCGGCCGGTCTCCCTGAAGCGACACCGGCCCACCACCGTCCGGCGCAACACCGGCGAGGGCTATCGGGGCTGCCTGACCGTGGAGGTGCCGAGGGGCCGCGAGCTGTATTGGCGGATCGAAGGGATCATGAAGGGAATGGGCGATGGCGTCGACGGCGCGGGAGGCTAAGGTGTAGGGGAGCGGTCGACCATGCAATTTGTCCGCTTCAGCCCTTCCCGGGTCGTCTAAGGGCAGGACGTCAGGTTTTGGTCCTGATTATAGGGGTTCGAATCCTCTCCCGGGAGCTTCTACTGTCTCGCCGCCATTGTCTGGTTAGCATGGCCGGCGAGACTGTCGCCGTCCCGACGGGAGCACGTCGTGTCCCAGCCCAACCCCCGCACCGTTGTCGTGCTCGCCGCCGGTGAGGGCAAACGGATGAAGTCGGCTCTGCCCAAGGTGCTGCACCCGCTCCTGGGCCGGAGCCTGCTCGGCCACGTGCTGACCGCCGCCACCCCGCTCGCCGCCGACCGGACCGTGGTGGTCGTCGGGCACGGCGCGGACCAGGTGCGGGCGCACCTGGCCGAGGTCGCCCCGGCGGCCGTCCCGGTGCTCCAGGCCGAGCAGCTCGGCACCGGCCACGCGGTCCGGATCGCGCTGGATGCCGTGCCGGAGGCGGCAGGGACCGTGGTGGTGATCAACGGCGACGCGCCCCTGCTGCGCGCCGACACCCTCGCCGCGCTGGTCGCCGCGCACGAGGAGGCGGGGACCGCCGCCACCGTGCTGGCCGCCGAGGTGCCGAACCCGACCGGCTTGGGGCGCATCGTCCGGGACGCCACCGGCGGGCTGGAGCAGATCGTCGAGGAGCGCGACACCACCCCCGCCCAGCGCGCGCTGCGGGAGATCAACGCCGGCATCTACGCGTTCGACGCGGCGCGGCTGCGCGCCACGCTGGGCAAGCTCTCCACCGACAACGACCAGGGCGAGGAATACCTCACCGACGTCTTCGGCCTGCTGGTCTCGGCGGGTGAGCCGGTGGCGGTGCACGTGGCCGCCGACCACACCGAGACGCTGGGCTGCAACGACCGGGTCGAGCTGGCCACGCTGCGTCGGCTGCTGCGCGACCGGGTCAACGAGCGCTGGATGCGCACCGGGGTGAGCATCCTGGACCCGGCGACCACCTGGATCGACGTGACGGTCGCGGTGGACCGGGACGCGGTGATCGACCAGAACACCCAGCTGCGCGGCGGGACGGTGGTGGGCGCGGCGGCGGTGATCGGCCCGGACGTCACGCTGATCGACACCGTGGTCGGCCCGGAGGCGACCATGCTGCGCAGCCACGCCGTCGGCGCCGAGGTCGGCCCGGGGGCCAGCGTCGGGCCGTACGCGTATCTGCGGCCGGCGGCGAAGCTGGCCGAGAAGGCCAAGGTCGGCACGTTCGTCGAGGTGAAGAACTCCGAGGTCGGCGCGGGCGCGAAGGTGCCGCACCTGTCGTACGTGGGTGACGCGACGATCGGGGCGAAGGCCAACATCGGCGCGGCGACGATCTTCGTGAACTACGACGGGGTGAACAAGCACCGGACCACGGTCGGCGAGGCGGCGTTCGTCGGCTGCGACACCAGCCTGATCGCCCCGGTGGAGGTGGGCCCGGGGGCGTACGTGGCGGCGGGGAGCGCGATCAGCCAGAACGTGCCGGCGGGCGCGCTCGGGGTGACCCGGGCGCCGCAGCGCAACATCGACGGGTGGGTGGCCCGCAGGCGGGCCGGCACCGCCTCTGCGGCGGCCGCCGAGCGGGCCACCCGAGCGGCGGCCGGCGGGGCAGAGGGTGCGGCCGGCGGGGCAGCGGGTACGGCGGCCGGCGGGGCGGAGGATGCGTCGGGTGGCGCGAGTGCCGCAAGGGAAGGTGAGGCAATGCACCGGGGTGCCGAGGCGGTTCCGCCGCCCTCGGGCGGGGGAGATACTGCAACCGAATAGTCCCGGTCACACCGCAGCCGGGACCACCGACCAACGGGAGCAGACGAGCCCATGGGCAGCATCGTCGCCGAAAACCGCAAGAGCCTGATGCTCTTCTCCGGACGGGGTTTTCCGGAGCTGGCGAAGGAGATCGGCGAGGTCCTCGGCATCGCGCCGACGCCCGCCGACGCGTACGACTTCGCCAACGGGGAAATCTTCGTACGGTTCAAGGACTCGGTGCGCGGTTCGGACGCCTTCGTGGTGCAGTCCGTGACGCACGGGGTCAACACCTGGGTCATGGAGACCCTGATCATGGTGGACGCGTTGAAGCGCGGCTCGGCCAAGCGGATCACGGTGGTCCTGCCGTTCTACCCGTACTCCCGGCAGGACAAGAAGCACCGCGGCCGGGAGCCGATCTCGGCGCGGCTGGTGGCGGACCTGCTCAAGACCGCGGGCGCGAACCGGATCCTCACGGTGGACCTGCACACGGCGCAGATCCAGGGTTTCTTCGACGGCCCGGTGGACCACCTCTTCGCGATGGACGTGCTGGCCGAGTACGTGGAGCGCAAGTTCGTCGGCCGGCCGATGACGGTGGTGGCCCCCGACTCGGGGCGGGTGCGGGTGGCGGAGCGGTGGACCGACCGGCTGGGCGGCTGCCCGCTGGCGTTCATCCACAAGACCCGGGACCCGCTCAAGCCCAACCAGGTGGTGGCGAACCGGGTGGTCGGCGAGGTGGAGGGCCGGGTCTGCCTGATCGTCGACGACATGATCGACACGGGTGGCACCATCACGAAGGCCGCCGAGATCCTCAAGGAGGCCGGGGCGGCGGAGATCGTGGTGGCCTCCACCCACGCGCTGCTGTCGGACCCGGCGACGGAGCGGTTGAAGAACAGCCCGATCACCGAGGTCGTGGTGACCAACTCGCTGCCGCTGCCGCCGGAGAAGCAGCTCGACAAGCTGACCGTCCTGTCGATCGCGCCGCTGCTGGCGCGGGCGATCCGGGAGGTCTTCGACGACGGGTCGGTGACCACCCTCTTCGGCGGCCTGAGCTGACCTGCGCCCCCGCGCGCCGGGCCCCGTCCCGGGGGCGGCGCGCGGGGGCGGCGGGCCGTCGCGGGTCGGTTTCCGGCCTCCGCCGCGCGGGGGCGGCGGGCCGTCGCGGGTCGGATTTCGGCCTCCGGCGCGGTCGGGGCGGGGACTGCCGTCGAGGCGCTGACGGGCTCGGGTAGACTGGTGCGGTTGCCACGGCGAGGGTGCCCGGCGGGCCGCTGAAAAGCACCGCACGGAGACACCGTCATCGACGCGGTGCTCCGGGCAGTCGTTCATGACGCATGAGCCCCAGCGAGCCCCTCGCCCCAGCACCGCCAGACGACAAACCGCCGCAGCGAAAGCATCAGGAGTTTCCCCGTGTCCGAGGTAAAGATCAGCGCCGAGCCCCGTACCGAGTTCGGCAAGGGTGGTGCCCGTCGTACCCGCCGGGCCGGCCTGGTGCCCGCCGTGCTGTACGGCCACGGCGAGAAGCCGCAGCACATCGCGCTGCCCGCGCGTGAGTTCGCCGCCGCGATCCGTCGGGGTGGCGCCAACCAGCTCTTCGCGATCGAGGTCAGCGACGGCACCCAGGTGCTGGCGCTGCCGAAGGCGATCCAGCGGGACCCGATCAAGGACAGCTTCGAGCACGTCGACCTGCTGCTGGTCCGCCGGGGCGAGAAGGTCACCGTGGACGTCCCGGTGCAGCTCACCGGCGAGGCCGCCAAGAACACGCTGATCGTGCACGACCACGACACCCTCTCGGTGACGGCCGACGCCACGAAGGTGCCGGACCACCTGGAGGCCTCGGTCGAGGGCATGGAGGCCGGCAGCCAGGTCACCGCCGGCGACGTGGAGCTGCCGTCGGGCGTCGAGCTGATCGCCGACCCGGCCCTCTCGGTCGCCTCGGTGACCGCCGCGCCGACGGCCGAGCAGCTCGAGGCCACCCTCCCCGAGGCCGAGGAGGCCGCCGAGGAGACCGAGGCCGGCGAGGAGACCGCCGAGGGTGCCGAGGCCGCCGAGGGCGAGCAGGCCGAGGCCGAGGCCAAGACCGAGGCCTGATCGGTCCGCAGTTTCGTGCGACAGGCGCTCCCGGTTCCGGGGGCGCCTGTCGTCGTACCGGGGGCGGATCGCGCCCGGCGGCGGCGGGTGACCGCCGGTGGGCGGGCGCGGGGACGACGGATCGGGGGCGGCCGGCGCGGAACGGCCGCCGGGGCGCGACGGTGAGAGCGAGGGGCGTGGCGTGACGGACGAGGCGGGGCCGTGGCTGGTGGTCGGCCTGGGCAACCCCGGTCGGGAGTACGCGGGCAACCGGCACAACGCGGGCTTCCTGGTGGCCGACCTGCTGGCCGCCCGGGTGGGCGGGAAGTTCGGCCGGCACAAGCGGGCGGTGGCCGACGTCGCCGAGGGGCGGCTGGGTTTCGGCGGCCCCCGGTTGGTGCTGGCGAAGCCGCTGACGTACATGAACCTCTCCGGTGGGCCGGTGGCGGGGCTGGCGCAGTTCCACAAGGTACCGCCGGAGCGGGTGATCGCGGTCCACGACGAGCTGGACATCGACTACGGCCAGGTGCGGATCAAGCGCGGCGGCGGCGAGGGCGGGCACAACGGCCTGCGTTCGATGTCGAAGTCGCTGGGGACGAAGGACTACGTCCGGGTGCGCTTCGGGGTGGGCCGGCCGCCGGGCCGGCAGGACCCGGCGGACTACGTGCTGTCGGACTTCTCCGCCACCGAGCGCAAGGAGCTGGAGTTCCTGGTCGACCGGGCGGCGGACGTGGTCGAGTCGGTGATCACCCGGGGCGTGGAGCCGACCCAGAACCTCTACCACGGGGCCTGAGCCCGGGCGGGGGCGTACGCGGATCACGGCCGTCGGGCCGGTAGTCTGCGCGGTCTGGGGGCGTGGTTGTGGTGACGGCCACCGGTCTGCACGCTTCCCGGATCGACGGTTCTGCGCTGAGATACAACGAGGCTGGTCCGCGCCTGCCCGATCTGCTGGTCCGCCGCAAGGATCCCGCGGATCGGTCGCTTGCAGCGTTGCAGCGGCATTCCGGGTAGCCTGAGCGTTCTTTTTCACGTGTCCGACCGGAAAGGTCTGGAATCCATGGGCGGATCCGAGCGAATCGAGGCCGTGTCATGACCACCCCCGGCACCTATCAGGTCTCGCACCTCGATGCGCTGGAGGCGGAGAGCGTCTTCGTGATGCGCGAGGTGGTCGCGGAGATGGAGCGGCCGGTGCTGCTCTTCTCCGGCGGCAAGGACTCGATCGTGATGCTGCGGCTGGCGCAGAAGGCGTTCGCGCCGGCGAACATCCCGTTCCCGGTGATGCACGTCGACACCGGGCACAACTTTCCGGAGGTGCTGGCGTACCGGGATCGGCGGGTCGCCGAGCTGGGCCTGCACCTGGTGGTGGCGAGCGTGCCGGAGGCGTTGACGAAGGGCCTGGTGCGGGAGGCCGCCGACGGCACGCGCAACCGGATCCAGACGCCGGTGCTGCTGGACGCGGTGGAGAAGCACCGCTTCGACGCGCTCTTCGGCGGGGCGCGGCGCGACGAGGAGAAGGCGCGGGCGAAGGAACGGGTCTTCAGCTTCCGCGACGAGTTCGGCCAGTGGGACCCGAAGAACCAGCGCCCGGAGCTGTGGTCGCTGTACAACGGCCGGCACCACCCCGGCGAGTCGATCCGGGTCTTCCCGCTGTCCAACTGGACCGAGCTGGACGTGTGGCACTACATCGCCCGGGAGCGGATCGAGCTGCCGTCGATCTACTACGCCCACTCCCGTGAGGTGATCGAGCGCGACGGCATGCTGTACGCGGTGAACGAGTTCTTCCGCGCCCGGCCGGGCGAGGAACGCTTCACGGCCCGGGTCCGCTACCGCACGGTCGGCGACGCGTCGATGACGGCGGCCGTGCGCTCGGAGGCGGACACGGTGGAGAAGGTGATCGAGGAGGTGGCCGCGACGCGGATCACCGAGCGCGGCGCGACCCGGGGCGACGACCGGGTCAGCGAGGCCGCCATGGAGGACCGCAAGCGGGAGGGCTACTTCTGATGAGCACCGACACCCTGACCGGCGAGGTCGACGCCGGGGCGCGGCCGATGGACCTGCTGCGCTTCGCCACCGCCGGCAGTGTCGACGACGGCAAGTCGACGCTGATCGGCCGGCTGCTCTACGACACGAAGTCGCTCTTCACCGACCAGCTCGCCGCGGTGGAGGCGGTCAGCGCGGCCCGGGGCGACGAGTACACGAACCTGGCGCTGCTCACCGACGGCCTGCGGGCGGAGCGGGAGCAGGGCATCACGATCGACGTGGCGTACCGCTACTTCGCCACCCCCCGGCGCAAGTTCATCATCGCCGACACCCCCGGGCACATCCAGTACACCCGCAACATGGTCACCGGCGCGTCCACCGCCGACCTGGCGCTGATCCTGGTGGACGCCCGCAAGGGCCTGGTGGAGCAGTCGCGGCGGCACGCGTTCCTCTGCTCGCTGCTGCGGGTGCCGCACCTGGTGCTCTGCGTCAACAAGATGGACCTGGTGGACTTCTCGCAGGAGGTCTTCGAGCGGATCGCCGACGAGTTCACCGCGTTCGCGGCGAAGCTGGACGTGCCGGACCTGACGGTGGTGCCGGTCTCCGCGCTGCGTGGCGACAACATCGTCACCCGCTCGGAGAACATGCCCTGGTACGAGGGGCCGTCGCTGCTGCACCACCTGGAGCGGGTGCACATCGCCTCGGACCGCAACCTCCAGGACGTGCGCTTCCCGGTGCAGTACGTGATCCGCCCGCAGTCGACGACCGTGACCGACTACCGGGGGTACGCCGGTCAGGTCGCCTCGGGGGTGCTCAAGCCCGGCGACGAGGTGATGGTGCTGCCGTCGGGGTTCACCTCCCGCATCGCCGCCGTGGAGACCGCCGACGGCCCGGTCGCCGAGGCGTTCCCGCCGATGTCGGTGACCGTCCGCCTCACCGACGAGATCGACATTTCCCGGGGCGACATGATCTGCCGGCCGAACAACGCCCCGGCCGTCGCCCAGGACATCGAGGCGATGATCTGCTGGATGGACGAGACCCGCCCGTTGCAGGTCGGCGGGAAGTACGCGATCAAGCACACCACCCGGTCGGCGCGGGCGATCGTGCGCGGCCTGCACTACCGGCTCGACATCAACTCGCTGCACCGCGACGAGTCCGCCGCCGAGCTGCGGCTCAACGAGATCGGCCGGGTGCGGCTGCGGACCACCGTGCCGCTGCTGGCCGACGAGTACCGCCGCAACCGCACCACCGGCGGCTTCGTGATCATCGACGAGACCACCAACCGGACGGTGGGCGCCGGCATGATCGTCGAGGCCGGCTGACCCACCCGAGCCGTCGCGCCGGGGAAGGGCCCGCGGGCCCCTCCCCGCCCGGTCACAGCCGGTGCGCGCCGGGGGCGGGGGTGACCGGGTGGAAGCCGGGGGCGGGATAGCCGCGTTCGGCGTACGCGGCCGTGACGGCCGTCGCCACCGCGTCGGCGCGCTCGGCGTCGACCAGGGCGAGGACGCAGCCGCCGAAGCCGCCGCCGGTCATCCGGGCCCCGTACGCCCCGGCGGCGAGGGCCGCCTCGACGGCGGTGTCGATCTCCGGGACGGTGATCTCGAAGTCGTCGCGCATCGAGGCATGCGAGGCGGTCAGCAGCGGCCCCACGTCGCGGAGCCGGCCGGCGCGCAGCAGCTCCACGGTGTCGAGCACCCGCTGGTTCTCGGTGACCACGTGCCGCACCCGCCGCCGAACGACCTCGACGTCCTCGCCGGGCGGCGCTTCGATGGAGCCGATTAGGCGGGCGAGGGCGGCGTCCAGGTCGGTGACGGGCACGTCGCGCAGGGCCGGCACCCCCAGCAGCGCCGCCCCCCGCTCGCAGGCGGCCCGGCGGGAGGCGTACTCGCCGTCGGCGTGCCGGTGCGGGGCCCGGCTGTCGACCACCAGCACCGCCAGGCCGGCGGCGGCCAGGTCGAACGGGATGTGCTCGACGGCCTCGGTGCGGCAGTCGAGGAAGAGCGCATGCCCCGCCCGGCAGCGGATCACCGCCGACTGGTCCATGATCCCGGTGGGCGCGCCCACGTAGGCGTTCTCGGCGCGTTGGGCGAGCCGGGGCCCCCGCTGCGTCGGCAGGTCCAGCCCGCCGAGGTCGACCAGGGCGGCCAGCACGGCCGCCTCCAGCGCGGCGGAGGAGGAGAGCCCGGAGCCGATCGGCACGTCGGAGGCGATGGCCAGCCGCGCCCCCGGCACCTGGTGGCCGGCGTCGCGCAGCGCCCAGGCCACCCCGGCGACGTACCCGCCCCAGCCGGTGACCCGGCCGGGCTCGGCGATGGCGTCCGCGCCGAACTCGATCGGGGTGTCGGAGAGCTCCGAGGTGACCGT
Organism: Micromonospora sp. DT233; assembly: GCF_049841815.1. Taxonomy (NCBI): domain Bacteria; kingdom Bacillati; phylum Actinomycetota; class Actinomycetes; order Micromonosporales; family Micromonosporaceae; genus Micromonospora; species Micromonospora sp. DT233. The sequence continues at coordinate 300,992 of NZ_JBNCLB010000002.1, read as the reverse complement.
CCAGCGCCCGTCGGCCTGCGGCGCGGCGGCGACCACGGTACGCAGCGGCAGCGCGAAGGGCAGCACGAAGCCGTCGTTGTAGTCGGTGTGCTCGCCGATCAGGTTGGCCCGGCCGGGCGCCGCCCACAGGCCGGCGGGGCGCTCGCCGTACCGCTGGGTGAAGGCGGCGGCGGCGCGGCCGGCGACGTCGTCTGCGGGGCCGGTGGGGCCGGTCACGGGCGGGCCAGGACGTGCGTGCGGTAGAAGGCCCAGGCGTCGCCGACCATGTCGTGCAGGGTGGGCTTCTCGGGGACCCAGCCCAGCTCCTCGCGGGCCAGCGCGGCGGAGGCGACCAGCTCGGCCGGGTCGCCCTCGCGGCGCGGGGCCACCTCGACGGGCAGCGCCTCGCCGGTGACCTCGCGGACCACGTCGACGACCTGCCGGTTGGTGAAGCCGGCACCGTTGCCCAGGTTGTAGATGCGGTGCCGGCCGGGCTCGGCGGCGGTGAGCGCCAGCAGGTGCGCCCGCGCCAGGTCCTCGACGTGGATGTAGTCGCGCACGCAGGTGCCGTCGACGGTGGGGTAGTCGTCGCCGAAGAGCTGCAGCTTGGGCCGCCGGCCGGCGGCCACGTCCAGGGCGATGGGGATGAGGTGGGTCTCCGGGTCGTGCCGCTCGCCGATGGCGACGTCGCCGCGCAGGTACGCCCCGGCGACGTTGAAGTAGCGCAGCGACACGGCGGCCAGGTCGTGCCCGATCGCCTCGGAGGTGAGCGCCATGTCCACGGCGAGCTTGGTGGCCCCGTACGTGTTGGTGGGGGCCTTCACGGCGGTCTCCGGGATGGGCAGCTCGACCGGGTTGCCGTAGACGGCGGCGGTGGAGGAGAAGACCATCCGGGGCACCCCGGCGGCGCGCACCGCGTCGATCAGGGCCAGCGAGCCGACGGTGTTGTTCCACCAGTACAGCTCGGGCCGGACCATCGACTCGCCGGCGGCGATCAGGGCGGCGAAGTGCAGCACCCCGTCGAAGCCCGCCTCGCGGGTGAGCACCCGGGCGGCGTCGGTGATCGGCGCGTCGACCCAGGTGGCGTCCGGGGCGAGCGCCTCCCGGTGCCCGGTGCGCAGGTCGTCGAGGACCACCACCTCGTGCCCGGCGTCGAGCAGCATCCGGGTCACGACGCTGCCGATGTAGCCGGCACCGCCGGTGACGAGCAGTTTCACCTCGAAGTCCTCCCGCCTGGCCGTGCTCGGGCACGGCCGCCACCGACCACCCTACGGCCGCCGGCCGGGCTCCTGCCGGCGCGGAGCGCTGTCCCGGCCCGTCGCGGGCCCTACCATCTACAGGTATGCCTACAGGCACGCGGGAAGCGGGCGGGCCCGGTTTACGGCGCGGGCGGCCGGGGCGGCCCCGACGGGAGCCGGGGCCGTTGGCCCGGGCGGTCGCCCGGCTGGTGGTACGGGCCGCCGACGGCGCCACCCGGGCGGTCACCGACCTGCTCGGGGCCAGCCCGGCGGCGGGCCGGGAGCACATCAGCGAGGCGGAGCTGCGCGACCTGGTGGCCGCGAACACCGTCATCGACCCCGACGAGCGGCGGATCATCGACGAGGTGCTGGTGGCGGGCGCGAGCCTGGTCCGCGAGGTGATGATGCCCCGCACCGAGGTGGTCTTCCTCTCCGCCGGGTTGAGCCTCGCCGAGGCGTCCAAGCTGGTGCGGGCCGAGCCGCACAGCCGCTACCCGGTGGTCGACGGCACCCACGACGATGTGGTCGGCTTCGTGCACCTGCGCGACGTGCTGCTCCGCCCCGACCTGGCCCCCGGCAGCACCGTCGGGGAGCTGGCCCGGGAGGTCAAGCAGCTGCCCGGCAGCAAGCGGGTGCTGGCCGCGCTGACCGAGATGCGCCGCGAGGGGCACCACCTGGCGGTGGTCGTCGACGAGTACGGCGGCACCGCCGGCATCGTCACCCTGGAGGACCTGATCGAGGAGCTGGTCGGGGAGGTCCACGACGGCTTCGACGACACCGGCGAGCCGGCCCTGACCGGGGTGCCCGCCGTGGTCGACGGCCGGCTCAACCTCGCCGACTTCGCCGAGCGCACCGGGGTCCGGTTGCCGCCCGGCCCGTACGAGACCGTCGGCGGTTACGTGATGGCGGCGCTGGGCCGGCTGCCGGTGGCCGGCGACGAGGTGCCGGTGGACGACGCCGGCGACGACGCCGCCCCGGACGACCCGCCCGGCGGGTGGCTGCTGCGGGTGCTGGCGCTGGAGGGGCGGCGGGTGTCCCGGCTCGCCGTCTCCGCGGTGCGCCTGCCCGAGCCGCGCCGCGAGGCCGCGGGCCCGCTGGCGGCGGCCCCGGCGCGACCCGCCGGCCCCTCCTGACGTACGCCGGGGGTAGCTGACAGAATGCCGGCATGTCCGACGACGTACCCGCCCGGCCCCGCGTCTTCTCCGGCATCCAGCCGACGGCCGACTCGTTCCACCTCGGCAACTACCTGGGCGCGGTGCGGCACTGGGTGGCGTTGCAGGAGAGCCACGAGGCGTTCTACTGCGTGGTCGACCTGCACGCCATCACGGCGGGGCACGACCCCAAGGTGCTGCGGCAGCGGACCCGGGTGGCCGCCGCGCAGTTGCTGGCCGTCGGGGTGGACCCGGCCCGCAGCACGCTCTTCGTCCAGTCGCAGGTGCCCGAGCACCCGATGCTGACCTGGGTGCTGGGCTGCATCACCGGCTTCGGCGAGGCCAGCCGGATGACCCAGTTCAAGGACAAGTCGCAGAAGCAGGGCAACGAGCGGTCCAGCGTCGGCCTCTTCACGTACCCGATCCTCCAGGCCGCCGACATCCTGCTCTACCAGGCCGACGCGGTGCCGGTCGGCGAGGACCAGCGCCAGCACCTGGAGCTCTCCCGCGACCTGGCCCAGCGGTTCAACTCGACGTTCGGCCGGACGTTCACCGTCCCCGCGCCGCACATCGTCAAGGACACCGCGAAGATCACCGACCTGCAGGACCCGACGGCGAAGATGTCGAAGTCGTCGTCCTCCCCGGCCGGCATCGTCGACCTGCTGGAGGACCCGGCCCGCTCGGCGAAGAAGATCCGCTCGGCGGTCACCGACACCGGCCGGGAGATCGTCTTCGACAGCGAGACCAAGCCGGGGGTGTCGAACCTGCTCACCATCTACTCGGCGCTGGCCGGGCGGAGCATCGACGACCTGGTGGCCGCGTACGCCGGCAAGGGCTACGGCGACCTGAAGAAGGACCTGGGCGAGGTGGTCCGGGAGTTCGTGACGCCGATCCAGCAGCGCACCAAGACGTACCTCGACGACCCGGCGCAGCTCGACGGGCTGCTCACCGCCGGGGCGGAGAAGGCCCGCGCGGTGGCGTCGGTGACGCTGCGGCAGGCGTACGAGCGGGTTGGTTTCCCGCTGCCGGTCCGCCTGAGCTAGCCGGCGCGACGGTGCGGGAGGACGGGCCGGTGGCCGGAGGGGTGGCGCGGAGCGTGGAGCGCGGGAACGGGGCGCCGCTGACCGGCGACACCATTCAGATCGGGATCGCGGTGGACATCCCGGAGCCGTGGGGCGGGATGCTCACCCGACGGCGGGCCGCCGCCGGCGACCCCCTGGTGGTGCAGGCGCACGTGACACTGCTCGGGCCCACCGAGATCCCGATGGCCGCGCTGCCGAAGGTCGAGCGGCACCTCGCCGGGGTGGCCGCCGGGCACCCGCCGTTCACCCTGCACCTGCGCGGCACCGGCACGTTTCGCCCGGTGACCCAGGTGGTCTTCGTCGCGGTGGCCGCCGGGATCAGCGAGTGCGAGCTGCTGGCCGGGGAGATCAGGTCGGTCCCGGAGCTGCACCGCGAGATGCGCTTCCCCTACCACCCGCACGTCACGGTGGCGCAGGACGTCGCGCCGGAGGCGCTGGACGAGGTGTACGAGGACTTGGCCGACTTCTCGGCCATGTTCCAGGTCGACTCGTTCACCCTCTTCTCGCACAGCGGCGAGACCCGCTGGCAGCCCCGCCGCGACTTCCTCCTCGGCTGCTGACCGTCCAATCAGGTAAGAGGTCCCTCGGACTGCTGGGGCTGGTGCGGTTTTCCTGCGATCGGCGGCGTTGCTGTCCTTCGCTGCCTTACCTTTTCGGCGGCGTTGATGACGTTGCGGGCGGCGGTCGATACCCGGCAGTGCGGGGTCCGGCAGACCCGACAGTGGCCGTCCGGGTTGGCCTCGTGGTCGCGGAGGATCGCGCGGGCGGTGAGGATGAGCCGGTTGCGGATCTGCGCCAGGGAGAGAAACGGTGCGGTCATGCTCAGGTCACCCCGAGGGCGGTGGCGAGTCGGATGACCGTGGCGGGGGCGCGTGGGTCGCGGGCGACCTGGGCGAGGACTTCGTGGGCGGCGGGTCGGTGGCGTATCTCGGCGGGTGCGAGGCGTTCGGCGTCGACGAGCGCCCGGCCGGCGTTGGCGGGGTCGCCGGTTTGTAGGTAGGCGCGGGTGGCGTCGAGCAGGTGCGCGGCGCGGTGTTCGACCGGTAGCCATCGCCAGGCGTCGCGGGTGGTTGCCTTCTCGTGCCAGGTCACCGCGTCGTTGGCGTCGCCGAGTTCGAGGGCTGCGGCGGCGCGGGCCAGGTCGACCGCCGTGGGTCCGAACGCGGTGCGGTGGTGGTCGTGGCCGTCTCCGACCCGCGCGGCCATTTCGGTGGCTTCGTCGAGGAGTTCGGCGGTGGCGTGGTCGTCGCCCCGGCGGGCGGCGGCCAGGGCGGCCTGCACGAGCAGCGTCCCGCACAACGACAGCCCGTCGGGGGCAGCGTCGTCGGGGTCGGGCGGGGCGATCCGGTACGCGGCGGCCAGCGTCGCCGACTGCGCCGCCCGCGCCCGTCCGGAGGCGCGGAAGACCTGGCCGAGTTGCACCGCTGCGGTGGCCACCCGGACCGGGTCGCCGGTGGCGGCGGTCATGGCCCGGTCGGCGGCCAGCCATCCGAGGTCGACTTCGCCGAGTTTGACCAGCAGCGACGCGGTCACCCGGTACGCCTCCACCAGCAGCGGCCGACCCCGGCCGGGATCGTCGGCGACGACCCGCTGCACGGCGGCCAGCAGGTCCGGCACCACGGCCACCACCTGCGGGTACCGGGCGTGCTGAAACAGCACCCACGCGTGCTCGACGTCCCGCGCCACCTGCTCGCCGGGCACCGCGCCCCGGCGGCCCGCCGGCCGGCCAAGGGCGATGTCGTACGCCGACAGGGCCGCCCGGATCCGCTCCACCCCTTCCGTCCGTTGGGTGAGTGCGGCGGGTTGGAAGTCTCGGCCGAGGAGCACGGCGGTGTCGATGCGCAGCGCGGCGGCGATGTCCCGCAGCGTCGACACCTTGTCCAGGGACCGCACCCCGCGTTCGATCTTGTCGACCCAGGACTTCGACTTGCCGACCCGATCGGCGAAGACCTGCTGCGACAGTTTCCGCCGCCTGCGCCAGTACGCCACCCGCCGCCCGATCGGCAGCACCTCATCGCTGTCCACGTCGCCACCGCCGATCCGGCACCGCCCGCGTCGTCTCCTCCACGGGTATCCGCTCCGCCTCGGCCTGGGCAAGAATCCGCTGCCGCGCAGCCTCCCGCTCCGCCGCCTGGATCTGCTCGCCCCGATCGTCGCGATCCGCCGTCATGACCAGCACCCCTCCCGACGCTCCCCGGCCCGGGGCAGCAACGGCTCTTCCGATTGGGGCGCAGAAGACGCAGTCGAGCTCTGCCCAGCGCCACTGGCGGTACCCGCGCTATGTCCGGTGCGACCCGGAGCACTTGTCGTCCTGTTGTTTCGCGATCTCCCTGACCGTCGTGACCAGGCCACAGGGCGGGTCGGTCTGTTGTCCATCGCCATGCCCACCTCCAGAGACAGGCAGGTCCGGTCACGGAGATTCAGTAACGTGACCGGACCGCTACCTGTTGTGCTGCCCAACCATAGGACCTGATCCGCCTACCCCCTGTCAAGTGTGTAAGAGGGGGCTAGGTTGTCTATCAGGCTGGCAGGCGGTGCTAAAGAGTGAGGGCAGGGCGGCTTCCAGAAATGGAAGGGGGGTCTCTCGGGATGCTTCGGGCATGGGTTGGCGGCGGAAGCTGTACGGGAGTGCGGAGCTTCAGGAACGGCTCGGAGTGTCGCGTGTCCGGGTCGTTCAGCTCACCAGCCGGCCCGATTTCCCGGAGCCCTTCGACCGGCTGGCCGGCGGTGCGGTCTGGTTGGTGGCGGACGTAGAAGCCTGGATCACCGAACACCAGCCCTGGAAAGCCCGCGGAGCGGACGAACCGCCACCGCCGGAGAGCTGAACGGCCGGGAGGTCAGGTACTTGCGGTTCGGCACATCTGGAGCTGATTCGTTTACGTCATCGCCTAGGTTCTGTCTTGCGGATCATGAGTCTCGCTCGTTAAGCCCTGCATGGCGCGAGGTGATCTCACGAACCATGAGTGGGCTGTGCTGGCATCGTTGTTGCCGGCGCAGCCCGTACGGGGCGGCCGGTGGCGGGATCACCGGCAGGTCATCAACGCGATCTGCTGGGTGAAACGTACCGGGTCGCCGTGGCGGGACCTGCCCGAACGGTACGGGCCTTGGAAGACCGCGCACGGACGGTTCGCTCGATGGGCGGCCGACGGCACGTGGACCCGGTTGAAGGACCATGTCATCGCCTTGGCCGAGCTCGACGACGACATCAACTGGAACGCCCAGGTCGACGCCACCATCGTGCGAACCCACCAGCATGCCGCCGGCGCCCGTAAAGGGGGCTGAGTCGGGAGGAATCACGGGCAGCACAGGCTATCGGCCGATCGAGGGGTGGTCTCACCACGAAGATCCACACCCTGGCCGACGGGCGCGGCCGTTCCCTGGCCACCCTGATCACTCCTGGTCAGGCAGCCGACACCCGCCAACTGATCCCCCTGCTGGAACAGGTCCGCGTGCACCGCCCCGGCGGCGTGGGCCGGCCACGCAAGAGGCCCGATTCGCTCACCGGTGACAAGGCGTACTCCTCTCGCGCGAATCGGACCGCCCTGCGGGACAAGGGCATCACCACGGTCATCCCCGAGCCCAACGACCAGATCGCCAACCGGAAGCGGAAAGGACGACGCGGCGGCCGACCACCGGCCTTCAACAAGGTCGCCTACCGGGACCGTAACCAGGTCGAACGTGGCTTCAACCGGCGCAAACACTGGCGAGGGCTCGCCACGAGGTACGACAAACTCGCGGCCCACTTCCAAGCCACCCTCGACCTGGTCGAAACCCTCGACTGGCTACGCGCCATCCCCGACCGCCAAGATCCACGAGACAGGCCCTAGCGGCGGCCCACAGCCATCGCCTTATCCACCGCCCCGGGAGAGCTGAGCGGCCGGGAGGCCAAGCTTCTGCGGTTCGGCACCCCTGTAGCTCTCCAGGTAGGACGGTCTGGAGGCACCCGCCTGATCAGGTCTTGTTGGCGCGTGCACCGACGCAGTCGAGCCGCCAGAACGTATTCGAGTAGACGAACGTCCCGGTCATCCAGGGCTCGTACGCCGACAGCTTGATTACCTGGAAGGCTCGGTCGGGGATGCGCAGCGACGGCTTACGAAAGCCGGCGGTGGGATCGTCGCGGCGCAGGGCGTCCACGAGTTCCGCAATGGTGTCGCCATGTTCGGCCCCGAAGGCGCGCCGGTGGACGGCGCGGACCGGTTCCTGGTCCTGGACTTGTTCTTCCCGAATCAGCATGGCCTGGACCGTAGGGGCCATCGCGGAGGCCGACATACGAGTATCCCACCGTTGATCATGCCCCCGGGCTTCGACCCACGGCACCCTGAACAGCGTCTCGATCGGCCGAAGCCGCTACGTCATCGCCGATGTCGTATCCGCCTCAGCTCCAAAGGCTCCACCGCTCGGGATCCCGCCGCCCCCGAACCGGCCGCACCGCCCCCGGATCCGTCGGTGATCAAGAAGTTAGGGACGGGAAACGCCGAAGCGGATGACAATAACTTCTTGATCAACCGGGCCGGGTGGGCCGCAGGGGCGGGAACGAAGTGAATTGAGGCCGTTGTTAGACGCGCAGATGGGCGGGGATCGGCGAGGATGGCGGCGTGGAGCTGTTGGGGCGGATCGAGGCCGGCGTCGACCGGTGGGTGGCTGCCAGGCGTCGTCGATGGCCGGTCTTCGACCACGTGTGGCGGGCCGGGACGCTCTACTCGGACATGTTCGGCGGGCGGCTGGCGGCGGCCATCGCCTACTACGGGTTCTTCGCGGTCTTCGCGCTGGCCCTGGTCGGGTACTCGGTCTTCGGCTGGATCCTGGAGGACAACCCCGGGGTCAACGAGGCGGCCGACGACTTCCTCGGGGAGAACCTGCCGTTCCTGGACCCGGAGCAGATCGCCCAGAGCAGCAACACCGTCGGCGTGGTCGGCCTGATCATCCTGGTCTTCACCGGGATCGCCTGGGTGGAGGCGATCCGGTCCTCACAACGGCTGCTGTACGGGTTCAACCAGCAGCCCGGCAACGTGGTGATGCGCCCGCTGGTCGACCTGGGCGTGCTGCTGCTGGTCTTCGTGATGCTCGGCCTCTCGGTGGCCGCCTTGGACGCGCTGGAGTCGCTGCTGCGCTTCCTGCTGCGCAGCACCGGCTCGGTGACGCTGACGGTGGTGAGCGTGCTGTTCAGCGTGCTGATCAACCTGGTCGTGGCGCTCTCGCTGCTGTTGGCGGTGCCCCGGCTGCGGATGAGCCGCCGCCGGCTGCGCCCGGTGGCGTTGACCGTCGCGGTCGGCATCACGCTGCTGAACACGGTCGGGCGGTACTACGTGGTGCGCACCGAGCGGAATCCGGCGTACACGGTGGTGGCCGGCGCGGTCGGGGTGCTGCTCTATCTGTACCTGCTCAACCAGCTCGTGCTCTTCGGCGCGGCGCTCGCCGCGACCAGCCCTCACGGTCGGGTGGTGGACCTCTCCGAGGGGCCGCCGCCGGCCGACCTCGACCTGGAGGCCGATTCCCCCCGGGAGGCGGACGTGGATGCCGAGACCGATCCGGGAGCGCCCGGGGGAGCGGGGTGACCTGGATGATCACCGTGGACCCGGCGTCGCCGCTGCCGCCGTACGAGCAGGTGCGCGGCGGCCTGGCCGAGCGGATCGGGGACGGGCGGCTGCCGGTGGGCACCCGGCTGCCGCCCGTGCGGCAGCTCGCCGGGGAGTTGGGGCTGGCGGTGAACACGGTGGCGCGGGCGTACCGCGAGCTGGAGTCGGCCGGGCTGTTGCAGACGCGGGGCCGCAACGGCACCTTCGTCGCGCCGGGGCGCGACGACGCGGCGGACCGGTTGCAGCGGGCGGCGGCCGACTACGCGGCGGCGGCGCTGCGGCTCGGGGTGTCGCCGGAGGTCGCGCTGGACCTGGTCCGGGCCGCCCTGACCGCCGCCCGCCCAGGCTGACCGCCCCGCGTGCGGGGGTGCGCGGCGGGCGGCAATCAGGGGACCGACAGCCGAAGAAGGTGCAATTCGGGCAAATGCCGCCCACGGGAACGTGAGAATCGACCATGATGGGCGCGTGGGCGCACTCGTGACGTTGGACCTGCCGGACGGCTCGCCGATGCTCGGCCTGCCGTGGATCATCACCTTCGCCCCGCTCGGGGAGGCCGACGCCGACGAGTGGGAGCCGGTGGTCTGCGGCCCGTACGAGCGACCGCACGCGCTGGCCCTCGCCGAGGCGGTGGTGGCCGAGGAGCAGCTCATGGCGGTGGTCGAGCCGCTGCTGCCGGCGCTCTCGCCCGCCGAGATCCGGGGCGAGATCGCCGCCGCCCAGGTCGCCGCCGAGGACGACGCCGCCCGGATCGAGGCGGCCGACCTCTACGGCGACTTCGAGGACGTCATCGACGACGAGTTGGAGGCGGCGGCCGAGGTGGACGACCGGACCGGCCCGCTGCCGGCCCCCGACGAGGACGAACTGCGCGCCGGCTTCGCCCGGATCGCCAAGCTGCTCACCGAAAAGGGCCGCTGACCGCCGAGCCGGGCCGCTGCACCCGCCGGACCGCTGCACCCGCCGGGCCGCTGCACCCGCCGGGCCGCTGCACCCGCCGGGCCGCTGCACCCGCCGCGCCGCCCTCGCCGGGCCAAGATCTGCGCATTTTCCCTGAAGATGCTGCCTGAACCCGGCTTTCACCCAGCATTTTCCCTGAAGATGCTCGGATCTTGGCCCGTGGGGTGGGCGCGGTGGGTGGCGTTTGCGACGCGCAGGGATCGTTGATTGCCATTGGGACGCACGACCACTGCCAGTAGCTGTTGCCTATGGGGCAGCAGAGCAAAGGGGCGGAGGTGGGGTTGCCTTGGGGTCGGGGGATGTCGCTGAAAGTAGCGAGGGCGGTGGATTGGTGGCCGCATCGCTCCCGCCCGCACCGTGATCCGGTGTGCGCTCGCTGCCGGCCCGAGAGGTGATCCGCCACAGGTTGGCCGGGTTGCTACGCACCGGTCGCGGGGGGCGTCCCGTCATGGCGGACGGGGTCGGACGGGGTCGGACGGGGTCGGACGGGGGCGGACGGGGGCGGACGGGGGCGGGCGGGGGAGGGCGGGGGCTGCCTGGGGCGGCGGACGGCGGGCGTCGGCCGGCCCCGGACGACAAAGCGTGCCCGGGGCCGGCCGATGCCACCTCACCCCCCACCACAAGGGGTCGAATGCCCAGCCGCCCGTCGGCGCGGGGCACGACGGACGGCCAGGGTAGTACGGGGTTACCCCGCCACGGGCCGATCGAACCAGGCGGCCGCGTCCACCGGCAGGAGATGCCCGACACCCTGCTCGGTGAGCTCCGCGCTGGCGACGACCGGCCGGCCGTACCCGTCGATCAGGACCGGCGCGGCGCTGATGTTGACCACGCAGGTCAACTCGGTGTCGCCGGCGGTGCGGCGGAACGCCAGCACGCCGGGGCCGGTGCCCTCCAGCCAGGTCACCTCGTCGGCGTCGCGGGCCAGCGCGGGGTGGGTGCGCCGGATCCGCAGGGCGGCGCGGTAGAGCTCCAGCGTGGAGCCGGGCACGCCGGTCTGGGCGGCGACGGAGAGGGCGGCCCAGGTGGCCGGGGCCGGCAGCCAGCTCGGCGCGCTGCCGGCCGGGCCGAAGCCGTACGGGGCCAGCTCGCCGCTCCACGGGATCGGCACCCGGCAGCCGTCCCGGCTCTCGCCGGTACGCAGGAACGACGGGTCCTGGCGCAGCTCGTCGGGGAGGTCGAGCACCTCCGGCAGCCCCAGCTCCTCGCCCTGGTAGAGGTAGGCGCAGCCGGGCAGGGCGAGCATCAGCAGGCTGGCCGCGCGGGCCCGGCGCAGCCCAACCTCGCCGTCGCCGTACCGGGTGACGTGGCGCTGCTTGTCGTGGTTGGAGAGCACCCAGGTCGTCGGGGCGCCGACGACGGTCGCCTCGGCCAGCGCGGTGTCGATGACCTTGCGGAACGAGTCGGCCGACCAGGTGGCTTCGAGGAAGTCGAAGCTGAACGCCTGGTGCAGCTCGTCGGGGCCGATGTAGCGGGCCAGCCGCTGCGGCGTCTCGGCCCACGCCTCGGCGACGGCCATCCGGCCGCCGGGGTAGCTGTCCAGGATGGGCCGCCAGGCGCGGTAGATCTCGTGCACCTCGTCCTGGTCGAAGTAGGGCAGCCGGTCCTTGCCGAGCAGCTCGGACTGGCGTTGGCCGGTGGTCATGGTGCTGAAGCCGACGTCCGGCAGCCCCTCGGCCTTGATCATGCCGTGGGCCACGTCGATGCGGAACCCGTCGACGCCCCGGTCGAGCCAGAAGCGCAGCACGTCCTCGAACTCGCTGCGGACCTCCGGGTGCCGCCAGTTGAGGTCCGGCTGGGCCGGGTCGAACAGGTGCAGGTACCACTGGCCGTCGGGGACCCGGGTCCAGGCCGGGCCGCCGAAGATGCTCTCCCAGTCGTTCGGCGGCAGCTCGCCGTGCTCGCCCTTGCCCTCGGCGAAGAGGTAGCGGGCCCGCTCGGGGGAGCCGGGGGCGGCGGCGAGCGCGGCGGTGAACCACGGGTGCGCAGTGGAGGTGTGGTTGGGCACGATGTCGACGATGATCCGCAGGCCCATGGCGTGCGCGTCGGTGATCATCGCGTCGAAGTCGGCGAGGGTGCCGAAGAGCGGGTCGACGTCCCGGTAGTCGGCGACGTCGTAGCCGCCGTCGATCATCGGCGAGGTGTAGAAGGGGGTGAGCCAGAGCGCGTCCACCCCGAGGTCGCGCAGGTAGGGCAGGCGTTCCCGGATGCCCCGCAGGTCACCCACGCCGTCGCCGTCGGCGTCGGCGAAGCTGCGGACGTAGACCTGGTAGACGACCGCGGCGCGCCACCAGTCGTCGTCGGCGGTCAGCGGCGTGGGATTGCTGGCGGTCATCGGTGACGATCCCCGTTCTGTGGCGCGCGGTACGGCTGGGCCCGCGCGGCATCGCGCCCCGCCCCAGCCGGGTGGTCAGAGCAGGATGCGGCCCGACGGCTGCAAGAGTCAAACAGAACTTGCGCAAGAAACGCCCGGTGGGGACGGGTGGGGACGGACGGCCCCCGGACCGCGCGGATCAGGCGGGTACGACGACCGGCGCGGCCGGGCGCTGGCCGGCGCTGCCCGCCGGTGCGGGGACGGGCCGCCGCGCCACGGCGGTGGAGCCGCGCACCACCAGCTCGGGGCGGAACAGGTACTCCGAGTGCGGGGCACCGTGGCCGTTGATCTCGTCGACCAGGGCCCGGACCGCGGCCACCGCCATCGCGGCCACCGGCTGGCGCATCGTGGTCAGGGGCGGATCGGTGAACGCCATCAGGGGCGAGTCGTCGTAGCCGACCACCGACACGTCGTCCGGCACCGACCGGCCGCGCTGCCGGGCGGCCCGGATCGCGCCCAGCGCCATCAGGTCGGAGCCGCAGACCAGGCCGGTCACCCCGCGCGCCAGCAGCCGACCGGCGGCGGCCTCGCCGCCCTCCACGCCGAAGAGGGTCAGCTCGGCGAGGGCGTCCAGCTCGGCGTCGCGCAGGTCGGTCAGCCGCTCCATGGCGGCCCGCCAGCCGGCCACCCGGCGCTGCACCGGGACGAACCGGTCCGGCCCGGTGATCAGCCCGATCCGGCGGTGGCCGAGGGCGACCAGGTGGGCGACGGCCAGCTCGGTGGCCTCCCGGTCGTCGCAGGAGACGAAGGGCGCGGCGATGCCGGGGGCGTACCCGTTGATCATGACGATCGGCAGCGGCCGGGCGAGCAGCGCGCGGTAGCGGTCGTGGCCGGCGGCGGTGTCGGCGTGCAGGCCGGAGACGAAGACGATGCCGGAGACCTGGCGGTCGAGCAGCATCTCGACGTACTCGTCCTCGGTGACCCCGCCCGGGGTCTGGGTGCAGAGCACCGGGGTGAAGCCGCTCTGCGCCAGGGTCGACTCGATCACCTGGGCGAACGCGGGGAAGATCGGGTTCTCCAGCTCCGGCACGACCAGGCCGACCAGGCCGGCGCTGCGCTTGCGCAGCCGGGCCGGGCGCTCGTAGCCGAGGACGTCGAGGGCGGTCAGGACGGCCTGCCGGGTCTCGGGGGCCACGCCGGGGCGGTCGTTGAGCACCCGCGACACCGTGGCCTCGCTCACCTCGGCCTGCTGGGCGATGTCGGACAGTCGAGCACGCATGGTGCGAACCCTAACCCACCGGCAAGTTCTTGCGGGAGCCGATTGCAAGCCCTTACCGTCCCTGCAATATCTTGCTAACGTGCCCGCAACATGCGGGAACGTGGGCGTCGCACTCAGGCGCCGGGCTGTGCAGACAGCGATGAATCCAATGGCGGCCGTCCTTCCCCCGGCGACACCGCCACGACGACAGGAGTACCCATGCGCATCCGTAACGCGGGTGTGGCCGCCGTTCTCGGCCTGGCGCTGGCCGCCACTGGCTGCGGCGGTGGCGACGACAAGGACGCGCCGGCCGCCAAGCAGTCCGCCGACGCCGCCGGCGGCAAGCTGGTGATCTGGGCCGACGACAAGCGGGCCGCCGCCCTCAAGCCGTTCGCCGAGAAGTTCGGCCAGGCCAACGGCGTGACCGTCGAGGTGCAGGCCGTCTCCAAGGACCTGCAGACCAACTTCGTCACCGCCTCCCAGCAGGGCAGCGGCCCGGACGTGGTGGTCGGCGCGCACGACTGGATCGGCAACATGGTCCAGAACGGCGCCATCGACCCGGTGCAGCTCGCCGCCGACCAGAAGGGCGCGTTCGACGCGACCTCGATCAAGGCCGTCACCTACAACGGCCAGCTCTACGGCGTGCCGTACGCGCGGGAGAACCTGGCGCTGATCCGCAACACCGCGCTGGCCCCCGAGGCGCCGAAGACGATCGAGGACGTGGTCGCCGCCGGCAAGAAGCTCAAGGCCGAGAAGAAGGTCACCGAGACGCTCTGCCTCCAGGTTGGCCAGCAGGGCGACGCGTACCACATCTACCCGCTGTACGCCTCGGCCGGCGGCTACCTCTTCGGCACCACCGCCAACGGCGACTACGACCCGAAGGACCTCGGCGTCGGCAAGCCGGAGTCGATCGAGGCGTTCAAGAAGATCGGCGCGCTCGGCGAGAAGGGCGAGGGCGTGCTGAAGCGCTCCATCGCCGACACCAACTCGATCGCCACCTTCACCGGCAAGAAGTGCGCCTACCTGGTCTCCGGACCGTGGGCCACCGCCGACGTGAAGAAGGCCGGCATCTCGTACGACATCTCGCCCATCCCCGGCTTCGCCGGCGGCAAGGAGGCCCAGCCGTTCGTCGGCGTGCAGGCCTTCTACGTGGCGGCCAAGGCCAAGAACAAGGCGCTGGCCCAGGAGTTCGTGGCGAACTACACCACCACCCCGGAGCTGGCCGTGGCGCTGTACCAGGCCGAGCCCCGGCCGCCGGCGCTGACCGCCGCCCTGGAGCAGGTCAAGGGCGCCGACCCGGACCTGGCCAAGTTCACCGAGGCCGGCCGCAACGGCCAGGTGCTCCCGGCGATCCCGGCGATGGCCGCGATCTGGGACCCGTTCGGCAAGGCCGAGGCCGCCGTGATCGGCGGCGCGGACCCGGCCAAGACGGTCACCGCGGCCGGCAAGACGATCTCCGGCCAGATCAAGTAATGAACACCGAGCTGTCCGGCCCGGGCCCCGCCACGCGGGACCCGGGCCGGGAGCCCGTCGGCTCCGGGCTCGATACCGCCGCCCGCGCGGCGCGGCACCACACGCCGGTCACCGCGACCGGCCTCGTCGTCAAGGTGGTCCTGCTCGGCCTGGTGGTCGGCATCGCCATCTGGGCGGCCTTCCCGCTGGTGGCGGCCGAGCACTGGGCCGGGCTGGCCGTGCTCGCGGCCACCACCGCCGGCCTCTGCTACCTCTACCTCACCCGCCGGCACATCCCGGCCAAGTACCTGGTCCCCGGGACGCTGCTGCTGATCGCGTTCCAGATCGTCCCGGTGCTCTACACCGCGAGCACCGCCTTCACCAACTACGGCGACGGCCACCGGGGCGACAAGAACGACGCGATCGTCGCCATCCAGACCGCGTCGGTCACCCAGGTCCCCGGCTCGGCGCAGTACCCCCTCTCCGTGGCCACCTCCGGCGACCCGGCCACCGGCCCGCTGGTCTTCCTGGTCACCGACCCGGCCAGCGGCGCGGTCTCCGTCGGCGACGCCGAGGGGCTGCGCGGGCTCGACGCCGCCGACGTGACCGTGGCCCCCGGCGGCAAGGTCACCGCCGCCGACGGCTACACCGTGCTCACCTTCGGCCAGGCCAGCGCCCGCAGCCAGGAGATCACCGACTTCGTGGTGCCGACCGCCGGGGGCGCGCTGCGCTCCTCCGGCCTGTCGCGCGCCTACGAGGGCAAGGCCACCCGCGCGTACGACGCCGGCTGCGACTGCATCACCGACACCGAGACCGGCCAGCGGTGGACCGCCGACGAGGCGACCGGCTCCTTCGTCGCCGCCGACGGCGACCGCCTCGCCCAGGGCTGGAAGGTCGGCGTCGGCCTGGCGAACTTCACCCGGGTCCTCACCGACGACAACGTCTCCGGGCCGTTCCTCGGCACGCTGCTGTGGAACGTCGCCTTCGCCCTCGGCTCCACCGGCGGCACCTTCGTCCTCGGCCTGGGCATCGCGCTGGCGCTGCACTCGCCCCGGATGCGCGGCACCAACCTCTACCGGATGCTGCTGATCCTGCCGTACGCCATGCCGTCGTTCGCGATGCTGCTGGTCTGGCGGGACATGTTCAACACCGACTTCGGCCTGATCAACAACCTCTTCGGGCTGGGGGTCGACTGGTTCGGCCAGGAGTGGAGCGCCCGCTTCGCGGTGATCCTGGTGCAGCTCTGGCTCGGCTACCCGTACATGTTCCTGGTGGCCACCGGCGCGTTGCAGGCGATCCCGCGCGAGCTGACCGAGGCCAGCTCCGTCGACGGGGCGTCGCCCTGGCAGTCGTTCAGGGCGGTCACCCTGCCGCTGCTGCTGGTGGCGCTCTCGCCGCTGCTGATCTCGTCGTTCGCGTTCAACTTCAACAACTTCAACGCGATCTACCTGACCACCGACGGGGCCCCGTTCCCGGCGGAGAACTCCAGAAACGGCGCGACCGACCTGCTGATCACGTACACCTACCGGCTGGCCTTCGGCGGGCAGGGCGCGGAGTACGGCTACGCCGCGGCGGTCTCGCTGTTCATCTTCGCCATCGTCGCGATCGTGTCGGCGGTGAGCTTCCGGCGCACCCGCAAGCAGGAGGAGGTGTACTCGTGAGCACCTTGACCGGGGCCACGGGCCACCCGCCCACCGCCCACCCGGGCACCGCCCAGCCGGCCACCGGCCGCCGCACCCCCGCCCGGCGGCGGGGCCGCTGGTTCGCCGAGGTCGGCTGGCGGCACGTCGTCGGCGTGCTCGCCGTGCTGTTCAGCCTCTTCCCGATCGTCTTCGTGGTCTCCGCGGCGCTCAACCCGCTGGGCACCCTCTCCTCGACGGAGCTGGTGCCCGTCGGCGGGGTGTCGCTGAGCAACTTCAGCGAGCTCTTCGCCCGGACCGCCTTCGAGCGGTGGTTCCTCAACTCGCTGCTGATCGCCGGGGCCGCCTCGTTCGCGTCGGTCTTCATCTCCGCGCTGGCGGCGTACGCCTTCTCCCGGATGCGGTTCCGGGGCCGGCGGGTGGGGCTGCTCTCGCTGCTGCTGGTCCAGATGTTCCCGCAGTTCCTGGCGATCGTGGCGATCTTCCTGATCTTCGGCGCGATCACCGACCTCTGGCCGGCGATCGGCTTCAACACCCCGTGGGGCCTGCTCCTGCTCTACCTGGGCGGGGCGCTCGGGGTGAACACCTGGCTGATGAAGGGCTTCTTCGACACCCTGCCCAGGGAGCTGGACGAGTCGGCCACCATGGACGGGGCCAGCCACGCCCAGGTCTTCTTCCGGATCATGCTGCCGCTGGTGGCGCCGATCCTGGCGGTGACCGGGCTGCTGTCGTTCATCACCACGATCAACGAGTTCCTGCTGGCGAGCGTCTTCCTGACCAGCACCGACGAGAAGACCCTGGCCGTCGGCATGTTCGGGATGCTCAACGGCGACGAGCGCAACAACAACTTCGGCATCTTCGCGGCGGCGACCCTGCTCACCGCGATCCCCACGGTGCTGGTCTTCCAGTTCCTGCAGCGCTACATCGTCTCCGGCCTCACCGCCGGCGCGGTCAAGGGCTGAGCCGCCGGGGGGTCTGAGCCCGCCGGTGGCGGGCCGGGCCCACCACCGGCTACTACAACGCGTCGTTGATGGGGGAGGATGGGTGCATGGAAGCTCTCAGACTGATCCTTCGCTACGTCCACCTGATCGGCTTCGCGCTGCTGCTCGGCGGCGCGATCGTCCAGTACGTCAGCGCGAAGCTGCGGATCAACCCGGCCATGCTCTGGGGGTCGGTGATCATGCTGGTGACCGGAATCGGGCTCTCCGCCCCGCTGCGCGACGGCAACGAGCCGGAGCCGGCGAAGCTTGTTACCAAGTTGGTGCTCGCGCTGCTGATCTTTGTCATGGTCTTCTTCTCCCGAAAGCGGGAGTCGGTCAACCGGGGCCACTTCCTCGCCATCGTCGGGTTGACCCTGGTCAACGCGGCCGTGGCGGTCTTCTGGCGGTGACCCCCGAGCGGGGGCTGACACCGCCGGAACCGGACGTTCGGGACGCCCGGTCGGTGCGCCGGAGGGGCGTCGAGTGATCTACCCCACGGCAGGGGTTACGTAGGGGTAACAGGCGTCCAACAGTCGTGCACGATTGGCGATCGGTGGGTGGACGCGGGCGTACGCTCCCGTCCGTAACGTGGGATGCCGGCGGTGCGACCGCAGGGCCGGCTCAAGGGCTGCCACCGCGCAGAGCGGTGTGCAATGGGAAGGAGATGTCTTGCGCTCTGTGCGTGGGATGCGGATCGCCTCCGCTTTCGTGGCGGGTGGGCTCGTGCTGGGGGCCGCCGCGTGTGGTGAGGCTCCCGAGGACGACAAGGACGGCGCGGCTGGCACCGGCGCCAAGAAGTACAGCGCCTGCATGGTGACCGACGTCGGCGGCATCGACGACAAGTCGTTCAACACCTCCGCCTGGAAGGGCCTGGAGGAGGCCAAGAAGGCCAACGACAACATCGACATCAAGTACGTCGCGTCGAAGGCCGAGGCGGACTACGAGGTCAACCTGACCGGGTACGTCAACCAGAAGTGCGACTTCATCCTGGCCGTCGGTGGCCTGATGTCCGACGCCACCAAGAAGATCGCCACGGCGAACCCGAACCAGCAGTTCGGCATCGTCGACGCCAAGCCGGAAGCCGCCAACGTCTTCCCGATGCAGTTCGACACCGCCCAGGCGGCCTTCCAGGCCGGCTACCTGGCCGCCGGGATGTCCAAGTCGGGCACGGTCGCCACCTACGGCGCCATGCCGATCCCGCCGGTGACCATCTTCATGGACGGCTTCGTCGACGGCGTCGCGCACTACAACAAGACCAAGAGCAAGAGCGTCAAGGTGCTCGGCTGGAACAAGGAGACCCAGAAGGGCTCCTTCTCCAACTCGTTCGAGAAGCAGGACGAGGGCAAGAAGGTCTCCGACACCCTGGTCGCCCAGGGCGCGGACATCATCATGCCGGTCGCGGGCGGCGCCGGCCTCGGCACCACCGCGGCGGCCCAGGCCTCCGGCGGCAAGTACTCGGTCATCTGGGTCGACGCCGACGGCTGCGAGAGCACCCCGAACTGCGCGGCGCTGCTGACCACCGTGGTCAAGAACATCTCCGGCGCCGTCAAGGAGGCCGTGGTCAAGGCCGCCGGTGGCGAGAAGCTCCAGCCCACCCCGGGCTTCGTCGGCACGCTGGCCAACGACGGCGTCTCGATCGCCCCGTACCACGAGTTCGACAGCTTGGTCCCGGCGGACCTCAAGGCCGAGGTCGAGAAGCTCAAGACCGACATCGCCGCCGGCACCATCACGGTCACCTCGAAGGCGCAGCCGACCAAGTGACCACCCCGCCGGCCACCGCGGTGCGACCACCGACCGCAGCGGCCGGCGGACCAGGCACGACGACCGGCCGCCTCGACGTACGCGGGGAACCCACCCGCGCCGTCGGGGCGGCCGGTCCGCACCACCCGAAGCCCGGCCCGCCCCGGTGACCGGCTCCGCAGCGACCGCGCTGCACCATCGCTCGCACTCCAGGAGGTTGCGCTGAGACTCGAACTGCGCGGCATCACCAAGCGGTTCGGTGATCTGGTCGCCAACGATCACATCGACCTGACGGTGGAGCCTGGAGAGATTCACGCCCTGCTCGGCGAGAACGGTGCCGGCAAGTCGACCCTGATGAACGTGCTCTACGGGCTCTACCAGCCCGACGAGGGCGAGATCCTGGTCGACGGGACGCCGCTGCGGCTGAAGGGCCCCTCCGACGCGATCGCGGCCGGGATCGGCATGGTGCACCAGCACTTCATGCTGGTGCCGGTCTTCACCGTGGCCGAGAACGTCATGCTCGGCGCCGAGCAGGTCAAGGGCGGCATCGCCGGCTTCCTGGACCGGCGTCGGGCCCGCCGCGAGGTCGCCGAGGTCTCCGACCGGTACCACCTGCGGGTCGACCCGGACGCGGTGGTCGAGGACCTGCCCGTCGGCATCCAGCAGCGGGTGGAGATCGTCAAGGCCCTCACCCGCGACGTCGACCTGCTGATCCTGGACGAGCCGACCGCCGTGCTCACCCCGCAGGAGACCACCGAGCTGCTGGCCGTGATGCGCTCGCTCAAGGCCGCCGGCAAGTCGATCGTCTTCATCACCCACAAGCTCGGCGAGGTCCAGGCCATCGCCGACCGGATCACCGTGATCCGGCGCGGGAGGACCGTGGGCACCGCCGCGCCGACCGCCAGCCGCGACGAACTGGCGGCCCTGATGGTCGGCCGCAGCGTCCGGCTCAACGTGGACAAGCAGCCGGCCACCCCGGGCCGACCCGTCCTGGAGGTCGCCGGCCTGGTCGTCGACGACGACCGGCAGATCCGCGCCGTCGACGGGGTGGACCTCACCGTGCGCGCCGGCGAGGTGCTCGGCGTGGCCGGCGTGCAGGGCAACGGGCAGACCGAGCTGATCGAGGCGATCATGGGCCTGCGCCCGATCCTCGGCGGCACGGTCACCCTCGACGGCCAGTCGGTGCACGGCTGGTCGACCAAGAAGGTGCTCCGCGCCGGGGTCGGCTACGTCCCCGAGGACCGCAGCGCCGACGGCCTGGTCAAGGAGTTCAGCGTCGCCGAGAACCTGGTGCTGGACATCTACGACCGGCCGCCCTTCGGCAAGGGGCTGTCGCTCAGGCCGGACGCCATCGCCAAGTCGGCGAAGGAGCGGATCGCGCAGTTCGACGTGCGTACCCCGTCGGCCGACGCGCCCGTCGGCACGCTCTCCGGCGGCAACCAGCAGAAGGTGATCGTGGCCCGGGAGATGTCCCGGCCGCTGAAGCTCTTCATCGCCGCCCAGCCCACCCGGGGCGTCGACGTCGGCTCCATCGAGTTCATCCACTCCCGGGTCATCCGGGAGCGGGACGAGGGCACCGCCGTCATGGTCGTCTCCAGCGAGCTGGACGAGGTGCTGGACCTGGCCGACCGGATCGCGGTGATGTACCGAGGCCGGATCATCGGCATCGTCGGCCCGGAGACCCCCCGCGAGGCGATCGGCCTGCTGATGGCCGGCATCACCCCCGACGCGACACCCGCGCCCACCGAGCGGGCCCCCGACGCGCCGGCCGCCGCCGACGCGCCCCCGGCCCCGGCCCCCGACGGCCCCGGTAACGAGGAAGAGGCATGAGCAACCCGAATCCGGCGGCCGGCTCCCCCGACAAGGAACCGGCGACCGAGACCCAGGCGGCGCGGGTGTCGGCCGGCGACGCCGACCGGGCCGCCACCGCCACCGCCACCTCCCCCAAGCAGCCCGGCCCGCCGCACCGGCCCAGCCTGGGCCGGCTCTTCCTGGACAACCTCTGGGCGGCCAACACCGTCACCGTCACCGCGCTCGCGGTGCTGCTGGCGATGATCGTCGGCGCCGTGCTGATCATCGTCTCGGACCCGGACGTGCTGGCCACCTACGGCTACATCACCGCCCGGCCCGCCGACGCGATCAACGCGAGCTGGACGGTGGTCAGCGAGGCGTACGCGAACCTCTTCAAGGGCGCGATCTTCGACCCGGAGGCGTCCGGCTTCACCGCGGCGCTCAGCCCGATCTCGGAGACGCTGACCTACGCCGCGCCGCTGGTCTTCACCGGCCTGTCGGTGGCGCTCGCCTTCCGGGGCGGCCTGTTCAACATCGGCGCGCAGGGCCAGGCCACCATGGGCGTCATCCTCGCCGCGCTGGCCGGTTTCCTGCTGCCGCTGCCCCCGGTGCTGCACCTGATCGTCGCCCTGCTGGCCGGCGCGGCCGGCGGCGCGCTCTGGGGCTTCATCCCGGGCATCCTCAAGGCGCGCACCGGCGCCCACGAGGTGATCAACACGATCATGCTCAACTACGTCGCGGTCTACTTCCTGGCCTGGATCATCGTCCAGAGCGGGGTGCAGAACCCCGACCGGGCCGACGCGATCAGCAAGCCCGTGGACTCGTCGGCCCAGCTGCCCCGGCTGCTCGGCGACGACCTGCGGGTGCACGCCGGCATCCTGCTGGCCGTGCTGGCCACCTGGTTCGTCGCCTGGCTGCTCAAGCGCTCCACCTTCGGCTTCGAGCTGCGCGCGGTCGGCGCCAACCCGGACGCCGCCCGCACCGCCGGCATCAGCGTCGGCCGCACGTACGTGCTGATGATGGCGCTCGCCGGGCTGCTCGCCGGCCTCGGCGGCAGCCAGATGGTGCTCGGCTCGACGGCCACCGCGCTGACCCCGCTGGTGATCGCCCAGATCGGCTTCGACGGCATCCTGGTGGCCCTGCTGGGCCGGGTGAAGCCGTGGGGCGTCCTGCTGGCCGCGCTGCTCTTCGGCGCGTTGCAGGCCGGCGGCAACCGGATGCAGTCGTACTCGGGGATCTCGCTGGAGCTGGTCACCGTGCTCCAGGCACTGATCGTCATCTTCATCGCCGCGCCGGCCCTGGTGAAGGCGATCTTCCAGCTCCGGGCCGCGCGTGCCGCCCGGTTGCAGACGAGCCTGGCGAAGGGCTGGTAACGCATGTCGACCATGGCTGTCCCGGACGTCGCCGTGGCCCCGGTGGACGAGGGCTTCTGGAACCGCACCCGCAAGGTCGGCGCGGTGCTGCTCGCGCTCGGCGTGCTCGCGGCGGTGCTCTTCGGGGCGCTCGCCACCGACCGGCAGGCCCGCTTCACCCTCAGCGAGACCGAGGGCGGCGGGGCGCTGGCGATCAACGGAACCCTCGGGGCGATCCTCTTCGGGCTCGTCACCGCGGCGACCGGCGTGGCCCTGCTCACCCGGGCGCCGAGGCGCTGGTTCGCCCTGCTGCTCGGCGTGGGGCTGGGGGCCTTCGTGCTGTCGTTCCTGTGCTGGCAGGTCTCCGCCGCCCCGGAGGGGCGCAACTTCATGCCGCTGGTCAACATGGTGCGCGGCACGTTCATCCTGGCGCTACCGCTGATCTTCGGCGCCCTCGCCGGGGTGCTCTGCGAGCGCTCCGGGGTGGTCAACGTGGCCATCGAGGGGCAGTTGCTGATGGGCGCGTTCAGCGGCGCGCTCTTCGGCAGCCTCTCCGGCAGCGTCTGGGTGGGCCTGGTCGCCGCCGCGATCGGCGGCGCGTTCATCTCGCTGCTGCTGGCCGTCTTCGCCATCCGCTTCCTGGTCGACCAGGTGGTGATCGGCATCGTGCTGAACCTGCTGGCCGTCGGCATCACCGGCTTCCTCTACGAGCGGCTGATGCAGACCGACGCGGAGCGCTACAACTCCGCACCCCGCTTCGGCACCTGGGAGATCCCGCTGCTCAGCGACATCCCGCTGATCGGGCCGGCGCTGTTCAGGGCCAACATCTTCCTCTACCTCGGGCTGCTGCTGGTGCTGGTCATCCACGTCGGCCTGTTCCGCACCCGCTGGGGGCTGCGTACCCGGTCGGTCGGCGAGCACCCCACCGCCGCCGACACCCTCGGGGTGAAGGTGCTGCGGCTGCGCTACCGCAACGTCCTGCTGGCCGGGGTGGTCGCCGGGATCGGCGGCGCGTCGTACACGCTGGCGCTCTACTCGTTCACCAAGAACATGATCGGCGGCAAGGGCTTCATCGCCCTCGCCGCGCTGATCTTCGGCCGGTGGAGCCCGACGGGCGCGCTGCTGGCCGCGCTCTTCTTCGGCTTCGCCGACCAGCTCGGCACGTACCTGGGGGCGATCGGCAGCAGCATCCCGAGCCAGTTCCTGGCCATGCTGCCGTACCTGGCGACCATGCTGGCCGTGGCCGGGCTGGTCGGCAAGGTCCGCGCCCCGGCGGCGAGCGGGAAGCCGTACGCCAAGGGCTGAGGTCCGATCGAAGCGTGCCCGGCCGGGGGAGCCCCCGGCCGGGCACGGTCGTCTCCGGGCCGGGGTGGCGCACTGAGTATCCGGACGGTTGTCCGCCGCCGGATCTCGTCGAGGATGACGAGGGTGACGAGGACGAATTGGCGCGGCGCGGGGGACCGGACGACGATGCGACCGGCCGGGGCGGCCGCCGTGGCCGGGGCCCTGGGCGCGCTCGGCGCGGCGGTGCTGGCGTCGATGTGGCGTGCCGAAATCCGGTACGCGTCGGGGTGCGAAGTGACGAACTTCGGCGACTGCATCAGTCTCCGGGTGCCGGCGCTCCTCGTCGGGCCGCTGCTCGTCACCGCCCTGGTCTGGCTGGCGGTGCGGCTCGTCGGCGACGACCGAGCCCTGCCGGCGGCCCTGCTGGGCGGGTTCCTCACCATCGACGCCGCCCTGCTCCACCAGGGGCTACAGCCGCGCTGGACGCCGCCGCCGGAATGGCTGGCGGCGATCCTCGGCGCGGCCGGCTTCGCCGCCGGCGTCCTGCTGGCGGTCCGCCGGATGCCGCTGGTGGTCCAGGTCGGCGCGGCGGCGCTGCTGCTGGCGGTGCCGTACGGGATCTTCCCGCCGGCGGAGCTGGCCGTGCGCTGAGCTGCGGGGCAGGCCCCTGCCCGCGCCTGACCGGCGTGAATTGGGCAGAATGACGAGATGACCGAGATCGACTGGGAGCGGCTGCGGGCCGCCGCCACCGAGGTGATGCGGCACGCCTACGTGCCGTACTCGAAGTACCCGGTCGGGGCCGCCGCCCTGGTCGACGACGGCCGGATCGTGGTCGGCTGCAACGTGGAGAACGCCGCGTACGGCGTGGTGCTCTGCGCCGAGTGCGGGGTGGTCTCGTCGCTGCACGCCACCGGCGGCGGTCGGATCGTCGCGCTCTCCTGCGTCGACGCCCTCGGCGAGCCGCTGATGCCCTGCGGCCGGTGCCGGCAGTTGCTCTGGGAACAGGGCGGGCCGGGCTGCCTGATCGAGGCCGCCGACGGCCCGCTGACCATGGCGGAGCTGCTGCCGCACGCGTTCGACGTCGAGGACCTGAAGACGGTGACCGGCGAGCGCCCGGTGCCCGTGGTGCCGGACCGGCTGGCCGCCTGGCGGGGCCGGGGGACCGTCTTCGTGCACGCGGACCTCGCCAGCGGCCAGCCGGTCTGGACGGCGTACTGGGAGCGGTCGGCCGGGGACACCGAGGGCGCCGAGACCGGCGTGCTGGAGGAGGGCCCGAACTGGGCCGACCCGGCGGAGGCGATCGCCTGGGGGCACGCCCGCAGCCCGAGGGTGGTGGTGGTCGACGCGGCCGGCACCATCTTCTGGGCCGGCGAGGGCGAGCCCCCGATGGAGATTCCGACCCGCTGGGCCGGCTGAGCCCACATTCTCGACGAGAAGAGATTTCAAGCGATGAGTGCATTCACGGCGGTCGACGTCATTCGCGTCAAGCGGGACGGCGGGGTGCTCGGCGACGCCCAGATCGACTGGGTGATCGACGCGTACACCAAGGGGTTGGTGGCCGACGAGCAGATGTCGGCGCTGGCCATGGCGATCCTGCTGCGGGGGATGAGCGGGCCGGAGATCGCCCGGTGGACCGCCGCGATGATCGCCAGCGGCGAGCGGCTGGACCTCTCCGCCGTCGACCGGCCGACCGTCGACAAGCACTCCACCGGCGGCGTCGGTGACAAGATCACCCTGCCGTTGACCCCGCTGGTCGCGGCCTGCGGCGGCGCGGTGCCGCAGCTCTCCGGGCGCGGCCTGGGCCACACCGGCGGGACGCTGGACAAGCTGGAGTCGATCCCCGGCTGGCGGGCGTCGCTGACCAACGACGAGTTCATCCGGCAGCTCCGCGACGTGGGCGCGGTGATCTGCGCGGCCGGCGACGGCCTCGCCCCCGCCGACCGCAAGCTGTACGCGCTGCGCGACGTCACCGGCACCGTGGAGGCGATCCCGCTGATCGCCAGCTCGATCATGAGCAAGAAGATCGCCGAGGGCACCGGCGCGCTGGTGCTCGACGTGAAGGTCGGCTCCGGCGCGTTCATGAAGTCCGTCGACGACGCCCGCGAGCTGGCCCGCACCATGGTCGAGCTCGGCGGCGCGCACGGGGTGCGGACCGTCGCCCTGCTCACCGACATGTCCGCCCCCCTGGGGCTGGCCGTCGGCAACGCGGTCGAGGTGACCGAGTCGGTCGAGGTGCTGGCCGGCGGCGGCCCCGCCGACGTGGTGGAGCTGACCCTGGCCCTGGCCCGGGAGATGCTCGACGCGGCCGGGCTCCCCGACGCCGACCCGGCGGCGGCGCTGCGCGACGGCCGGGCGATGGACGCCTGGCGGGCGATGATCCGCGCCCAGGGCGGCGACCCGGACGCCCCGCTGTCGACCGCGAACGAGGTCGAGGTGGTCCGCGCCGACGCCGACGGCTTCGTGGCGTCGATCGACGCGTACGCCATCGGGGTGGCCGCCTGGCGGCTCGGCGCCGGCCGGGCCCGCAAGGAGGACCCGGTCAGCTTCCCGGCCGGGGTGGTGCTGCACAAGCGCCCCGGCGACCCGGTGCGGGCCGGCGACCCGCTCTACGAGCTGCGCTCCGAGCACGCCGCCCGGATTCCCGCCGCGCTGGCCGAGGCGGCCCCCGCGGTGCGGATCTCGGCGTCCGCCCCGGCCGGCGTGCCGCTGATCGTCGAGCGGGTCGGCTGAGCCGGTGCGCGCCGCCGACCGCCGTGGCGCGGCTCGCGCCGACCGGCTATCCTCCCAGGCCAGGGGGGATAGCCGGGCATCCGAGCCGAGTCGACTGACAGGGACCTGAGCCGTGCGTGTAGCCGCCCCCGACCCGCGAGAGGTCCGCGACGCCAGCCTGGACGAGCTGGCCCGCCTCGGGCTGCCGCTGCCCCCGGAGCAGTTCCCCCTGGTGTGGGAGCCGGGCGACGAGATCGAGCTGCGGCCGATCGTGGAGATCGAGGCACGCATCGCGGTGCTGCACCTGATCCTGGCCCGCTGCTTCGGCATGTCGCCGCAGGCGGCGATGGGCTGGCTGCTCGGCTCGCACCTGGTCGAGGTGGTCACCCCGCCGGAGTGGCAGTTCGTGATGGGGAGCAAGGGCGACCACCGGTCGTTCGTGCTGCACCACGACGCCCTCTTCTCGCTGACCTGGGTGCTCGGCCTGAGCAAGCAGCTCGACCCGACCCTGCCGGTGGACGAGGAGCTGGTGCAGCGGCTGCCGCAGCTCGCCGCCGGCGAGACGTTCGCCGAGTGGCGCTCCCGCATCCGCGTCGAGCCCCAGCACCCGGCCGACGCGGCGGCCCTACTGGACCTGCACTACTGCCTCGACTGGGCGTACCTGGAGACGGAGCGGGCCGGCCGACGGCTGCCCGGGGTGATCGACGCCAACGCCATCGGGCAGCGCCGGTGGGCGCTGGAGTGGGCGGTGGTGCTGCGCGGGCCGTACCACGACGAGCCGCCGGGCTGGGAAGAGGTCGACCTGTCGACGTGAGCCGGTATGGGTGCCCCGCCCGGGTCGACGCGCGCCCGCTCAGCCGCTGCGGGCCTGGGTCGCTCAGCGGGGGCGGTGCACGGTCAGTCGTACCGCGAGGGTCACCGCGACCGGCTCGCTCAGCGCGGCGATCCGCGCGGCGCGCACGGCCGGGTCGGTGTGCCAGGCGCTCGGGCCCATGCCGACCAGCGTGGCCACCTCCGGGCGGGTCAGCTCCAGCCGGGCCCGCAGCAGGGTCTCGGTGACCTGCTCGAAGTGGGCGGCCAGGCTCCCGGCGACCCGGTCGGCCTTGG
Organism: Micromonospora sp. DT233; assembly: GCF_049841815.1. NCBI lineage: Bacteria > Bacillati > Actinomycetota > Actinomycetes > Micromonosporales > Micromonosporaceae > Micromonospora > Micromonospora sp. DT233. Next base: position 273,388 of record NZ_JBNCLB010000002.1, on the reverse strand, counting down.
CCGGGTCGACCCGCAGCAGGTCCAGCGCGTCGACCAGCTCGGCGAGGTGCGCCCCGGTCGGGGTGACCACCAGCAGCGCGCCGGCCGGGTGCAGCACCCGGCGGAACTCCGCGCCGTTGCGCGGCGCGAAGACGTTGAGCAGCACGGCCGTCGAGGCGTCGGCCAGCGGGAGCCGCTGCCAGGTGTCGGCCAGCGCCGCCGCCGCCCGGGGGTGGGCCTTAGCCGCGCGGCGCAGCGCCGGCTTGGAGACGTCCAGGGCCAGCCCCACGGCGTCCGGCAGCGCCGCCAGCACCGCGCCGAGGTGCCGCCCGGTCCCGGCCCCGGCGTCCACCACCAGCGGGTACGCCCCGAGCGCCGCCCCGGCGACCCGCGCCGGCTCCGCCGCGTCGGCCGGGTCCGCCGCGTCGGTCGGGTCCGGCGCGTGCGGTCCCCGGATCGCGTCGCGGGCGGCAGCGGCGAGCGCGGCGGAGACCACGTCGTAGTGGCCGGCGGCCAGGAAGTCGGCCCGGGCGGCGACCATCTCGGCGGTGTCCCCCACGTGCGGGGCCCGGCCGGCCAGCAGGTTGACGTATCCCTGGCGGGCCACGTCGAAGCTGTGCCGGCGCGGGCAGCGCAGCGCGCGGGCCGTCCCGGCGGTGACCTCGGCGAGCGGTTCCGCGCAGACCGGGCAGCGCAGCCGGTCGACGATGCGGGAATCTGTCACCGGGCCATCCTTCCAGCCGGTCCCGTCACCGGTGGCGCACGGTGGCTGACTAGGGTCTGAGCATGGTCGCAATCTCATACGAGGACATCGTCAAGGTCCCGAAGGCGCTGCTGCACGACCACCTCGACGGCGGCCTGCGGCCGGCGACGATCGTCGAGCTGGCCGCCGAGGTCGGCCACGAACTGCCCACCACCGACCCCGAGGCGCTCGGCCGCTGGTTCGTCGAGTCGGCGGACTCCGGCTCGCTGGAGCGCTACCTGGAGACGTTCGCGCACACCGTCGCGGTCATGCAGACCCCGGCCGCGCTGCGCCGGGTGGCCCGGGAGTGCGCGCTCGACCTGGCCGCCGACGGGGTCGTCTACGCCGAGGTGCGGTTCGCCCCCGAGCAGCACCTGGAGCGGGACCTGACCCTCGACGAGGTGGTGGAGGCGGTCGTCGCCGGGTTCGCCGAGGGCGCCGCGCTGGCCGCCGCGGCGGGCACCCCGATCCGGGTCGGCACCCTGCTCACCGCGATGCGGCACGCCGCCCGGTCGCAGGAGATCGCCGAGTTGGCCGTGCGGCACCGCGACGCCGGGGTGGTCGGCTTCGACATCGCCGGCGCGGAGGCGGGCTTCCCGCCCACCCGGCACCTGGACGCCTTCGAGTACCTGCAGCGGGAGAACTTCCACTTCACCATCCACGCCGGTGAGGCGTTCGGGCTGCCGTCGATCTGGCAGGCGATCCAGTGGTGCGGCGCGGACCGGCTCGGCCACGGGGTGCGCATCGTCGACGACATCACCCCCGGCGACCCGGCGGTGCTCGGCCGGCTCTCCGCGTACGTGCGGGACAAGCGGATCCCGCTGGAGCTCTGCCCGTCGTCGAACGTGCAGACCGGCGCGGCGGCGTCGATCGCCCAGCACCCGATCGGGCTGCTGCGCGATCTGCGATTCCGGGTCACGGTGAACACGGACAACCGGCTGATGAGCGGCACCTCGATGTCGCGGGAGATGGCGCTGTTGGTGGACGCCTTCGGCTACGGCTGGAAGGAACTCCAGTGGTTCACCATCAATGCGATGAAGAGCGCATTCATCCCGTTCGACGAGCGGTTGGCGATTATCGATGAGGTGATCAAGCCCGCGTACGCGAAGCTGTTGGGGTGATCAGTGCCGGGGTGGCTGGCCGGCGGCCAGCAGGTCGGCCACCCGGCGCAGCACCTCGCCGGCGGCGGCCGGATGGGCGCCGAGGCCGGCCTGGCGGCGCAGCACGGCCGGCTCGGCGCGCAGCAGGGCCAGCCCGCGGCGCAGCAGCACCCCGGGGGCCTTGCGCTGTTCGGCCAGGTCACGGGAGAGTCTGCGGACGAAGGTGGTGCCGCGCGGGCGGCGCAGCGCGTACGCGCCGGCCAGCAACCCCCGGTGTCGGCACTGCTCGATGATCTCGGCGGCGAAGATACCTTCGGCGACGAAGAGTGGCGATCCGGCGACTTCGAAGGACCGAGTGGCCACTTGACGATCGGCGCCGATGGCGTAGACGGGGACCTCGGCCCGACCCTCCCGGGCGAGCCGGGCAATCGTCTCCACGGCCGCCTCGGCGTCCCACGCGCGGGGTGAGTCCCAATCCACAAGCCCGTTGTGGCGGGGCAACGTAGGGTCATCGCCGTTCTTGTAAAAGTCGTCCAAGCAAAGGACGGGAAGTCCGGTTCGCTGCGCAATATACGATTTTCCGGAGCCGGACGGGCCAGCGAGCAGGACAACGCGGTGCGGATGATCCATTACTTTGTGTCACTCCGGCCAGGCAGATTGCGAGCAAATTGCAGCAACATCTCATCACACCGACGGCAACGGCCAACCTGGGCTTTCTTCTTCGAAGGCGGCGTGATGGAATCTCGGAGGTCCGACCCGCCGGGTCGGCCGCTGGGCGTTGCCCGGGGCAACGCGGGAACGCTGTGATCGCGAGGGCGGTGACGTGAGCAAACGGCCAAGGACGGCGGGCTCCTTCCTGTCGCGACTGCGGTGGCCGGCCGATCGGCTCCGCGACATGCCGATCTGGTCGAAGCTGGGTCTCATCATGATCGTGCCGACGATCGCGACGATCGTCGTCGGCACCAGTGGCCTCGTCGACAACCTGGACAACCTCGACAACGCCAACCGCTCGGGCGACCTGGCCACCCTCGTCAACCACTCCGGCGAGCTGGTCAACACCCTCCAGGACGAGCGCACCTCGGCGGTGCTGCTGCTCGGCGCGAACGGCGAGCAGGCCAAGGCGCAGTACCAGGAGGCGTACAACCGGGTCAACAGCCGGGTCGACCAGGCCAAGGTTCCCTACCTGCAACAGCGCGCCAAGGTCGAGGACCTGCCGGGCAGCCTGGACACGCTCCTCGACGGCATCGACCAGAACCTCAAGGACCTCTCCGGCACCCGCAGCCAGGTGTTCAACGGCAAGCTGAAGATCATCGACGCGATGCAGGCGTACGAGGGCCTGATCAACGACCTGCTGGCCGTGCGGGACTCCGGCACCCAGCTCGCCGGCGACAACGACCTGAGCGACCGGATGCGGGCCGCCGCCGCCGTGGCCCGCGAGAAGGAATACCTCTCGGTCCGCCGGGTGGTGGTGCACCGGGCGCTGATCCAGCGCGAGCTGACCCCGGTGCTGCGCACCGACTACATCGCCAGCGGCACCGGCCAGCAGCAGGCGCTGCAGAGCTTCAAGGCGGTCGCCAACTCCGCCGAGTCGGACCTGCACGACCAGACCGTCTCCGGCGGCGACCGGCGCGAGGCCCAGAACTACACCGGCTGGATCGACGGCAACATCAACGGCAGCATGGTCGACGCACCCTTCGGCGCCGACCAGTGGGACGCGGCCATGGTGGCCAACGCCCGGCTGATCCGCACCGTCGAGGCGAAGCTCGACGGCGACGTGGTCCGGCAGGCCGACGCGCTCCGCTCCGACGTGCAGCGCACGGTGTTCGTGCAGACCGGCCTGCTGCTCGGCATGCTGCTGCTGGCCATCCTCTTCGCCTACCTGGTCGCCCGCTCGATGGCCCGCTCGCTGCGTGAGCTGCGCGAGGGCGCGTTCCACATCGCCCAGTACGGGCTGCCGCAGGCGGTCGCCCGGCTGCGCGACCCGCAGCTGTCCAGCCAGCAGTCCCCGGTCCAGTTGGCCAACCAGATCGCCGAGCCCCTGCCGGTCCGCAGCAAGGACGAGTTCGGCCAGGTGACCGAGGCGTTCAACGCGGTCCACCTGGAGGCCGTGCGGACGGCGGCCGAGCAGGCCGCGCTGCGCGCCTCCGTCGCGACCATGTTCGTCAACCTGGCCCGGCGCTCGCAGATCCTGGTCGACCGGCTGATCGGCCACCTCGACCGGCTCGAGCGCGGCGAGGAGGACCCGGACCGGCTGGCCGAGCTGTTCCAGCTCGACCACCTGGCCACCCGGATGCGCCGCAACGACGAGAACCTGCTGGTGCTCGCGGGCGCCGACTCCACCCGCGTGCAGCGCGAGCCGGCGGCGCTGATCGACGTGCTGCGGGCCGCCCAGTCCGAGGTCGAGCACTACACCCGGATCGAGTTCGGGGTGATCGACCGGGACATCGAGGTCGCCGCGCACGCGGTCAACGACCTGGTCCACCTGGTCGCCGAGCTGTTCGACAACGCGACCGCCTTCTCCCCGCCGGACTCCCAGGTGATGGTGGAGGCCCGCCGGGTCGGCGACCGCGCCTCCCTCTACGTCGAGGACCGGGGCATCGGCATCAGCGCCGACCAGTTGCACGAGCTCAACGACCGGCTGGCCACGCCGCCGCAGGTGGACGTGGCCGTCTCCCGGATGATGGGCCTGGTCGTGGTCGCCCGGCTGGCGTCGCGCCACGGCGTCCGGGTCGAGCTGCGGCCCGGCGCGGACCGGGGCACGGTCGCCGACGTGACCATGCCGACGTCGGTGCTGGTGCCACGGGCGCTCTCCGGTCGGGGCAACCAGTTCCCCGCCCTGCCGGCCTCCGCCGGCGGCCCGCAGTCGGCCAGCCCCCCGCAGGCCAGCCTCCCGCAGGCCAGCTCCCCGCAGGCCGGCGGCCCGCAGTCGGCCGGGGCGCCCCCGGCCCTGGGCGCGTTCGCGGCCTTCGGTAACGGCCCGTCGACTTCGGCGGGGCAGCGGCCGGGACACTCCGGCAACCAGGTCACCCTCGGCGGTCGGACCTTCGACCCGGCCGCACGCAACGGCCGCCCCGCCGACGCGCCCCGCTCCATGCCGGCGTGGGGCGACCTGGCCGGGGCCGGGGGCGCAGACCGCTTCAGCCCTCGTACCTCCCACGGCCAGCAGATCGACCCGCTGCCGCAGCGCCGCGCCGGTCAGGCCGACCAGCCCGGTGCGGGCCAGCAGCCGACGATCCCTCGGCAGCTGCCGAGCAGCCCGGAGACCCGGGGCTGGACCCCGCCGCCGGTCTCCGCACCCCCGGTCTACGGCCGGCCGGTCTCCGGCGTGCCCGTCTCGGGTGTGCCGGTCTCCGGCGTGCCCGTCTCGGGTGTGCCGGTCTCCGGCGTGCCGGTCTCCGGCCAGCCGGCCTCCGCGCCGCCGCTGCCGAGCCGGCCGGTTCCGACCGGCCAGGGGCAGCCCGCCCCGCCGGCCTGGCCGCCAGTGGCCCCGGCCGAGCGGGAGCCGGCCGCCCCGCCGGTGCCCGAGCGACTCGCCGCCGCGCTGGACATGACCACCGAGCTGCCCCGAATGCCGCGCGACGACGCGCCGTCGACGCCGCCGGCCCGGTCGACGGCCCCGGCACAGGCGCAGCGGTACGCGGACGAGACGATGGAGCTGCCGATCTTCCGGGAGCTCGAGTCGGCCTGGTTCCGCACCCGCCGCGAGGGTGCCGACGAGACGCTCGGCACGCCCCAGCCGGGGCCGACCGAGGAGGCCCCGGCCTACCCGAACGGTGCGGTGACCCAACAGTTCTCCGCGGTCGACGCCACCGGCCGGGCCGTACAGACACCAGCACCAGGGACTACAGGTAACGCACCGATGGCAGACAGCACGATGGCCGGAGGGTCGCCGCGCGACAACGGGTCGACGGCCAACGGTGGCGTCCGCCCCGGTCACGGCGAGCCGCTGGCGGCCAGGCGGCCGGGTGCCGCGTGGCAGACCGCGGCGGACGACGGATGGCGGGCCGCCTCGGCGGCCACCGAGGTCCCGGTGGCGGAGACAACCCGCCAGGGCCTGCCGAAGCGGGTGCCGATGGCCCAACTAGTTCCCGGCGCGGTCGAGAAGCCGGCCATCGCCGTTCAGCGCCGTACGCCGGAGGGCGTGCGCGGCCTCCTCTCGGCCTACCATCGAGGAGTGCAGCGCGGGCGTACCCAACCCGACGGCACCCCGACCAGCCCGGAGGCGACTCCGGGAGGGCAGCAATCCTCGCAGTCTGGCTCAGGCCCGGTGGCCGGGAGCGGGCAGAAGGAGCAACAACGATGACAACTACGCAGGATCTCGGTTGGCTGCTGGCCAACTTCGCCGACCGGGTGCCGGGTGTCGCGCATGCGGTCGCCGTCTCCGCGGACGGCCTGCTCCTCGCGTCGTCACGAGACCTCCCACGGGACCGGGCCGACCAGTTGGCCGCGATCGCGTCCGGGCTGGTCAGCCTGACCCAGGGGGCGGCTCGCTGCTTCGAGGGTGGCGCGGTGTTGCAGACCGTGGTCGAGATGGACAATGGCTTCCTGTTCCTGATGTCCATCTCGGATGGTTCGTCCTTCGCCGTGCTCGCCGCCCGTAGCTGCGACGTCGGCCAGGTCGGCTACGAGATGGCCCTCCTGGTCGACCGGGTGGGCGACGCGTTGACCCCGCAGCCGCGTGCGGCTGTGGGCATGATGGGCTGACCCGCGCTGATCCGTGGGTCGGGCCGAACAGCAACGACAAGGACGACGACGGGTTCCCCTCCGGGGCCCAGCCGGTACGAGGGACGAGGGAGGTGAGCGGCGACATGGTCGATCGTGACGAGCCGACCGGCGCGTTGGTCCGTCCGTACGCCGTGACCCGCGGTCGTACCCGCCCCCGGCTGGACATCGCGCTGGAGGCGCTCGTCGAAACGACGGTGCGTGGCCGCACCGCCGCTGCCACTGGCAACGGCGGCCAAGGCCGCGAGCACCAGTACATCGCCGCGCTGTGTGACGGACGTGTGCAGTCGCTCGCCGAGATCGCGGCGCGCATGCAGCTTCCGCTCGGTGTGGCTAGGGTGCTCATCGCCGACATGGCGACGGACGGCCTGGTCGCGGTTCACGAGCCGACCATCTTGGACGACTCCGACGACGCGGTGGGCACTGAACTGCTGGAGAGGGTGCTGAGTGGACTTCGCAGGCTCTGACATGTCGCACCGCCCGCCCGCACCGAGCGGCCGGGTGACATCGGCGAAGATCGTTATCGCCGGTGGGTTCGGCGTCGGTAAGACGACGCTGGTCGGCTCGGTCTCGGAGATCACTCCGTTGACCACCGAGGCCATCATGACCTCGGCCGGCGTGGGCGTCGACGACACCCGGCAGGTGCCGGGCAAGACGACGACCACGGTGGCGATGGACTTCGGCCGGATCTCGATCGACCGGGACCTGATCCTGTACCTGTTCGGCACCCCCGGCCAGACGCGGTTCTGGTTCATGTGGGACGAACTGGTCCGGGGCGCCATCGGCGCGGTGGTCCTGGTCGACACCCGTCGACTGGCCGACTGCTTCGCCGCCATCGACTTCTTCGAGCACCGGCGGCTGCCGTACCTGGTGGCCATCAACTGCTTCGACGGGATGCAGTACCACAACCCGCAGGACGTCCGGGACGCGCTGGCGATCTCGCAGGACGTGCCGGTGGTGGCCTGCGACGCCCGGAACCGGGAGTCGACGAAGCACGTGCTGATCTCGCTGGTCGAGTACGTGCTGACGATGCGCCGCTCGCGCGCCGTCGCCCCGGCCTGACCCACCCGGGACGCGCCCGGCCGCCCGGCACCACACCGGGTCGCCGGGCGCTTCCGGCTGCCCGGCCCCGGCCGGTTCTGCCCGGCCCCGGCCGGTTCTGCCCGGTTCCCCGGCCCGCGCCGGGCCCGGAGAGCCGGCCACGGCTCAGGACACCCGGACCCAGCCACCGTGGTCGACCCGGTAGACGCCGAGCGAGTTGCGGTCCATGCCGCCGTGCCGGATCGGCGCGAACGAGTACGCCCCGGCGATGCCCTCGATGACCTGGGTCTGCAGGTACGCCCGCAGCCGCCCCCGGTCCACGCTGGACGCCTGCCGCGCCGCGTTGGCGATCAGTTGCAGCGCGTCCGAGGCGTACGGGGCGAAGCCGCTGAACCCGCCGTGGCGTTGGATGTAGCGGTACACGAAGTCCCGCCGGGCCAGCGCCGCCATGGTGGTGTTGGTCAGCGTGGACCCGCCCAGGCAGATCGGGTGCACCGCGTACGCGCCCTCCAGGGCGGCGGCGTTGCGGCCGTCGAGGGTCTCCTCGGCGATGCCGCCCGAGTCCAGGTAGAGCGGCCCACTGTGCCCGGACTGGCGCAACGCCTGCGCGGCGGCACCCGTATCGGGGGCGGTGCCCCAGATCACCACGGCGTCGGGCTTCGCCGCCACCACCCGCTGGGCGGCCGGGAAGAAGCTCTCCGCGGCGTCGGGCAGCCGGACGACCGCGCCGGGCTTCAGGCCGACGGTCCGCAGGGCCGCTGACATCGTCCGTACGCCCGAGTTGCCGTGCAGCCCGGACGCGGCCAGCAGGGTGACCCGTTCGAGCCCCTGCGACGCGATGAGGCGGGCCAGCCGGCGGGCCACGTCGGCGGCGTCCGGGGTCAGCTTGTAGATGTAGGTCCGCTGGGCCAGCGGCAGCACGATACCGTCGCCGTGCGCCAGGGAGACGTACGGGGTCTGCAACTGCTGGGCGACCTCGACGATGGCGGCGGAGGTCTCGGTGAGGGTCCCGCCGAGCAGGGCGTGCACGCCGCCCCGGCGGATCAGCTCGGTGGCCTGCTGGGCGGCCAGGCGCGGGTCGCTGGCGTTGTCCCGGATCTCCAGCCGGATGCTCCGCCGCAGGTTGCCCACGGGGACCCCGTCGGCGTTGAGCGACTCCAGGCTGATCCGTAGGGCCCGCTCCTGGAGCACGCCGAGGGCGGCACCCGCCCCGGTCAGCTCGAGGCTGACCCCGAGCACCAGGTCCTTACCGCCGGCCGTGGTGACGCCACGGGCGGGCTCGTCGTCCTCCGCCTCGCCGCGCCCACAGGCGGTCAGCAGCAGGGCGCTGGCCGTGGCCGCGAGCACCTTCCGCCGGTCGAGTGTGGCCGGGTCGCTTGCCGGTGCCGCCATGTGCCGTCGCCTTCCCACCCCGGCGACATCCGCCGCCGGCGTTACGCCGGGAATGCTCCCGGCCCCGGGGGTCGGCGTCAACGGCCTGTGGGAATGAACACGCAGGTGAGAGGCGGTTTCCGGGCGTCGCCGGTGCGGATTTCCGGGCCCGGATCGGCCGGCCCGGTCCGACCGTGCCACCCGATCCGGACCGGTCGCGGTGGGGTCGGGCCCGGTACGCGGAGGCCGCGTACCGGGCGCGGTAGGTCAGGAACGGTAGCCGGCGGAGCGGTACTCGTACTCCCGGTCGTCGTCGCGGTCCCCGGTGTCGCGGGTGAAGTCCCAGCCACCGGCCGCCTCGCGGCCCGGTCGCCCGCCGACCGCGAACCCGCCGATCTCCTGCCCGCGACGCCAGCCGCGGAAGTAGCCGGTGGTGTTCTCGGCCAGGCTCGCCGCGTCGCGGACTATCCGCAGCGGACGCTCCTCACGCAGCGGAGAACCCGGGACCAGGTTGGCCTGTGGCACCCGCTTCGGCAGCCCGGCCTTCGTCTCGGCACCCACGGCCGGCCGGGCGGCCTGCTCGGCGGCCTGCCACCCGGTGTCGGCGGTGCTCGCCCACTCCACCTCGGCCTCGTCGTCCTGGCCGACGAACCAGGCCGACCTGGCAGCGGCGAAGATCAGCAAGTCGCCGTCGCCCTCGGCGGAGATGGGTGGGGTACGCCGTTCCATCGGCGCGGCGCGCGGCGGCTGCACCGGGGTCGGCCACTGCTCCGACTCCGACCGCTCGACGCGCTGCTCCAACGCGGGCCGCTCGGACAGTCGGTCCGTCGTCGGCCGGTCGGACTGCCGGTCCGTGGCCGGGCGGTCGGACTGCCGGTCCGCCGTCAGCCGCTGGGGGAGGCGGTCCGTCGTCGGCCGCTCCGGGAAGCGCTCCGCTGCCGGTCGTTGGGGCAGCCGGTCCATCGAGGGCCGCTCCGCTGCCGGTCGCTGCGGAAGGCGGTCCATCCCGGGCCGATCGGGCAGGCGGTCCGTCGCCGGCCGTTCCGGCAGGTGGTCCGTTGCCGGACGGTCGGCGTGGGGCTGCGGCTCGGGGCGGTCGGCGCGGGCGGGATCCCCCCGGTCGACCAGCCGCAGTGGCGGCGTCTCCAGGTGCGGCTCACCGTCCTGGCCCGACCCGGGGCGCAGCGCCCGGTCAGCCAGCGGCGGCGGCTCGACCAGCCGCAGCATCGGCGGCTCCTGGGGCAGGTCGTTGGCGAGCCACGGCGGGGTGATGCGGCCCTCGGTCGAGACCAACTGCGTCGGCCCGTCGATCTGCCGGGCCCCCCGGTCCTCGTAGGACCGGGCGACCGGGTTGTCGGCGGCGCTGTCGGACGGGTCCTCCGGGTTGCTGACCAGTGGCCAGTTCGCCCGGGAGCCCGGGGGCGCGGAGGGCGCGGGTTCCTGGCCGGGACGCGGGGTCGGCACCGGAACGCTCAGGTCCGTGACGCTGAAGCCGCCGGTGGGCGGCGCGGCCTCGCCGGTGGTCTTCGGCCGGGGCGGAATGACGGTGCGTTGCCGCTCCGCCCGGGCGTGCTGGATCGCGGCGGTGGTCAACGTCGGCCGGAACGGCTCGCCGGCCTCGGCCGGCGGCACCGAGCCGCGCTCGCGCTGGGTCGGTGCGATCGGGGTGATCCCCGGCGGCGGGGGCGGCGGGGCGGAGACCGGCCGGTTGGTCGGCCCGTCCACCCGGCGTGCCTCGCCCATCGTCTGCTCGGCGGCGCCGGGCGTGGTGGCCTTGGCGGCGGGGGTGAGTGGGCGCGGGGCGACCGGCGGCGGGGTCACGGGCTCCGGCGCGACCGGCGGCGGGCTGAGTGGCCGGGGCGGGGCGGGCATGCTGCCGCCGGGCAACGGCTCGGGTCGGCTGCGCCGGCCGACCGGCTCGGGCTCGGTGGGCCGCAGCGAGCGCAGCCCGGTCCCCACGCCGGCGAGGCCGGTCAGCTCGGTGGCCGGCTCGCCCCGGTGGGCGGCCGCCCGGCGGCCGGGTGCCACCGCCGGGGCGGTGACCCGTGCGCCGAGCGCGCTGACCAGCGCCTCGCAGCCCGCGTCGCAGGCCCGCACCGAGGCGACCGCCTGACGGACGGTCTCCGCCACGGCGGAGGTGAGCGCCCGGCTGACCGCCGCGCGACGCGGGGTCTCCGAGATGGCCACCCGCAGGGCGGTCACCGCCTCGTTGATCTCCTCGGCGTCGGCCACCCCGTCTGCGGCGAGGTGGGCGGCGATGGCGTCCGCCGCCACCGAGACCTCCCGGCCCCGGGCGATCGTCCCGCCCAGCATGCCGGGCTCGGGCAGCGCGTCCAGCACCGCCAGCGCGACCGGCTCGGCCGGGTCCGGGTACGCGCGCAGCGCGGCCGGGTAGAGCTCGCGCAGCACCTCGCGCAGCGCGGCGGCGGCGGAGTGCCGACCGCTGGCGAGCGCGGCGTGGGCCGCGAGGACCTGCTTGTAGCCGGCGAGGTCCCGAGGTGCGGGGAGGCTGACCGCGGAGAGCGCCCCGGCCTGGAGGGCCCGGGCCAGCCCGACCGCCCGCCGTTCGGCCGGCGGGGACTGCATCTCCTCCAGCGAGTCGTCGTCGGCGAACCGCTCGGCGAAGTCGTCCACCAGGTCGTCGTCGGCGATCGCCAGGGGCCGCCCGGCGGCGCTGAGCAGCGAGGTGACGGTGTTGTCGTCGCTGTCGGCCGCGATCGCCGCCCCGCTCGGCCCGCCCGACCGCTCCACGAGCAGCGCGACCAGCCGGGCGTAGCCGGCCGGGCTGTCGCCGATCTCGCAGACATGCAGCAGCCGGCCTGCGTCGTCGACCACGGCGGACGTCAGCGTCGGACCGGCCGAGGCCGTTCGGTCGGCCGGTTCCGCCGAGGCCAAACCGCAGTACACGCGCACGAGCGCCACGGCGTCGTCCTCCTCCCGGACTGGGCTCTTTCTCTGCCAGAGACTGATGCTCCCTGGAACGCGTCAGTCGCGCCAGTCCACGACCGCAGAGATCTTCCCGACAATGGTGCGCCAACCGAGACTCGCCGTCTGCGCCCCGATCTTCTTCAGCCGCCGCCGACCGAGGAAACCGCCGATCCCACCGTTGACGGTGGACCGCAGCGCCTCGTCCAGGTCGTCCAGGCTGGAGCCGGTGGAGAGCATGTCGAGCACGGCCGGAAGCCGCAGCGCATAGGCGACGTCGCGGGCGGCCTCGCCGGCCTGGATGAGCAGCGGGGCGTCCCAGGTGTCGTGCCCGCCGCGCAGGTTCTCCACGACCAGGTCCAACTCGTAGGTGTCCTCGGCGAGCGGGGCGATGTCGGCGGGGGTCAGCCGATCCGCCAGTTCATTCCACCCGTCCAGCTGAGACATGTCGTTGGGCGCACCCGACTGGACGAAACTGACCAGGGCCTCGGGCGTCTTGAACAACAGCAGCTTGCCCCGGTGGCTGAGGAAGAGCGGAACCTCCTCGTCGCCGTCCTCCTCGTCCTCGTCCTCGTCCTCGGGCTCTTCGTCGTCGGCGGAGTCGTCGGCGGAGTCCTTGGCGTCCTTGGCGGAGTCCTTGGCGTCCTTGCGGCGGGCCTTGCCGTCGTCCTCGTCGGCCTCGGCGAACTCGGCGGCCACCTCCTCGTCGAGGATCACCACCTCGTCGTCGTCCTCGGCCTCGACGGCCTGCCGGCGGGCCAGGAAGGGGTCGTCGGCGTCGCGCTCGGCGACGTCGGTGGGGGTGAGCTCCCGCGCCGGCCGGTACGCCCGCAGCGTGTAGCCGGTGCCGGCGGGCAGGGCGATCTCCACCGGGTCGATGCGCACCTCGTCCCAGAGCGAACGGTCGACGTCCTGCGCCGCAGGCCGCTCGACCTCCTCCTCGACCTCTTCGACGGTGCCGTCGGTGTCGTCGAGCTCAGGCTCGTCGGCGTCGGGCCGTTGGGGCGACTGGCGGGCCACGCTGACCTCCGTGTGCTTCGGGCTGCCCACCCGGCGGCGTCTCCGGCCGCCGAGTGACTCTGGGCACATACCCTAGTGGGCCACCCCGGGGACCGTCGTCCGCACCCCGTCCGCCGTCCGGCGGGTGGACCGGTGGGGACGTCGGGGAGCGCCGCGACGCGGTCGGCGGCGGGCCACTCAGCGGCGGGGGGCCAGGGCCAGGTAGCCGCGTTCCGCCGCCTCCTGGAGCAGCCACTGGTCCCGGTACCAGCCCGCCGTGGCGACCAGCTCGGCGTGCCGGCCACGCTGGATCACCCGGCCGGCGTCGAGGACCACGATCTCGTCGAGGCCGGCCAGCCCGCTGAGCCGGTGGCTGATCAGCAGCACCGAGTGCCCGGCCGGGGTGGCGGCCAGCGCGGAGGCCAGCACCGCGTCGGCGGCGGCCGGATCGAGGCCCTCGGTCGGCTCGTCGAGCACCAGCACCCCCGGCGCGGCCAGCAGCGCGCGGGCGAGCGCGAGGCGCTGCCGCTGCCCGCCGGAGAGCTGCCCGCCCTCCTCGCCGACGACGGTGTCCCAGCCGGCGGGCTGGGCGTGCACCCAGTCCAGCAGGCCGGCGGCCCGGGTCGCGGCGGTCAGCTCGTCGGCGTCGGCGTCGGGGCGGCCGAGCAGCAGGTTCTCCCGGACCGTGGCGTGGAAGACGTACGCCTCGGCCAGCAGCCCGCCGACCGCGCCCGGCAGCTCGTCGGCCGGGTACGCCGACAGCTCCGCCCCATCGAGGGTGATCCGGCCCGCCTCGGGGCGCACCGTGCCGGTGAGGACGGCGGCGAGGGTGCTCTTGCCGGCCCCGCTCGGCCCGACCACGGCGATTCGGCGGCCGGCCGGCAGGTCCAGGGTGAACCGGTCCAGCGCCGGTGCCCCGCCCGCCCGGTACCGGACGGTCACCTCCTCGAAGCGCACGTCGTGCCGCGCGAGGGCAGCCGTCTCGCCGTCGTGGCGCGCGGGTACCGCCGTCTCGCCGTCGTGCCGCGCCGGGCCCGACCCGGTGGGTGGGGTGCCGGGGGAGGGGCCGGCGGCGTTGCCCTCCGGCGTGCCCAGCAGGGCGGCCACCCGGATCAGGCCGGCCCGGAGCTGGGTGCGTTGCCGGGCCGCGCCGACCAGGGTCAGCGCCACCTCGACGGCGGTCAGCGACCCCACCGCGAGCACCCCGACCAGCACCCCGCCGACGTCGGTGCGCAGCGCGGCCACCACCACCCCCGCCGCGGTCGCCCCGGCGATCAGCACCCCGGCGGCGTCCACGGCGAACCCGGTCGCGGCGAGCCGCCGTTCCAGCCGGGCCAGCCGCCGGGCCCGCCCGGCGGCGACGCCCAGCGCCTGCCCGGTCGCGCCGAACGCGGCCAGGTCCGCCGCGCCGTGGACCAGGTCCACCGCGTCCGTGGCGAGGGCGCCGCGCAGCGGGGCGACCTCGTCGGCGGCCCGGCGGGTCAGCGCGGTGGCGGCCAGCGGCAGCGCCACCCCGGCGAGGAGCAGGCCCAGCGCCAGCGCCCCGGCCGCCGGCAGCGAGACCGCCGCCGCCCCGGCCAGGGCCAGCACGCTCACGCCTGCGGCGGCGGCCCCCGGCACGAGGACCCGCAGCAACAGGTCCTGGACCGCCTCCACGTCGGAGACCAGCCGGCTCAGCGCGTCCCCGGTGCGCCGCCGGGCGGTGTCGGGGCGGGTCACCAGCGCGGCGAAGACCCGGGCCCGGACGTCGGTGATCATCCGCAGTACGGCGTCGTGCCCGGCCAGCCGCTCGGTGTAGCGGAACACCCCCCGGCCGATGGCCAGCGCCCGGACCGCGACGATCGCCACGGTGAGCCGGTCCAGCGGTGGCTGGCCGGCGGCGCTCATCAGCAGCCAGGTGGCGGTGGCCATCAGGGCCAGCCCGGCGAACTCGGTGGCGGCCGCGAGCAGCCCCGCCCCGACGAGCCGCCCCAGGTACGGCCGGGCCAGCCGGAGCACCACCCGTTCGGCGGCCCGGACGCTCCCAGCGGTCGCGTCGGGCGTCGGGGCGTCGGCCGGCGAAACCGGGCCGGGCACCCCGGCCGGCAGCGGCGGCGCCACCGCGTCGTCGGCGGGCGTCACCCCCGGCGTACGCGGGCCGCCGGCCAGACGGTCACCGCCCACCACGCCGGCTCGCCCGTCGTCGCGGTCCACGGGTGCGGCCTGCCGGTCGTCGCGGCTCATCGGGCCGGCTCCCCGGCCCGCGCCGTGGTCAGCTCGGTGACCCGGCCGTCCTCGACCCGCAGGATCCGGTCGGCGTCCTCCAGCAACGCCGGCCGGTGCGCCACCAGCAGGGCGGTCCGCCCGGCCACCAGCCGGCGGGTGGCGGTGAGTACGACCGCCTCGCTGGCGGTGTCCAGCCGGGCGGTGGGCTCGTCGAGCAGCACCACCGGGGCGTCGCGGAGGAACGCGCGGGCCAGCGCAACCCGCTGCCGCTGCCCGCTGGAGAGGCCGTGGCCGCGCTCGCCGAGCACGGTGTCGAGCCCGTCGGGCAGGGCGGCGACCACCTCGTCCAGCGCGGCGGCGGAGAGCGCGGTGGCGAGCGCGTCGTCGGGGGTGTCGGGCGCGCCGAGGCGGATGTTGTCGGCCAGCGTCGCGGCGAAGAGGTGGGCCCGCTGGGGCACCCAGGCGAGCCGTTCCCGCCAGGCGTCGGAGTCGACGTCGGCGAGGTCGACCCCGTCCACGGTGACCCGGCCCCGCGTCGGGGCGACGAAGCCGAGCAGGAGGTTGAGCAGGGTGCTCTTGCCCGCGCCGCTGGGGCCGACGACGGCGATCCGCTCGCCGGGTCGGATGGTCAGCGTGACGTCGCGCAGCGCGACCGTGCGCTCGTACGCGACGGTCACGCCCTCGAACCGGATCTCGCCCCGCCCGTCGGGGACCGGCGTCGACGCGGCCCGGCCGGCCGTACCCGGCTCCACGGCGGAGAGGGTGAGCGCCTCGTCCAGCGCGGTGAGCCCCTCCATGCTGGCGTGGAACCGACTGCCGGCCGCCCGCAGCGGGAGGTACGCCTCCGGGGTGAGCAGCAGCACCAGCAGCGCGGTGGAGAGGGTGAGCCCGCCGCCGAGCAGCCGGATGCCCACCGGCACCGCGACCAGCGCCACCGACAGCGTGGCGACCAGCTCCAGCACCAACGCCGAGAGGAAGGCGATCCGCAGCGTCCGCATGGTCGCTTCGCGGTGGCCGTCGGCCATCCGGCGTACCACCTCGACCTGGCCCCGGGCCCGGCCGAAGACGCGCAGGGTGGGCAGCCCGGCGACCATGTCGAGGAAGTGCCCGCCGAGCAGCGACAGCCGCCGCCACTGGCGTTCCGTGGCGGCCTGGGCCTGCCAGCCGAGCAGCGCGCCGAAGACGGGGATCAGCGGCAGGGTCAGCACGATGATCACTGCGGAGCCCCAGTCGGCGAAGACGATCCGGGCCAGCACGGCCGCCGGCACCGTGACGCTGAGCACGAGCTGGGGAAGGTAACCGGTGAAGTACGCGTCCAGCGCGTCGAGCCCCCGCCCGGCCAGCGTGGCGAGCTGCCCGGCCCGCTGCCCGGCGACCCAGCCGGGCCCGTGCCGGCCCACGGCGGCCAGCAGGTCCTCCCGCAGCGCCGCCTTGACGGTCGCGGCGGCCCGCGCCGCCACCGTGCCCTGCCCCCAGGCGACCAGGCCGCGCCCCGCCACGGCGGCGAGGAAACCGGCCAGCGCCGCCCGGTCCAGCCGCCCGTCGATCGCGGTGGCCAGCAGCGTGGCCAGCGCGGTGGCCTGCGCCACGATCAGCAGCGCGGTCAGCCCGCCGAGCACCGCGAGTACGGCGAAGTCGCGCCGGGCCGCGGGGACCCGGCGCAGCAGACGCGGGTCGAAGGGACGGCGGTTCACCGGAATACCGGTGCCCTGCCGTCGATTCGTCCCCGCCACCTCGACCAGCTCATCGCCTGAAGCGTAGTAGGGCCGACGGCGTGACCTGCGGGCGGTCAGGCTCAGGAGGAGTCAGCTCGGGAAGAGTCAGCTCAGGAACAGCGAGATCGGCAGCGCGACCAGCGTGGCCGCCACCGCCAGTGCGGTCGCCCCGATCAGCCGGGGCGGCCGACCGGTGACCAGCAGCCGCTGGACCCGTACGTCCAGGTCCCGGTCGCCCAGGCCCAGGGTGCCGGCCGGGGCGATCCGGTGGCCGGCGGCGGCGAAGCGCCGCAGCGCGCCGGCCAGGGGCACCTCGGCGTGCAGCTCCCGGGCCTTGTCGTCGGCCCGCATCTCGACCAGCAGCGCCACCCGGTCGTGGGCGTCGCGTACCCAGCGGAACCAGGGCAGCGCCCGGCGCAGCGCGAGGAACGGCAGCAGCACCAGGTCGTGCCGCTCGTGGGCGTGCGCCCGCTCGTGGGTGAGCACCGCCTCCAGCTCGGCCCGGTCGAGCAGGTCGAGCGCCCCGGCGCTGACCACCACCCGGGGCCGCATCCCCGGCAGGCAGTACGCCGCCGCGCTCGGATGGTCCAGCACCAGCGCCCCCGGCACGTCGGGATCCCGGCGGGCGACCAGGGTGAGCAGGTCCCGGTGCCGACGCTGGGCCCGCACCGCCGCGTGGAGGCTGCGTACGGTCGTGGCCAGCAGCACCGCCCCGATGCCCACGCCGACGCCGACTCCGCCGAGGTGGACCACGCCCAGCCCGGCCGGCAGGGTGCCGTGGGCCAGGTCGGTGGCGAGGGCGAGCAGCGCGCCGCCGGTGGGGCGGTCGTACGGGGCCACGCCGAGCGCCATCGGCAGGCCCATCGCGGAGAGGCCGAGGGCGAGCCCGACCGCCTGCCAGCAGACGATCGCCACCCGGGGGCTGCGCCACGTCCAGGTGGCGGCGGCGAGGACCTGGGCGGTCAGGTAACAGGCCAGGACCGTCGCGGCGAAGTGCACGGCGTACGCCATGGCGGGTGGCCCCTACCGCTCCGTGGCCTCGTCGACCGTGGCCGGCTGCCCGGCCCGCCCCGCGCGCGGGTCCTCGACCCGGTCGGTCAGCGCCCCGGTCCCGGCGGTGGCCGGCGCGGACCGGGCCGCGTCGGTGGCGGGTGCGGATTTGGCCGCCTCGGTGGCCAGCGCGGCGCGCAGCACCTCGGCCTCGGTGCCGGTGACCGAGCGGGCGAAGCGCACCAGGGCGGCGTCCCGGCTGCCGCCGAGGTCCAGGGCGTCGAGCATGAGCTGGGCGATGTGCGCCTCGCGGGTGGCCGCCGCCCGGTACCGCCAGGCCCGACCCTCCCGCTGCCGGCGCACCATGCCCTTGCCGGCGAGCCGGTCGAGCACGGTCATCACCGTCGTGTACGCCAGCTCGCGGCCGTCGAGCGCGTCGGCGACCTCGCGCACGGTCGTCCCGTCCGACGTGCCCGGAACGGTGTCCCACAGCACGTCCATCACCGCACGTTCAAGCTCCCCAAGCCGCGTCACCGCCCAATCCTACCCCCCGTAGTAGAAACCCCCCGTCCCCGCTGCCCCGCCGGCCCGGTTCGCCACCTTCATCGGGTGCAGTTCTGGTCGCCCTGGTGACAAGAACTGCACCCGAAGGCCTCGTGCGTAGAGGGTCAGGTGCCCTTGGGGTGCCAGACGGTCTTCGTCTCCAGCAGGGTCGTCATCCGGGTCACGCCGGGGTCGGCCGTCCAGTCGTGGTCGGCCGGGGCCGGGCGCAGCACCCGCTTGAGGTTCTCCGCCGCCTTGACCTCCAGCTCCGTGGCCAGCTCCGGGTCGGTCACCCCGGTCAGGTCGATGGCGTTGACGTCCAGGTGGGCGGCGAGCGTCGGCGCGGTCTCGCCGATCGCGCCGGTGAGGATGTTGACCACCCCGCCGGGCAGGTCGGAGGTGGCCAGCACCTCGGCCAGGGTCACCGCCGCCAGCGGCTGCGCGGGGGAGGCGGCCACCACGACCGTGTTGCCGGTGACGATCGCCGGGGCGATCACGCTGACCAGGCCGAGCAGCGCCGGGGCCGCCGGGGCCACCACCGCCACCACGCCCGTCGGCTCGGGCGCCGACAGGTTGAAGTACGGGCCGGCGACCGGGTTCGCGCCGCCGTACACCTGGGGGAGCTTGTCGGACCAGCCCGCGTACCAGACCCAGCGGTCGATCGCGGCGTCCACCTCGTCAGCCGGCACGCCCAGGGCGACGAACTGCTCGCGCCGGCCCTCCAGCATCTCGGCGACCCGGTAGAGGATCTGACCCCGGTTGTACGCGGTCGCCCCGGACCAGCCCTTCACGGCGGCGCGGGCGGCGACCACCGCGTCCCGCGCGTCCTTGCGGGAGGCCAGAGACACGTTCGCCGACTGCACGAGATACGACCGTCCCGACTCGCTGCGCGGGAACTTCCCGCCGATGAAGAGCTTGTACGTCTTGCGTACCGCGACCCGCTCAGACATTGAGGTACCCCTCCAGCCCGTGCCGGCCGCCCTCGCGACCGTAGCCCGACTCCTTGTAGCCGCCGAACGGCGAGGTGGGGTCGAACTTGTTGAACGTGTTGGCCCAGACGACGCCGGCGCGCAGCCGGTCGGCCATCCAGAGGATGCGGGAGCCCTTGTCGGACCAGACCCCGGCGGAGAGCCCGTACGGCGTGTTGTTGGCCTTCTCGACGGCCTCGGCGGGGGTGCGGAACGTCAGCACCGACAGCACCGGGCCGAAGATCTCCTCCCGGGCGATCCGGTGCGCCTGGGTGACCCCCGTGAAGATCGTCGGGGCGAACCAGAAGCCGCGGTCGGGCAGCTCGCACGCCGGCGACCAGCGCTGCGCGCCCTCGGCGGCCCCCGCGTCGGTGAGGGCGCGGATGCGGTCGAGCTGGGCGGCGGAGTTGATCGCGCCGACGTCGGTGTTCTTGTCCAGCGGGTCGCCGACGCGCAGCAGCGCCATCCGGCGCTTCAGCGACTCCAGCACCTGCTCGGCGACGTTCTCCTGGACCAGCAGCCGGGAGCCGGCGCAGCAGACGTGCCCCTGGTTGAAGAAGATGCCGTTGACGATCCCCTCGACGGCCTGGTCGATCGGGGCGTCGTCGAAGACGATGTTGGCGGCCTTGCCGCCCAGCTCCAGGGTGAGCTTCTTGCGGGTGCCGGCGACCGTCCGGGCGATGGCCCGGCCGACCTCGGTGGAGCCGGTGAAGGCGACCTTGTCCACGCCCGGGTGCTCGACCAGGGCCCGGCCGGTCTCGCCGGCCCCGGTGATGATGTTGACCACCCCGGGGGGCAGGTCGGCCTGCTGGCAGATCTCGGCGAAGAGCAGCGCGGTCAGCGGGGTGGTCTCGGCGGGCTTGAGCACCACCGTGTTGCCGGCCGCCAGCGCCGGGGCGACCTTCCAGGCCAGCATGAGCAGCGGGAAGTTCCACGGGATGACCTGCGCGGCGACCCCGACGGGCCGGGGGTCCGCGCCGAAGCCGGCGTAGGGCAGCTTGTCGGCCCAACCGGCGTAGTAGAAGAAGTGCGCGGCGACCAGCGGCAGGTCGACGTCGCGGGACTCCCGGATCGGCTTGCCGTTGTCCAGCGTCTCCAGCACCGCCAGCTCGCGGGAGCGTTCCTGGATGAGCCGGGCGATGCGGAACAGGTACTTGGCCCGGTCCCGGCCCGGCATGGGGCCCCACACCGTCTCGTACGCGCGGCGGGCGGCGCGGACCGCGCGGTCCACGTCGGCGCTGCCGGCCCAGGTGACCTCGGTCAGCACCTCCTCGGTGGCCGGGTTGACCGACTTGTCGAGCTCTTCGCCGTCGACGAACTCGCCGTCGATGAAGAGACCGTAGGACGGCCGGAGGTCGACGATCGCGCGCGACTCGGGCGCGGGGGCGTATTCGAAGATCACGGTCAGTCCAGGGTGAAGTAGTCGGGACCGGGGTAGACGCCGGTCGTCAGCTTGGTGCGCTGCATGAGCAGGTCGTTGAGCAGGCTGGACGCGCCGAACCGGAACCAGTCCGGGTCCAGCCAGTCCGCGCCGACGGTCTCGTTGACCATGACCAGGTACTTGATCGCGTCCTTGGTGTTCTTGATCCCGCCGGCCGGCTTCACGCCGACCTGCCGCCCGGTGGCGGCCCGGAAGTCGCGCACCGCCTCCAGCATCACCAGGGTCACCGGCAGGGTCGCGGCGACCGGGACCTTGCCGGTGGAGGTCTTGATGAAGTCGCCGCCGGCGAGCATGCCCAGCCAGGAGGCCCGCCGCACGTTGTCGTAGGTGGCCAGCTCGCCGGTCTCCAGGATCACCTTGAGGTGGGCGTCGCCGCAGGCCTCCTTGGTGGCGACGATCTCGTCGTACACCTCGCCGTAGCGCCCGGCCAGGAAGGCGCCCCGGTTGATCACCATGTCGATCTCGTCGGCGCCGGCCGCGACGGCGGCCCGGACGTCGGCGAGCTTGACCGCCAGCGGCGCCTGCCCGGACGGGAACGCGGTCGCCACGCTGGCCAGGTGCACCCCGGAGCCGCGCAGCACCTCGGCGACGTGCGGCACCATCGCCGGGTAGACGCAGACCGCCCCGACGTGCGGGCAGGACGGGTCCGCCGGGTCGGGGCGCAGCGCCTTCGCCGCGAGCGCCCGCACCTTGCCGGGGGTGTCCGCGCCCTCCAGGGTGGTCAGGTCGACCATCCGGATGGCCAGGTCGATGGCCTGGGCCTTGGCCGTGGTCTTGATGGAGCGGGTGCCGAGCTGGGCGGCCCGCTGCTCCGCGCCCACCTGGTCCACGCCGGGCAGGCCGTGCAGGAACGCCCGCAGGGCCGTCTCGGATCGTCCCAGCTCGGAGAGGTCCGACCGGGCCGACGTCGCTGTCGCCGTCATGCCCGGAAGTCTACGCATCGACCCGGGTGGTGATCCTGGTCACGCTCGACGGGCCCGCGAACCTCCCGCGCGGCGTCGGGCGCGGCCTCGCGTCGCTGCCGGGCGGTGCCGGGAGGCCCACCGGCAGGTGAGCGGCGTCGCTGCCACAGCCCGCACCCGCACCGGGCGACCCGGCGGTTCGGTAGGTTCAGTGACCGTGGACGTACACGTCATTGACCACCCGCTCGCCCAGTCGCGGCTGACCGCCATGCGGGACGCACGCACCGACTCCTCCTCGTTCCGGGCCGCGCTGCACGAGCTCACCACCATGCTCGTGTACGAGGCGGCCCGCTCCTTCCCCGTCGAGAACTACCAGGTGCAGACCCCGGTCACCGGCACCGAGGGCACCCGGCTGGCCAACCCGCCGCTGCTGGTGCCGGTGCTGCGGGCCGGCCTGGGCATGGCCGACGCCGCGCTGGCCCTGCTCCCCGAGTCGTCGATGGGCTTCGTCGGCCTGGCCCGCAACGAGGAGACGTACGAGCCCCGGGCGTACATGGAGTCGCTGCCCCGCGACCTGGCCGGCCTGCCCGTGCTGGTCCTCGACCCGATGCTGGCCACCGGCGGCTCGCTGGAGCACTGCTGCCGACTGCTGGCCGATCGGGGCTGCACCGACATCACCGTGCTCTGCGTCCTCGCCGCGCCGGTCGGCATCGAGCGGCTGGAACGCTCCGGCCTGCCGTTGCGCCTGGTCACCGCCGCCATCGACGAGGGCCTCAACGACAGCAAGTTCATCGTGCCGGGCCTCGGCGACGCCGGCGACCGCCAGTTCGGCGGCATGCCCCGCTTCTGAGAGCGGCGTGCCCCGCTGCTGAGAGCGGCATGCCCCGCTGCTGAGAAGTGCGGTGAAGGCGGCCCCCGCTGACCGAAAGCGTGAGTGGGGGGCGCGCCGGGTGCGCGCAGGCGATAGCGTCTCGGGCCATGACTGGTGTTGCGCTGGCCGAGGAGCTGCTGCTCCTGGCGTACGACGATGAATCCGGCAAGGCGACCATGCCCCGGATCAGCCTCGACCTGGGCATGGCCGCGGCGGTGCTGATCGAGCTGGCCCTGGCGGGCCGGGTCGCGTACGCCGAGGGCAACCTGGTGGTCACCGACCCGACGCCGACCGGCGAGCCGCACCTCGACGAGGTGTTGGGGCGGATGGCCGCCGACACCCCGCACACCCCGTCGTCCTGGGTGCAGCGGCTGCGCCACGGCCTGCGCGACCGGATCCTCGGCGAGCTGGTCGCCCAGGGCGTGGTCCGCGACGTCGACGAGACCGAGCTGGGCTTCATCCACGTGCACCGCTACCCGACGACGGACGCCTCGGTGGAGGCCGACATCCGGCGGCGGCTGGCCGAGGCGCTGGCCGACGGGCAGCTTCCCGACGAGCGCACCGCCGCCCTGGCCACCCTGGTCGCGGTGCTGCGGATGGAGCCGGCGCTGGGCCTGACCGGCGACGCCGCCCGCGACGCCCACACCCGGCTGGAGGAGATTGCCGGCGGGGCCGGCTTCTCGGGCACCGTGGGGCTGGACGTCTCGGTGGTGCGCCCCTCGGTGGCGCTGGTCGTCACCGCCCTGGGCCGCGCCGTCGACGCCGCCCTCGGCAAACGCCCCTGACCCCCGCCCAAGCTTCGGTGAGCAGGACGCCATGGACCTTTCCGCGCCGGTTTAGGGTCCATGGCGTCCTGATCACCTTGGCGGGCTACGTCGGGAGGCCGAGGGTCGTGGCGATTTCCGCGCGTAGGGCGGCCAGGGCCGTGGTCGCCCGTTCCCGGGCCGCCGGCACGTCGCCGTCCGCGACCGGCTCCACCACCTCCAGGTACGCCTTCAGCTTCGGCTCGGTGCCCGACGGGCGGATCACCACCCGGGCCGAGTCGGTGCGCAGCACCACCACGTCGGAGACGGGGAGCAGGTCCCGCGACTCGGTGACCGGCTGCCCGAGCAGCGCCGTCGGGGTGGCCGCCCGGACCCGGGCCATCGCGTCGGCGATGATCCGCAGGTCGTCCACCCGGACGGAGAGCTGGTCGGTGCGGTGCACGCCGAACTCGGCGGCCAGCTCGTCGAGCCGGTCGGTGAGGGTGCGCCCCTGCGCCTTCAGCCCGGCGGCCAGCTCGGCGACGACCAGCGCGGCGGTGATGCCGTCCTTGTCGCGTACGTGCTCCGGGGCGACGCAGTAGCCCAGCGCCTCCTCGTAGCCGTAGACCAGCGGCGCGGAGCCGCCCCCGGCCCGCACGATCCACTTGAACCCGGTCAGCGTCTCGTCGTAGGGCAGGCCCCGCGCGGCGCACATCGCCCGCAGCAGCGACGACGACACGATGGTGGTGGCGTAGAGGCCGGTGACGCCCCGGCGCATCAGGTGGTCGGCGAGGAGCGCGCCCACCTCGTCGCCGCGCAGCATCCGCCACCCGACCGCCCCGTCGCGGACGGCCACCGCGCAGCGGTCCGCGTCCGGGTCGTTGGCGATGGCCAGGTCCGCGTCGATGCGCTCGGCGAGCGCGACCAGGCGGTCCACCGCGCCCGGCTCCTCCGGGTTGGGGAAGCTGACGGTCGGGAAGTCCGGGTCCGGCTCGGCCTGCTCGGCCACCACGCCGGGCACGCCGAAGCCGGCGTGGCTGAAGGCGGCGGTCAGCACCGCCGCGCCCACCCCGTGCAGCGGCGTGTACGCCACCCGCAGGTCGCGCGGCCCGTCCGGGGCGATCACGGCGGCGGCCCGCTGCACGTATGCGGCGACGAGGTCGTCGTCGAGCACCTGCCCGGCCGGCCCGAGCGGCACCTCGGCCAGCGGGCCGACCGCCCGGATGGCCGCCTCGATCCCGGCATCGGCCGGCGGCACGATCTGCGCCCCCGCGCCCAGCGCACCGCCGAGCCCCGCGCCCAGGTAGACCTTGTAACCGTTGTCCTGCGGCGGGTTGTGGCTGGCGGTGACCATCACGCCGGCCACCCCGTCGAGGTGGCGCACCGAGTACGCCAGCACGGGGGTGGGCAGCGGGCGGGGCAGCAGCAGCGCCGGGCGGCCCGCGCCGGTGGCGACCCGGGCGGTGCGCTCGGCGAACTCCCGGGAACCGTGCCGGGCGTCGTACCCGATCACCAGCGGGCCGGTGCCGCCCTGGTCGGCGAGCCAGGCGACCAGCCCGGCGGCGGCCCGGGTGACCACGGCCAGGTTCATCCCGTTCGGGCCGGCGCGCAGCGGGCCGCGCAGCCCGGCGGTGCCGAAGGTCAGTGGCCCGGCGAACCGGTCGGCCAGCTCGGGCGCGCTCGCCGGCAGCCGGTCGAGCACGGCCCGCAGCTCGTCGCGGGTGGCCGGGTCGGGGTCGTCGTCGAGCCACCGTCGGGCCTGGTCACGAAGGTCGTCATGGTCTGTGGGTTCCGCCGCCATGCCCCTTGATAGCACGGCGGCGGAACGCCACCTCCCGTCGGCCCCGCCGGGGTCAACCCGGCCGAGCCCCGCGCCGGCCCGCCTGGCCTCAGCCGCCGGAGCCGAAGTTGAACGAGGTCACCATCTTCTCGAAGATCGGCTTGCTCTCGGCGAACCGGGCGTCCGTGGCGGAGAGGTAGAACGAGTAGACCTTCCCCTCGTGCACCACGCCGCGCCAGACGCCGTGCCGCATGCCGTCGCCCTCGCCGCAGGTGTATTCGAACTGGGCCGCCGCCTGGCCGGCGAGCTGCTGCTCGCTCATCGACACCTGGTTGTACGGCTTCGGGCAGGACGTCGACCTGGTCCGCAGGCCCCGCTCGGCGGTCTCCGCCCAACGCAGCGACGTGCCGCTCCAGTCCTCGGCGAGGATGCGGACCTTGCGGCCGTTGTCCTGCGGGTCGATGAAGTCCACCCAGACACCGGCGCTGCGGCGCTCCCAGCCCTTGGGCACCTGCACCGTGATGCCCTTGGTCGAGTGCTCCTCCATCTCGACCTCCTGCGGTGCGGCGGGGGCCGCGTTGGGCGGCGCCGCCGGTGGGCCCGGCTGCTTGGGGTCGTCGCCGCCGAAGATCATGAAACCGGCCACCACCAGCAGCAGCACGAGGCCGCCGGCGGCGGCGAGCTGCACCTTGCGCGACCAGCCCCGCATGCCGGCGACGACCCGGCCGACCCCGCCGGGCGGGGGGCCGTCGGCCGGCGCGGGCGAGGTGGCCCAGGGCTGGCCGGTGCCGGGGACCGACCACTGCCCGCCGCCGTACTGCCCGCCGCCGTACTGGCCGCCGGGGCGCTGCGCGGCGGGCGTGCCGTAGCCCGGCACCGCCTGGGTGGCATCGGCGTGACCCGACTGCTGGCCGGCGTCCGGCCCGCCGAAGGGCACCCGCTGCGTGGCGTCCGGCCCGCCGAAGGGCGCGCGCGGGGCGGGGCCCGGCCGGGCCCCGAAGGGCGTCCGCCCGCTCACGCCGGGGCGGGTCCCGAAGGGCACCTGCTGGGTGGCGTCGGGGGAGGTGCCGTACGTCACCTGCTGGGTGGCCTCCGGCGCGCTCGCCGAGTCGACCCGCTGGGTGGCCTCCGACGAGCCGCCGTACGTCCGGCCGGCCGGCGGCGTCGGCGCGGGCGGCGTCGAGGCCGGGACGGACGGCGTCGCGGTCGGCGCGGGCATCGCCCCGGTGGGGGTGTGCAGCGGCCCGGCCAGCGCGTCGGCGCTGGTCTCGTCCAGCGGGGCGGTGCTCGCGGCGGCGATGGCCTTCTTCGCCCCACCGCCGCGACGCAGCGCGGCCAGCCGGTCGGTCAGCGACTCGCCGGGGGCGAGCATCGCCGAGCCGCCGATCTGCCCGCTGGGCTTCGGCTCGGGGGCCGGCGGCGGGTTGACCGCGACCGGCGGCCGGGGCGCGATCGGCACCACCGCGTACGGGTCGGTCACCGAGTTGACGGCGGTGGCGTTGCTGGTCAGCGGGCCGGCCAGCAGCTCGCGCAGCATCGCCCGGGAGGTGTGCACGTCGAGCCGGCGGGCCGGGTCCTTCTCCAGCAGCCCCATCAGCACCCGGGTCAGCGGGCCGCTGCGCTGCGGCGTGGCCGGCGGGTCCTCGACCACCGAGTGCATGGTCTCGATCGGGTCGCCCTTGTCGAACGGGGGCCGCCCCTCGATCGCCGTGTAGAGGGTGACGCCGAGGGAGAACAGGTCGCTGGGCGGCCCGAACTCCTGGCCCATGGCGCGCTCGGGGGAGATGAAGTGCGGCGAGCCGAGCACCATGCCGGGGGTGGTGAGCTGCACGTCGGTCGGGAGCTTGGCCACGCCGAAGTCGGTGAGCACACACCGGCCGTCGGTGCAGATCAGCACGTTGGCCGGCTTGACGTCGCGGTGCAGCACGCCGAGCGCGTGTGCCACCTCCAGCGCGCCGAGCAGGGCAATGCCGATCTTGGCGACCGCGCGGGGCGCGATCGGACCGTCCTCGATGACCATGTCGGCCAGGCTGCGGGCGTCCAGCAGCTCCATCACGATCCAGGGGCGGCCACCCTCGGTGACCACGTCGTACACCTGGACCACGGCCGGATGCTGGATGGCCGCCGCGGCGCGGGCCTCGCGCAGGGTGCGTTCGTACATCGCGTCGCGGTCGCTCGGGGCCAGGCCCGGCGGGAGGATGACCTCCTTGACGGCCACGTCGCGCCGCAACAGGGTGTCCGTGGCACGCCAAACCGTGCCCATGCCGCCGTTGCCCACCGCGGACCGCAGCGAGTAGCGACCACCGATGGTGGTGCCGGGCGCCGCGCGTCCGTGGGGTGGACTGATCGATCCGCCGCTCCACGTCGGGATCTGAGTCACAGAAAAGCCACCGGGGTAAATCGAGGGGGCTGGGACAGAACTCCTCTATCTT
Source organism: Micromonospora sp. DT233 (assembly GCF_049841815.1). Taxonomy (NCBI): domain Bacteria; kingdom Bacillati; phylum Actinomycetota; class Actinomycetes; order Micromonosporales; family Micromonosporaceae; genus Micromonospora; species Micromonospora sp. DT233. Next base: position 245,919 of record NZ_JBNCLB010000002.1, on the reverse strand, counting down.
GCTGGTTCCGACGCCCGATGCGAAACCCGACGCGGCGGACGAATACCGAACTCGACCCTGCGTGCCTGGTCGTTCACGTTCCGGCCGCGCTCTCGGGGCCCGACGATGTGTGCCATCCCTCACCCGTCGGTGCGCCCGCGCGTCCTACCATCCGGGGATGAGCGAACCTCGGCCGAGCGAGTCCGGCTTTCCGATCAAGGCCGTCTACACGGCCGACGACCTGCCGGAGGGGCTGGACTCCCGGCTGGGCGCGCCCGGCGAGTTCCCGTACGCGCGGGGGGTCTACCCCACGATGTACACCTCGCGGCCGTGGACCATGCGCCAGTACGCCGGCTTCGGCACCGCCACCGAGTCCAACGCCCGCTACCAGCAGCTGCTGCGCGCCGGGACGATGGGCCTCTCCGTCGCCTTCGACCTGCCCACCCAGATGGGGTACGACTCCGACGACCCGATCGCCCACGGCGAGGTGGGCAAGGTCGGGGTGGCGATCGACTCCATCGAGGACATGCGGCTACTCTTCGCCGACATCCCGCTGGACAAGGTCTCCACCTCGATGACGATCAACGCGCCGGGCTCGGTGCTGCTGCTGCTCTACCAGCTCGTCGCCGAGGAGAACGGGGTGCCCGGCGCGGCGCTCAACGGCACCATCCAGAACGACATCCTCAAGGAGTACATCGCCCGGGGGACGTACATCTTCCCGCCGAAGCCCTCGCTGCGGCTGGTGGCCGACACCTTCGCGTACTGCCGCAAGGAGGTGCCGAAGTGGAACACCATCTCCATCTCCGGCTACCACATGGCCGAGGCCGGGGCGTCGCCCGCGCAGGAGATCGCCTTCACCCTCGCCAACGGCGTGGAGTACGTGCGGGCGGCGCTGGCCGCCGGGCTCGCCGTGGACAACTTCGCGCCCCGGCTGTCGTTCTTCTTCGTGGCCCGCACCACCCTGCTGGAGGAGGTGGCGAAGTTCCGCGCCGCCCGGCGGATCTGGGCCCGGGTGATGCGCGACGAGTTCGGCGCGAAGGACCCGAAGTCGATGATGCTGCGCTTCCACACCCAGACCGCGGGCGTGCAGCTCACCGCCCAGCAGCCCGAGGTGAACATGGTCCGGGTGGCGGTGCAGGGGCTGGCCGCGGTGCTCGGCGGCACCCAGTCGCTGCACACCAACAGCTTCGACGAGGCCATCGCCCTGCCCACCGAGAAGGCGGCCCGGCTGGCCCTGCGCACCCAGCAGGTGCTGGCGTACGAGACGGACCTGACCGCCACCGTCGACCCCTTCGCCGGCTCGTACGTGGTGGAGGCGATGACCGCCGAGATCGAGGCGGCGGCGGTCGAGCTGATGGAGCGGGTGGCCGACCACGGTTCGGTGGTGGACGCCATCGAGGCGGGCTTCCAGAAGCGGGAGATCGAGCAGTCCGCGTACCGGATCGCCCAGGAGATCGACTCGGGCGAGCGGGTGGTGGTCGGGCTCAACCGGTTCACCGTCGACACCGACGAGCCGTACGAGCCGCTGCGGGTCGACCCGACGATCGAGGCGACGCAGGCCGAGCGGCTGGCCAAGCTGCGCGCGGAGCGCGACGGGGCGGCCGTCGCCCGCGCCCTCGACGAGCTGCGCGTCGCCGCCGAGGGCACGGAGAACGTGCTCTACCCGATGCGGGAGGCCCTGCGGGCCCGCGCCACGGTGGGCGAAGTCTGCGGCACCCTGCGCCAGGTCTGGGGCACCTACCGCCCCACCGACCGGTTCTGACGCCCCTGCCTCCTGCGCCTTCCCCGCCCCCACCGCTGCGTCCTGCCCGACCCCGCCTCCGGTACGCCGGACGTGGGGTCGGCCGGCTTGCGTTCTCCGTCCGGAAGGGGGTCCGCGCCGTCCGGAAGTGGGGTCGCATGCCGTCGCGCCCGGGGCTAGGGTCGGGTGGGCGGTCGGGGCCTCACCCCTCGGCCCGCCCGCGCGCCACCGACGGCCGCGACGCCGATCGGCGTCGTCGGCTCGGGTGTGTGCCCGCCCGGCAGCGGGGGTATCCCTCCCGGCGACAGGGGCGGACAGGGTGTCCGCGAGCGTGGCTTCGGGCCATGTCACCGTCGGATGAATTCCGGCCGTCGACCGCAGTCGGTTAATTGTCCGAGTGGCAGTTGTGGCAAGCCACTAATGCGACAATTCGGGAAGCGACGGCCTCGGATCGACGGCGATTTCGTGACCGCCGGTCGATTACGGGTTGTAGGAGGTGTGGGGCAGATGATGGCTTACGAGCATGATCTACCTGCTGTCCCGCAGATTGTGGAGCCCTTGGACCAGGGCTTTCGTGACGCTGCGCGGTCTGATCATTACGGGATTGAAGTTGCACAGCGTCACCACCGGAGGTCTAGTCTGTCTGCTGTCCTCCCTCATGATCCATCCATTTCTAGTGATCGAGATTTCGACGTGACGAGTGCGTTGACGCTGCCGAACGGCGGCCAGCTGGCGTCGTCGGCCTGGCCGGAAGCCCCGTCCGGGTCCCAGCCCCTCCCCTTCGAGCTGGACCACCTGCTCGCCCTGCGGATACCCGGGCTGATCGCCACCCGACGGCACATCCACTCCCACCCGGAGCTCTCCGGCGAGGAGTTCGAGACCGCCGCCCTGATCGCCCGCGAGCTCTCCCTCGCCGGGCTGAGCCCGCGCCTGCTGCCGAAGGGCAACGGGGTCATCTGCGACATCGACGGGCGCCCCGACGGCCCGGTGGTCGCGCTGCGCGCCGACATCGACGCGCTGCCCCTGACCGACGTCAAGGACGTGCCCTACCGGTCGACCCACGACGGCGTCTGCCACGCCTGCGGCCACGACGTGCACACCACGGTGCTGCTCGGCGTCGGCATGCTGCTGGCCCAGCTCGCCGACCTCGGCGAGCTGGACGGCCGGGTCCGGCTGATCTTCCAGCCGGCCGAGGAGATCCTGCCCTGCGGCTCGCTGGAGGTCATCGAGGCCGGCGGCCTGGACGACGTGGTGCAGATCTTCGCCCTGCACTGCGACCCCAACCAGCCGGCCGGCAAAGTCGGCCTGCGGGTCGGCCCGATCACCGCCGCCGCCGACAACGTCACCGTCCGGCTCACCGGGCCGGGCGGGCACACCGCCCGGCCGCACCTGACCGTCGACCTGGTCGACGCGCTCGGCCGGCTGGTCACCGAGGTGCCCGCCCTGGTCAGTCGCCGGGTGCCGGCCAACAGCGGGCTGCTGCTGGTCTTCGGCCACGCCTCGGCCGGCACCCAGTACAACGTCATCCCCTCCGAGGCGAGCGCCTCCGGCACCCTGCGGGTGATGGACCGCGACACCTGGGAGCAGGCCCCCGAGATCGTTACTCAGGTGGTCCGGGACGTCATCGCCCCCACCGGGGCCACCGTCGACCTGGAATACCTGCGCGGTCGCCCGCCGGTCAGCAACGACGCGCGGGCGATCCAGGTGCTGACCGCCGCCACCGTCGCGGCGCTCGGCCCCGACGGCGTCGCGGAGACCCCGCAGAGCATGGGCGGTGAGGACTTCTCCTGGTACCTGGAGTACGTCCCCGGCGCGCTGGCCCGCCTCGGCGTCGGCCGCTCCGGCCCCAACATCGACCTGCACCGGGCCTCGTTCGACGTCGACGAGCGGGCGATCGGGTTCGGCGTACGACTCATGGTTCAGACCGCGCTGCGGGCACTCGCGGCGGCTCGCTGAACGTTGCCGCCGGCGCCGGCCGACGCTGGCGCCGGCGTCGGCGCAGCAGCAGCACCAGCAGCGCGACGGGCGCGCCGAGGGCCACCGCCCAGGGCAGCAGCACGCCGAGGACGGTGAGCAGGACGGTCACCGACGCGGTGAACGCCTTCCAGCCGCCTTCCAGGCCGGTCAGGAAGCCCGCCTCCGACTCCTCGTCCGAGGGCCGGGCGTCCTTGCCGACCAGGTTGAGGGTGATGGTGGAGAGCGCCGTCAGGTCGGCCAGCCGGCGCTTCTTCGCCTCCAGCGACGCCAGGTCGGCCTCCCGCCGGGCCACCTCGCTCTCCAGCGACACCAGATCGTCGATCGAGTTGGCGCGGGCCAGCAGCTTGCGCCCGCTCTCCACCCGGGCGCGCTGGGTGGCGATCCGGGCGTCCAGGTCCACGGCCTGCTCGGTCACGTCCTCCGCGCTGATCGACCGGGAAACCTCCTGACCCAGCTTCGCCAGCTCGTCCAGCACGGGGTTGAACCGCGCCGCCGGCACCCGCAGCTCCAGCTTCGCCCACGCGTTGTCGCCGGTGCTGCGCCGCTCGTCGCCGCCGACGAAGCCCCCGGCCGTGGTCGCCACCGTGACGGCGGACCGGGCGGCGGCGTCCACCTCGTCGACCCGGACCTGCATGCTTCCGGTGTAGACGATCGACTTCTGGTCGACCCGCAGATCGGGCGCTCCGCCGCCCGCGCCGGCCTTCGGCCCGTCCGTGCCGGGCTTGGCCCCGTTGGTGTCCTTGCCCTCCTGCGGCGCCGCCCTTTGCGGCGCGGTGTCCGCCGAGTCCTTCGACGAACGATCGTCGCCGAGTGCTCCGCACCCGCCCACCGCGAGCAGCGCCACCACCCCGACCGCCGCCAGCAACCGTCGTCCTACCTGTCCGTCCACTGCGCCCCCCATTTCCTCGGCCCACTCGGGCGTTACGTCAGACGCGGGGCGGTGGCCCGGGGGTTCCGGCAGACTGCGCTCAGGAACGTCACGATTCGATAATCGAGGGAGCCACGATGCAGCTGACCAAGTACGCCCACTCGTGCCTGCGCGTCGAGGACGACGCCGGGGTGCTGGTCGTCGACCCGGGCGGCTTCAGCGACCCGGCGGCGCTGGACGGGGCGGACGCGGTGCTGATCACCCACGAGCACCCCGACCACCTGGACGTCGAGGCGGTCACCCGGCAGCTCGACCGCCGGCCGTTGCGCATCCACGGCCCGGCCAGCCTGGCCGGCGTGCTCGGCGACGCGGCCGAGGCGCTGGAGCCGGTGACCCCCGGGCAGTCGTTCACCGCCGCCGGCGTGGCCGTGCGGGCGTACGGCGGGCGGCACGCCGTCATCCACCCGGACATCCCGGTGGTGGACAACCTGGGATACCTGCTCGGCGGCGTGGTCTACCACCCCGGCGACTCCCTCGTGGTGCCGGAGGACGTCCGGGTCGACACGCTCTTCGCGCCGATCCACGCCCCCTGGTCGAAGTTCTCCGAGGTGCTCGACTTCATCCGCGCGGTCGCCCCGCGCCGCGCGTTCGCCCTGCACGACGGGCTGCTCAACGCCAACGGCCTCGCGGTGCTCGACCGCCAGTACGCGGCGCTGTGCCACACCGACTACCAGCGTCTCGAGCCGGGCAGCCGGCTCGACGCCTGACCCGGTGCCGCCCCCCGAGGAGCTGACCCGACGGCTCTACCGCGAGCCGCCGGAGCGCTTCGTCGCCACCCGCGACGCCGCCGTGGCGGAGGCCCGTCGCGCCGGCGACCCGGCCACCGCCCGCGAGATCGCCCGGTTGCGCCGCCCCACGGTGGCCGCCTGGCTGGTCAACCTGCTGGCCCTCCGCCGCCCCGACCTCGTCGCCGACCTGGCCCAGCTCGCCGAGGCGCTGCGCGCTGCCCAACGCGACCTGCGCGGCCCCCGGCTGCGGGAGCTCTCCGCCCAGCGCCGGGCGCTGGTCGCGGCCCTGGTCACCGAGGTACGGCAGCTGGCCGCCGACGTCGAGGGCGGCCCGCCGGGCGGGAAGCTGCCGCTGGCCGAGGTGGAGTCGACGCTCAACGCCGCGCTGGCCGACGCCGGCGTCGCCGAGCAGGTGCGCTCCGGCCGGCTGCTGCGGGCCGCCAGCTACGCCGGCTTCGGCGAGGTGCCCCGCCCACAGCTCAGGCTGATCACCGGCGGCGAGGCACCGACACCGGTCACCACCGACCGCACCGCCGACCGGGGCGGCAGGGCCGGCGACCGGGACGGCAGCGCCGCCGACCGGGGCGGCACGGAGACCGCCGGCGGGGGCGGCAAGGAGACCGCCGACCGGGGCGGCAAGAAGACCGCCGGCGGCGCCGGCAAGGAGACCGCCGGCGGGGGCGGCAGGAAGGGCGGCAAGGAGGCCGCCGACAAGGCCGCCGACAAGGCCGCCGACAAGGCCGCGGCCAAGACCGCCAAGAAGGCCGCCGCCAAGAAGGCCGCCGAGCGGGACCGGCAGCGGCGGGCGCTGCACCGGGAACTGGCCAAGGCGCGTACCGACCAGGAGCGGGCGGCGGCGGAGCTGACCGGCGCGGCGGACGCCGAGCACGACGGCGTCGAGAAACTGGCCGACATCGAGCGTTCGCTGGCCGAGCTGGAACGGCGACGCGCCGAGGCCGAGCAGGAACTCAGCCGCCGCAAGCTGGCCCGGCGGGCGGCCGAACGCGCCCTGACCGCCGCCCGGCGGCACACCGGCGAGGTCGAGGGGGCGCTCGAGGCCATCGACGCCGACGAACGGGCCGCCGCCGACCGACCTGCCGACGACCGGGTCGCCGACGATGACGCCGGCCGGGCCGCCGCCGCCGACGACGAAGGGGCGCACTGAGTGACGATGACGCCGGAGCAGGTCGCCGCCGCGAGCCGGCCGGACGTGCTGGAGCTCGGGAAGCTGTTCAAACGCTGCCCCGGGCGGCTGCACCGGGCCCGGCTGCTGGGCATCTCCGGCTGGGCCTTCCACCTGCTCGGCCGGGCCGGGGCCCTGGGTGACGTCCGCACCCCGACGGTGGCCGCCGCGCTCGGCTTCATCGCCCCGGACGCCGTCGCCGACGGCTGGGAGAGCGGGGCCCGCCGGATCCCCCCGCTGGAGGTGGCCGCCGCGAACCTCGCCGAATGCTGCCGCTGGGGCGAGCAGACCCTCGCCGGCCTGCCCGGGGTGGAGCGGCTGGCCGGGCTGCTGGACCGGGTGGTCGACGCGGCGGACCCCACCGGGATGCCGCTCTTCGCCGCCCGCCGGGCCATGACCCCACCGGGCGACGCGCCGGGCGCGCGGGCCGCCGTCGGCCTGCTGCTGCTGCGCGAGCACTTCGCCGGGGCGTACCTGATCGCGGTGCGGGTTGCCGGGTTGACCCCGCTGGAGGCGCTGCTCGCCGGCCCCGGGGGCGAGCACAGCGCGGTGGCCTGCGGCTGGCCGCCGCCGTACCCGCGGATCGGCCCGCAGGTGCGGCGTCGGCTCTGGGCGGACGCGGTGACCGACCGGCTGGCCTCGGTCGGGTTCGGCGCCCTCGGCGCGGCCGAGGGGCCGGCGCTGCTGGACCTGCTGGCCACCGCCCGCGCCCGCGCGCAGGGCAGAGCCCCTTCCTGAGGCCCGCCGCGCACCCGCTCTGCCGGGGGAAAAATGGGCGGCGCGGGCGGCGGGCGGCTGCCAGGATCGCGCGGTGACCCTTCCCGTTGGCTGGGGCGCGCGTCGCCCGACCCTCGACGACGTGCCGTCGATCCTCGCGGTGGTGCACGCCGCCGACACCTACGCGATCGGCTACCCGGACTTCGACGCCGAGGACGTGCAGGCCGCGCTGACCGCGCCGTACGTCGACCCGGAGCGGGACTGCTGGCTCGGGCTCGACCCGCTCGGCACGGTGGTCGCCTGGGCCACCGTGGAGAACCCCACCGGCGTCGGGCGGGAGTTCGTCGACGTCTTCGCCGACCCGGTGGCGGGCCGGGCCGTCCAGACGCCGCTGCTGGACCGGCAGCTCGCCCGGGTGGCCGAGCGGGCCGCCGAGCGCGGGCTGCCGGCCCTGACGGTCCGCTGCGTGGCCTGCCCGCCCGAGCGCCAGTGGCGCGCGGCCCTGCTCGAACGCGGGTTCACCTACACCAAGCGGTACGTCCGGATGCGCCGCCGGCTGGCCGACCTGCCGGCGCAGCCGCCCGCCCCGCCCGCCGGGGTGACGATCCGTCAGGTGCGCGGCGGCGACGAGGCGGACCTGCGGGAGTTCCACCGGGTCTACGACACCGCGTTCCGGGACCTCGGCGACTACGAGCCGCTGCCGTACGACCGGTGGCGGGCCCGGGTCGGCGACGACTCCGCCTGGGACGAGTGGTTCTTCGCCGAGGCCGACGGCGCCCCGGTCGGCGTGCTCCAATCCTCCGACCAGGCGCTCGACCGGGACGAGGGGTTCGTCAAGAGCCTGGCCGTGCTCCCCGGGGCGCGCAAGCGGGGCGTCGGCGCGGCGCTGCTGCTGCGGGCGTTCCACCGGTACGCGGCGAAGGGCCGGGCCTTCGCCGGTCTCGGCGTCGACCTGGCCAACCCGACCGGCCCGCTCTCCCTCTACCGCTCCGTGGGCCTGCGCGAGGACCGCACCATCGACCTGTACGAGCTGGTCGTCGCCGCGGCCGGCTGACCGCCCGGCACCCGCCGCTGTGGGGCGGGTGACCCGGGGCGGGGGCGGCGGGTGGCCCGCCCGGCGGGCGGAGCAGACTGGGGGGCGTGCCAGACGCGCTACGCCGACGCGGTGCCGGTGGGTCGGGACCGCAGCTCGCTGACGTAGTCGTCGGGCGCGCCCGCCTTCTCGGCCGCGTTCGCGATCTCCGACAGGTACCACGCCGTCGGCAGGCCGCCCTCGTACCCGTCGAAGACGTAGACCCAGGCGGTGACGTCGCCGTCGAGGGTGGAGACCCGCACGTGCAGCTTGCGGTACGTCTCGGCGGTCACCCCCTCGATCTCGTCGAGCTGGGCGGCGTCGAAGGAGTGGATGTCGTAGAGCGCCACGAAGACGCGGTCGCCGGGGGACTCGACGATCGTGCTGACCGCCCCCTCCCAGCCGACGACGTCCGCGCCGGCGAAGGTGAGCCGCCAGCCTTCCAGCCAGCCGATGCCCACCATCGGGGAATGCGGACAATAGGCACGCATCCGGGCAGGGTCCAGGTTTGAGCCGTAGGCGGCGTAGTGACGCACGGCGATGACGATAGCCCGGCGGACGGGTGGGGGAGAATACGACGGTGCGTGTCGGACGCGTCGGGGAGAAGAAAGTCACCGTGACCATGGACGAGGAGCGATAGCCGTGAGCCAGATCGTGATCATCGGCGGGGGGCCGGCCGGGTACGAGGCGGCCCTGGTCGCCGCCCAGCTGGACGCTGATGTCACCGTGGTGGAGGCCGAGGGGGCCGGTGGCGCCTGCGTGCTCTCCGACTGCGTGCCGTCCAAGACCTTCATCGCCAGCTCACAGGTGGTCACCGGGTACCGGGACACCGAGGAGTTCGGGGTGCACTCCGACGGCCTGGAGGCGGTCACCGTCGACGCGCGCACGGTGCACGAGCGGGTCAAGCGGCTCGCCCTGCACCAGTCCGCCGACATCCACGCCAAGCTGGTCAAGGCCGGCGTGAACTTCGTGGCGGGGACGGCCCGGCTCGGCGAGGACATGCTCGGCCACACCCACCAGGTCGTCGTCACCCCCGCCGACGGGGGCGAGAAGTACCCGGTCAACGCCTCCACCGTGCTGGTCGCCACCGGCGCCACCCCGCGCCGGCTGCCCACCGCCCAGCCCGACGGCGAGCGCATCCTCACCTGGCGGCAGGTGTACGACCTGCCCGAGCTCCCCGAGCACCTGATCGTGGTCGGCTCCGGCGTGACCGGCGCCGAGTTCGCCAGCGCGTACCTGGCCATGGGGGTCGAGGTCACCCTCGTCTCCAGCCGGGACCGGGTGATGCCGCACGAGGACGCCGACGCGGCCATGGCCATCGAGCGGGTCTTCCGCGCCCGGGGAATGACGATCCTCAACAACTCCCGCGCCGAGGCCGTGCGCCGCACCGCCGACGGGGTGGAGGTCGAGCTCTCCGACGGTCGGCTGGTGCCCGGCTCACACGCGCTGATCGCGGTCGGCTCGATCCCCAACACGGCCGGCCTCGGCCTCGCCGAGTACGGCGTGGAGCTGGCCCGGGGTGGCTACGTCGCCGTCGACCGGGTGTCGCGGACCAACGTGCCGGGCGTCTACGCCGCCGGCGACTGCACCGGCGTGCTGCCACTGGCCAGCGTCGCCGCGATGCAGGGGCGGATCGCGATGTGGCATGCGCTCGGCGAGGCGGTCCGGCCCCTGCGGCTGCGTACGGTCTCGGCGAACGTCTTCACCGACCCGGAGCTGGCCACCGTCGGCGTCTCCCAGGACGAGGTGGACGCCGGCAAGATCCCGGCCCGGCAGGTGATGCTGCCGCTGGCCGGCAACGCCCGAGCGAAGATGGACGACCTGGCCGACGGCTTCGTCAAGCTCTTCTGCCGCCCGGCCAGCGGTCAGGTCGTCGGCGGCGTGGTGGTCGCCCCGAAGGCCAGCGAGCTGATCCTGCCGATCACGATGGCGGTGGAGAACAACCTCACGGTCAACGAGCTGGCCCACACCATCACCATCTACCCGAGCCTGTCGGGCTCCATCACGGAGGCCGCCCGCCAGCTCATGCTCCACGAGCTGGAGTAGCCGCCGGGGTCTCCGCGGCGGGCGTGCCGGAGTCGTCGGTGCGGGCGCCGGGGCGGCCGGTGCGGGCGCCGAACGCCGTCATCGCCCACCCGGCGACCGCGAAGCCGGCCGCCGCCGCGCCCGCGACGACCAGCAGGTGCCAGGCGGAGTCGGTCAGCGCCGTCCCGCCCAGGTGGCCGATCAGCGCCCCGTAGGTGGCCCAGCCGGCCGCCGCCACCGTCTCGTAGGTGAGGAAGAGCCGGTACGGGTAGCGGCTGCGCCCGGCGGCGAAGCAGGCGGCCATCCGCCCGCCGGGCACGAACCGGCAGAGCAGGATCACCAACGGTCCGGGCCGGCGCAGCCCCCGGGTGGCGCGGCCGGCCATCCGCCGGGCCCGGCCCGGCTCGGTGGGCGGCCGGCGTCGGCGCTGCGGGGCGCTGCGGCCGAGCAGGTAACAGGCCACGTCGCCGGCGAAGACGCCGAGCGCGCCGACCCCGATGGTCAGCGGCAGGTTCAGCCCGCCGTAGACGGTGAGCGCCCCGCCGGTGATCATCACGAGCTGGGTGGGCACGATCGGCACGAAGGCGTCGACGGCCAGCAGGCCGAGCAGCGCCAGGTAGGCCCAGAGCGGCGACGCCACGTGGGTGAGGAGCTCAGGCACGACTGCCACCTTGCCGGGTTCGGCCGATCGGGTGCGCCAGGGGCCGGGGCCGGCGGATCGGATCCACCGAGCCTGGCCGTGTGGCCGGCATCACCGGTGCGCACCCCCGCCGCTGGTGACCATCGCCACGACCGGACCCGACCGGCGCGGAGCAGGCCCGCCGCCCTTGCCGACCTCGGCGGATCGCCGTGGGTGGGCGACGCCGGGGCGGTGGTCGGCGTACCGTTGTCGGCGCGGCACGGGTGCGTCGGGCCTCTCGGTCGTGACGACCGGGCCGCCGCGGGCCGCCGGCAGGTCCCGTGCCGGCGGCCCGCCCCCGCTGCCCGCGCTCACCGGCCCGTCCACGCGCTCCCTGCCCCGGGCCCGTCGTCCGTCGCCACGACCGTCAGCCCTGCACGCTGGCGGGCTGGGGCTCGGCGTCGAGCGAAACCACCGGGTCGGGGCGGGTGAACTGGGACTGGTAGAGCCGGTGGTACGCCCCCCGGGCGGCCAGCAGATCCTCGTGCGTGCCCTGCTCGACGATGCTGCCGTTCTCCATCATCAGGATCAGGTCGGCGTCACGGATCGTGGAGAGCCGGTGGGCGATCACGAAGCTGGTCCGGTCCGAGCGCAGCGCCGCCATGGCCCGCTGGAGCAGCACCTCGGTGCGGGTGTCCACCGAGCTGGTCGCCTCGTCGAGGATCAGCAGCGACGGCTCGGCCAGGAACGCCCGCGCGATGGTGATGAGCTGCTTCTCGCCGGCGCTGATGTTGCTGGCCTCCTCGTCGATGAGGGTGTCGTAGCCGTCGGGGAGGCTGCGCACGAAGCGGTCGACGAAGGTGGCCCGGGCGGCGGCGACGATCTCCTCCTCGCTGGCGCCCGGCCGGCCGTAGGCGATGTTGTCGCGGATGGTGCCGCCGAAGAGCCAGGTGTCCTGCAGCACCATGCCGACCCGGCCGCGCAGGTCGGCCCGGCTCAGGGTGGTCACGTCCACCCCGTCGAGGGTGATCCGGCCGGCGTCCAGCTCGTAGAAGCGCATGATCAGGTTGACCAGGGTGGTCTTGCCCGCCCCGGTCGGCCCGACGATGGCCACCGTGTGCCCCGGCTCGGCGACCAGCGACAGGTCGGAGATCAGCGGCTTGTCCGGCTCGTACCGGAAGGAGACGTGCGCGAACTCGACCCGGCCGTGCGGGTCGGTGACCCGGGCCGGCACCGCCGGGTCGGCGCTCTGCTCCGGCGCGTCGAGGACGGCGAAGACCCGCTCCGCGGAGGCCACCCCGGACTGCAGCAGGTTGGCCATCGCGGCGACCTGGGTGAGCGGCTGGGTGAACTGCCGGGAGTACTGGATGAACGCCTGCACGTCGCCGAGGCTCATCGTCCCCGAGGCCACCCGCAGCCCGCCGACCACGGCGATCGCCACGTAGCTGAGGTTCCCGACGAACATCATCGCCGGCATGATGATCCCGGAGATGAACTGCGCGCCGAAGCTGGCCCGGAAGAGTTCCTCGTTCTTGGCGGTGAAGTCGGCCTCCACCTCGCGCTGCCGGCCGAAGACCTTGACCAGCTCGTGGCCGCTGAACGCCTCCTCGATCTGGCCGTTGAGCTCGCCGGTGTGCTTCCACTGGGCGACGAACTTCCGCTGCGACCGCTTGGCGATCTGGCCGGTCACCAGCACCGACAGCGGCACCGCGACCAGGGCGACCAGGGCCAGCAGCGGCGAGATCCAGAACATCATGACCAGCACGCCGACGAGGGTGAGCAGCGAGGTGAGCAGCTGGCTCAGGGTCTGCTGCAGGGTCTGCGAGATGTTGTCGATGTCGTTGGTGACCCGGCTGAGCAGCTCGCCGCGGGGCTGCTTGTCGAAGTACGGCAGCGGCAGCCGGTTGAGCTTCTCCTCCACGTCGGCGCGCAGGCGCAGCGTGGTGCGCTGCACCACGTCGTTGAGCAGCCAGCCCTGCCACCACAGCAGCAGGCCGGCCGTCAGGTAGAGCCCGAGCGCCAGCAGCAGCACCCGGCTCAGCGCGGTGAAGTCGATGCCCGCCCCGGGCACCACGTCCATCCGGGCGAGCATGTTGGCGAAGTTGTCGTTGCCGGCGGCGCGCGCCGCCGCCACGGCCTGCTCGGCGGTGGTGCCGGCGGGCAGTTGGCGGCCGAGCGCCCCGCTGAAGATCAGGTCGGTGGCGTGACCGAGGACCTTGGGCCCGTACACGCTGAACGCGACGCTGACCACGGCGAGGCCGACGGCGGCGAGGAGCGGGAGACGATGCGGGCGTAGCCGGCCCAGCAGCCGCCGGGCCGACGGCCCGAAGTTCATCGACTTCTCCGCCGGCATACCGGCGGCCCACGGCGGGCCACCGCGCTGCGCGGCCGGGGGTAGTCGTCTCGGTGGGCCCTGCGCGTCGGCCGGTTGCGGGGCCGAGGGCTTCTGCGCCGGTACGGCGGTCATGCCGGCACCCCCGCGGTCTGCTGGGAGGCGACGATCTCCGCGTACGTCGGGCAGTCCTGCAACAGTTCGGCGTGTCGGCCCATCCCGACGATGCCCCCGTCCTCGAGCACGATGATCTGGTCGGCGTCGATGATCGTGGAGACCCGTTGGGCCACGATCAGCACGGCCGCGTCCGCGGTGACCGGCCGCAGCGCCGCCCGCAGGCGGGCGTCGGTGCTGAGGTCGAGCGCCGAGAACGAGTCGTCGAAAAGGTAGATCTCCGGGCGGCGGACCAGGGCGCGGGCGATGGCCAGGCGTTGCCGCTGCCCGCCGGAGACGTTGGTGCCGCCCTGCGCGATCGGGGCGTACAGCCCCTCGGACAGCTCGGCGACGAAGTCCCGGGCCTGGGCGACCTCCAGGGCGGCCCAGAGCTCCTCGTCGCCCGCGTCCGGGTTGCCGTACCGCAGGTTGCTGGCGATCGTGCCGGTGAACAGGTACGGCCGCTGCGGCACCAGGCCGATGCGCCGCCACAGCTCGTCGGGGGCCAGGTCACGGACGTCCACCCCGTCGACCAGCACCTCGCCGGCGGTGGCGTCGACCAGCCGGGGGATGAGGCTGAGCAGGGTGGTCTTGCCGGACCCGGTGCTGCCGATGATCGCCGTGGTGCGACCGGCCGTGATCCGGAACGAGATGTCGTGCAGCACCGGCTCGCTCGCCCCCGGGTACTGGAAGCGCACGTCGCGCAGCTCCAGCTCGCCCCGGCCGGCGACCTCGGTGACCGGCGCGGTCGGCGGGACCACCGACGAGTCGGTGTCGAGCACCTCGACGATCCGCTCGGCGCAGACGGCGGCGCGCGGCACGATCATCAACATGAAGGTGGCCATCATGACCGCCATCAGGATCTGCATCAGGTACTGCAGGAAGGCGGCGAGCGCGCCGACCTGGATCTGACCGGCGTCGACGCGTTGCGCGCCGAACCACAGCACCGCGACGCTGGAGAGGTTGAGGACCAGCATCACCACCGGGAAGATCAGGGCCATCAGCCGGCCGATGCGCAGGGCGGTCGCGGTGAGGTCGGCGTTGGCGCGGCCGAACCGCTCGGTCTCGTACGGCTCGCGGACGAACGCCCGGACCACCCGGATGCCGGTGATCTGCTCGCGCAGCACCCGGTTGACGGTGTCGATCCGGGTCTGCATGAGCCGGAAGCCGGGGACCATGCGTCGGGCGATCAACCCGACCAGGATGGCCAGCACCGGCACGGAGACCAGCAGCAGCCAGGAGAGCCCGACGTCCTCGCGTAGCGCCATCACCACCCCGCCGACGCTCATGATCGGCGCGGTGACCAGCATGGTGCAGCTCATCAGCACCAGCATCTGCACCTGTTGCACGTCGTTGGTGTTGCGGGTGATCAACGAGGGGGCGCCGAACCGGGCCACCTCGCGGGCGGAGAAGCGGTTGACGTGGCTGAAGAGCGCCCCCCGCACGTCCCGGCCGAAGCCCATCGCCGTCCGCGCGCCGAGGTAGACCGCGGCGACCGAGCAGGCGATCTGGACGAGGCTGACCAGCAGCATCCAGCCGCCGGTGCGCAGGATGTAGCCGGTGTCGCTGCGGGCCACGCCCTGGTCGATGATGTCGGCGTTGAGGCTCGGCAGGTAGAGCGAGGCGATCGTGCCGACGAACTGGAACGCCACCACCGCCGCCAGCGGCCGATGGTAGGGACGCAGGTGGGTGCGGAGCAGCCGGATCAGCATGCCCGGCCCTCCGGTCTCGCGTCGGGACCCGTCATCTGTGGCTCCTCTCCACTGGCGATGACCTCGAACAGGAACTGCCGGATGATGGCCGCCTTCGCGGGGTCGGCGTCGATCGAGGTCAGTGGCCCGGTGTTGCGCATCAGGGCGATGAGTTTGGCGACCCGCTCCCGGCCGGCGGGGGTCAGGGCCAGCCGTACGCTGCGTCGGTCGGCGTCGTCGCGGTGCCGTTCCACCAGGCCGTCGCGTTCCAGCGTGTCGATGATTCCGGTGAGGGTGGCCGGCCGGACGAAGCAGCGCTCGGCGACCGCCCGGTGCGGCAGCTCGCCGTGCCGGGCGAGGGTGATCAGGGTGCCCATGCCGGCCTGGGTGAGGCCGTGCTCCTCGGCCAGGTGGCGGTTCCATCGTTGGCCGACAATGTGACCGGCGGTCACCAGCAGCCGACCGAGCGGCACGTCCCCCGCCCCGATTATCCCGTCCATGCGGCGAGGTTAGCCCCCTGATAGTCAGGGCCCAAACGAATTTGTCGCGCGTCACCCGAACGGGTGGCGGCGGTGCCCGGCCGCATCGCGGCGGGAAGCCACGGGCCGGCCGATCGGCGGAAAGCTCGCCCGTCAAGTATCTTGGCAGGCGTGAAATATGGACAGGGAGCCGGCCGCTGGTGGGGGCTGCTGGCGATCAGCCTCGGCGTGGCAATGATCATCGTGGACGCCACGATCGTGAACGTCGCCGTGCCGCAGATCATCGAGGACCTGGGTATCACCTCCACCGACGCACAGTGGGTGCAGGAGGCGTACACCCTGGTCTTCGCGGCGTTGCTGCTGGTCGCCGGGCGCCTCGCCGACCGGGCGGGGCGGCGGCGGATGTTCGTCGCGGGGGTGGGCGTCTTCGTCGCCGCGAGCGTCCTCGCCGCGCTGGCCGGCTCAGGCGAGACGCTGATCGGCGCCCGCGTGCTCCAGGGCGTCGGCGGGGCGATGATGCTGCCCACCTCGATCTCCCTGCTCAACGCCAACTTCGTCGGCCGCGAGCGCGGCATCGCCTTCGCGGTCTGGGGCTCCACCATCGGCGGCTCCGCCGCCCTCGGGCCGCTGCTCGGGGGCTGGCTGACCACCGAATACTCGTGGCGGTGGGCCTTCGGCATCAACGTCCCGGTCGGGATCGTCGTCGTCGCGGTCACCCTGGCGCTGGTCGCCGAGTCCCGCGACGAGCGGGCCGAACGGGGCGTCGACCTCGTCGGCGCGCTGCTGTCGGTGGTCGGCATGACCGGCGTGGTCTTCGCCCTCATCGAGGGACGCACCTACGGTTGGTGGGCGCGGGAGCGGCCGTTCAGCCTCTTCGGGCTGGACTGGACCGCCCCGATCTCGCCCGTGCCGGTGGCCGGGCTGCTCGGCCTCGCCGCGCTCGGCGCCTTCGTGGCCCACCAGGTGCGCCGCAACCGCGCCGGCCGGGTCGCCCTGCTCGACGTGTCGCTGCTGGGCATCCGTTCGTTCCGCACCGGCATCCTGGCCGCCGCGATCGTCAGCCTGGGCGAGTTCGGGCTGCTCTTCGCCCTGCCACTGTGGTTCCAGAACGTCCTCGGCTACAGCGCGTTCGGCACCGGCGTGGCGCTGCTGCCGCTGGCGCTTGGCAGCTTCCTGGCCAGCGGACTCGGCGCGGCCCTGACCCGGCGGGTCGGCCCGGTCCGGGTCGTCCAGCTCGGGGTCGCCGCCGAGCTGGTCGGCGTGGCCGGGCTGGGGCTCGTGGTCGCCCCGGACACCACCTGGTGGGCCCCGGTCGGCTTCCTCTTCGTCTACGGCGTCGGCGTCGGCCTGGCCACCGCCCAGCTCACCGGGGTCTCCCTGGCCGAGGTGCCGGTGCGGCGCAGCGGTCAGGGCTCCGCCCTGCAGAGCACCGCCCGGCAGGTGGGCTCCGCGCTCGGCATCGCCGTGCTCGGCACGGTGCTCTTCGCCGGCCTCGGCGGCATCCTGGGCGACCGCCTCGCCGACCAGCCCGGCCTGAGCGCCGACCAACGCGACGGGGTGGTCACCGCGGTGAAGGAGAGCGCCGGCGCGGCCATCGGCGGGCTGGCCGACGACCCGCGCACCGCCGCGATCGCCGAGGAGGCCAAGGCCGCCTTCTCCGAGGCCACCCGGTACGCGGCCTTCGCCGCCGCCGGCTTCCTGCTGATCGGCCTGGTCGCCTGCGCCCGGCTTCCCCGCGCCAACGACGCCACCGCCGACGCCGACGACGCCACCGCCGACGACGCCACCGCCGAGAAGGCCACCGCCACCGCCACCGCCACCGACGCCAGCGCCGAAGTCGACGCCGGTCGGGCTGCCGCCGCCGAGGGCGGCCCGGCGGCGCGGGCCACCGACTGAGCGCCACCGCCGCACGCCGTCCGCTCTCCGGCTGGCCGGGCCGGGCCGACCGAGGCCCCGCCCGGCGAGCCGGTCACCAGCTCGTCGGCAGCGGCATCCCCTCGGTGTAGCCGGCCGTGCTCTGCACCCCGACCAGCGCCCGGTCGTGGAACTCGGTCAGGTCCCGCGCGCCCGCGTACGTGCAGGCGCTGCGCACCCCCGCGATGATCTCGTCGATCAGGTCCTCCACGCCGGGGCGGTTCGGGTCCAGGTACATCCGCGCCGAGGAGATGCCCTCCTCGAAGACCGCCTTGCGGGCCCGGTCGAACGGGCTGTCGTCGCCGGTGCGCGCGCTGACCGCCCGCGACGACGCCATCCCGAAGCTCTCCTTGTAGCGCCGCCCGTCCGCGTCGGTGTAGAGATCCCCCGGCGACTCGTACGTGCCGGCGAACCAGGAACCGATCATCACGTTCGACGCCCCGGCCGCCAGCGCCAGCGCCACGTCGCGGGGGTGTCGCACCCCGCCGTCGGCCCAGACGTGCCGGCCCAGCTCCCGGGCCGCCGTCGCGCAGTCGAGCACCGCCGAGAACTGCGGCCGCCCCACCCCGGTCATCATCCGGGTGGTGCACATCGCGCCCGGCCCGACGCCCACCTTCACGATGTCCGCACCGGCGGCGACCAGGTCGCGTACCCCGTCGGCGGTGACCACGTTGCCGGCCGCGATCGGGACGCCCGGGTCGAGCGCGCGGACCGACCGCAGCGCGGCCAGCATCCGCTCCTGGTGGCCGTGCGCGGTGTCCACCACCAGGGTGTCCACCCCGGCCGCCAGCAGCGCGGCGGACTTGCCGGTGACGTCGCCGTTGATCCCCACGGCCGCCGCGATCCGCAACCGGCCCCGGTCGTCCACCGCCGGCCGGTAGAGGGTCGCGCGCAGCGCGCCCTTGCGGGTCAGCACCCCGACCAGCCGGCCCGCGCCGTCCACCACCGGCGCGAGCCGCCGCCGGCCCGCCGAGAGCCGGTCGAATCCGGTACGCGGATCCGCGTCCGACGGCACCGTGTGCAGCTCGGTCGACATCACGTGCCGAAGCTGGGCGAACCGGTCCACCCCGACGGTGTCCGCCTCGGTCACCACGCCCAGCGGGCGCTCCTGCTCGTCGACCACCACCACCGCGCCGTGCGAGCGCTTCGGCAGCAGGTGGATGGCGTCGCCGACGGTGTCGGTCGGGCCGAGGGTGATCGCCGTGTCGTACACGAGGTGCCGCCGCTTGACCCACTCGACGACGTTGGCCACCACCTCGATCGGGATGTCCTGCGGGATCACCGCGATGGCCCCGCGCCGGGCCACGGTCTCGGCCATCCGCCGGCCGGCCACCGCCGTCATGTTCGCCACCACCAGCGGGATCGTGGTGCCCGTGCCGTCCGAGGTCGCCAGGTCGACGTCCAGCCGGGAGCCGACCTGCGAGCGGGCCGGCGCCATGAAGACGTCGTTGTAGGTCAGGTCGTGCGCGGGTACCGCGCCATGAAGGAACCTCACCCGGCCATCATTCCCGGCCCCGGGCCGCGCCGCCGCCACTGGTGACGGAAAAGACCCCCTACCAGCGGAAGACCCCTACCGGGCAGGGCGAGGCCGGCCCGTCCCGTTGGGGCCGCGCCGGCCGGGCGGCGCTCAGCCGATGGTGCAGATCGTCGCGCCGGCGGTGATGGTCGCCCCGGCCTCGGCCGCGAGGCCACCGATGGTGCCCGCCTTGTGCGCGTACAACGGCTGCTCCATCTTCATCGCCTCCAGGACGACGACGAGATCGCCCTCGGCGACGGCGTCCCCGTCCGCCACGGCGATCTTGACGATGGTGCCCTGCATCGGGGAGGTGAGCGCGTCGCCGCCGACCGTCGCGGCGGCCTTCGCCCCACCGGAACGGCGGGCCGGCTTCCTGCCGGCGGGAGCGGCTGCCGCCGTACCCGAGCCGAGGCCGGCGGGGAGGGTCACCTCCAGCCGCTTGCCGCCCACCTCGACCACGACGGTCTCGCGCTCGGCCGCGCCCTCGGCGGGGCCGGCGGCGGCGGCGAACGGCGGGACGGTGTTGTCGAACTCGGTCTCGATCCACCGGGTGTGCACGGTGAACGGCTCGGCGGTGAACGCCTCGTCGCGCACCACCAGCCGGTGGAACGGCAGGGCCGTGGCCATCCCGTCGAGGATCATCTCGTCCAGCGCCCGCCGGGCCCGCTCCAGCGCCTCGGTCCGGGTCGCCCCGCTGATGATCACCTTGGCCAGCAGGGAGTCGAAGTTGCCGCCGATCACGTCGCCGGCCGAGATGCCGGTGTCGACCCGGACCCCCGGGCCGGTGGGCAGCCGCAGCGCGGTGACCGTGCCCGGCGCGGGCAGGAAGTTGCGGCCCGGGTCCTCGCCGTTGATCCGGAACTCGATGGAGTGCCCGCGCGGGGCCGGGTCCTCGGTCAGCCGCAGCTCCTCGCCGTCGGCGATCCGGAACTGCTCGCGGACCAGGTCGATGCCCGCCGTCTCCTCGGTGACCGGGTGCTCGACCTGCAACCGGGTGTTGACCTCCAGGAAGGAGACGGTGCCGTCCGCGCCCACCAGGTACTCCACCGTGCCGGCGCCGTGGTAACCCGCCTCCCGACAGATCGCCTTGGCGCTGTCGTGGATCTGGGCCCGCTGGGCGGCCGTGAGGAACGGCGCGGGCGCCTCCTCCACCAGCTTCTGGTGGCGGCGTTGCAGCGAGCAGTCGCGGGTGCCCACGACCACCACGTTGCCGTGCTGGTCGGCGAGGACCTGCGCCTCGACGTGCCGGGGCTTGTCCAGGTACCGCTCGACGAAGCACTCGCCCCGCCCGAACGCGGCGACCGCCTCCCGGGTGGCCGACTCGAACAGCTGCGGGATCTCCTCCATCGTGCGGGCCACCTTCAGGCCGCGCCCGCCGCCGCCGAAGGCGGCCTTGATGGCCACCGGCAGGCCGTACTCGGCGGCGAAGGCGAGCACCTCCTCCGGGCCGGCGACCGGGTCGGCGGTGCCGGGGACCAGGGGAGCGCCGGCCCGCTGGGCGATGTGCCGGGCGGTGACCTTGTCACCGAGGTCGCGGATCGCCTGCGGGGTGGGGCCGACCCAGGTCAGGCCCGCATCGACGACCGCCTGGGCGAAGTCGGCGTTCTCGGAGAGGAAGCCGTACCCGGGGTGCACCGCGTCCGCGCCGGCCCGCGCGGCGACGTCGATCAGCTTGTCGATCCGCAGGTACGACTCGGCTGCGGTGTCGCCACCCAGGGCGTACGCCTCGTCGGCCAGGGTGACGTGCAGGGCGTCCCGGTCGGAGTCGGCGTAGACGGCCACGCTGCCCAGGCCCGCATCACGGCAGGCGCGGACGACGCGGACGGCGATCTCGCCGCGGTTGGCGATGAGTACCTTGCGCACCTTGGTTACTCCTCCCGGGGGACACTGCCGGGGAGTTTATCGGCCCACCGCGTCACCCTAACGACCGCTCAGTGCGCGAGGTTGGCGCGACCTGGTCGAGAACGGCCAACCACATCTCCGCCTCGGCCCGCTCTCGCTCCCGCCCCCGTGAGCAACACGATGGGCGGTCAGCGCACCCGGGCGAGCGTCAGCCCGTCGGCGATCGGCAGGAGCACCGGCTCCACCCGGACGTCGGCCATGACCTCGTCGTTGAACGCGGCCACGGCCCGGTCCTCGGCGTTCTGCGGGGCGATCACCCGGCCCCCGCGCAGCGTGTTGTCCACCGCCACGATCCCGCCCGGCCGCATCCGCGGCACCAGCTCCGCCCAGTAGACCGGGTAGCCCGTCTTGTCCGCGTCGATGAACGCGAAGTCCAGGTGCCGCTCGTACGGCAGCTCACGCAGCGTCTCCCCGGCCGGCCCGATGCGCAGCTCGATCCGCTCGGCGACCCCGGCCCGCGCCCAGTAGCGCCGGGCAATGCCGGTGTACTCCTCCGAGATGTCGAAGCAGGTCAACCGGCCGTCGTCGGGAAGCCCTCGGGCGATCGCCAGCGACGAGAGCCCGGTGAAGGTGCCCACCTCCACCGCCCGCCGCGCCCCGAGCAACCGGGTGAGCAACGTCAGCAACGCCGCCTGCTCCGGCGCCACCTGCATCGTCGCCTGCGCCGGCAGCACGGCGCGCGTCTCCTCGACCAGATCGCGCATCACGTCGTCCGGCGTCGAGCCGTGGGCCACGACGTACGCGTGCAACTCGGGAGTCAGCGGCAGCGGCTTGGTCGTCATGGCAGCAACCTAGCCCAGCGGCTCGATCGACTGGCCCCCCGGCGCGACCTTCGTCCAGAGGTCGATGATCCGCACGTCGAGCTTGCCGAGGAGGCTGCGCAGCAGCGGCAGGGAGAGCCCGACCACGGTCCCCGGATCGCCCTCGATACCGTCGAGGAAGGCCCCGCCGAGGCCGTCGATGGTGAACGCCCCGGCCACGGCGAGCGGCTCGCCCGTCTCGACGTACGCGAGAATCTCGTCGTCGCTGATGTCGGCGAACCGGACGACGGTCGAGGCGACGGCCTCGGCGCGCGTCTGCCGGCCCAGGTCGATCAGGCAGTGCCCGGTGTGCAGCACCCCGCTGCGCCCCCGCATCCGCTGCCAGCGCCGCACGGCGTCCGCCGCGTCGGCGGGCTTGCCGAGGATCTCGCCGTCGAAGGCGAGCACGGAATCGCAGCCCAGCACCAACATCCGCTCCTGCGGCCCCTCCGAGCCCTCCGACTTCTGCGGGCCGTGCGGGTTGTCGGAGTTCTGCGGGTGCTCCGGGTCCTGCGGGTTCTCCGGGGCTGGTTGCAGTCGGCGGGCCACCGCCTGTGCCTTGAGTCGGGCCAACTCCAGGCACAGGTCCTCGGCCCGCTCGCTGGTCACCTGGGACTCGTCGACCCCGCTGACCAGCACATCGGGCTGGATACCGGCGGCATGCAGGAGCTTGCGGCGGGCAGGGCTCGCCGAGGCGAGCACGAGACGGAGCGGCATCGAGTTCGGCACCCGGTCGACGCTACCGGCTACCTACTTCGTCGCACCGACGGCACGCCCCGACCCCTCCTTGGTCAACTCGATGTCAATGACACCGGTGTTCGAGGGCTCGGATACCGCTATGTCACTGACATCGAGTTGAACAAGGGCGCTGCCTGCCCAACCACGGATGCGGGCCGGTCACCGGCTGATCCGAGGTGGCGGATCGTCGCCTCGGCGCCGACGTCGGGCGATCAGTGCCCAGGCACCTCCGGCCGCCACGATCACGCCCAACGTGGCCAGCCCGCGTATCGTCGCCCAACTCTGGCCCCCGTCATCGCCCGGCTCCGCGACCGCCGTCGTGGTCGACCCTGACCCGGCGGGTGCACTCGCCGACGTCGACTCGAAACCCAACGGCGGTACGTCTTCCGTCAACGCGGCGACCAGGTCAATGACCCCGTAGCCGTACTCGTCGTCGCGGCCCGGAGGGCCCTTGTCGACGGCGGTGGCGGTCAACCGGTGCACAACTTCGGCAGCGGGGAGGTAAGGGTATTTGGAACGGACCAGGGCAGCAGCCCCCGCAACGATCGCGGTTGCATCTGATGTGCCGGTGCCTTTGCGGTACTTGCCGTTGATGCTAGTGCTGTAGATATCGACGGCCGGCGCAACGATGTCCAGCTCTGGGCCAGTGACAGATACAGCAGCGCGCTTGCCTTTTTGGTCGATTCCACCTACTGCTAAAACGCCGGGCTCTCGTGCAGGGTAGCCGACGATATGTTCAACGGGGCGATTTCCCGCCCCTGCCACTATCACGATGTCTGAGGCAAGTGCTGTGCCGATTGCTTGACTAAGTCGGCGGCTGGTTGCGCCGCTGCTGGAAATGCTGATGATGTCCACGCCGCGCGAAATCGCAAACTCGATTCCTTGAGCCAGTTCGTCGGGGTCGCCATCGCTGCTTGGTGGTGAGGAAAATATTGGTAGTATCTTGGCCTTGGGGGAGATGCCGAAGGCGCCTGTGCCATTGGGTTGACCATGCGCGGCAATAAGTCCTGCCATGCCTGTCCCGTGGCTGTTCCTGTCTCGTTGGCCGTTGCCAGTTCCGCCCGCAAGGATATCGGTTCCGAGGAGTAAATTTCTGCGTAGATCGGGATGCGGCTCTACTCCGGTATCCGGTACGGCTACCACCACCCCTTCCCCCTGGCTGTGCCGGTGACACTCCGTCATGTGTAGATACTGGAGATGCCATTGCGTCAATCGCCTCGACTCGGCAGGTTTTACCGCAGCTTCGCTGGCTGTTACGCCGATATTCAAGTCAAGCGTTACGTGTAGTAGTAGCAGCGCTGCTGTTGCAAACCCCAGCCTCCTCATCGGACAAAGCCAATAGCAGGGCCTGGATCTATCGGACCTGTTTCGCTAGGTGGGCGGACGACGGGAGCTACTCCCTGGCGAGTTTCCCATGGGTGGTCGGGATCCCATTCATCTGCCTTGTCGTAGTCGCCGTCAAGATTCGTTGAGTGGCTTGGTTTGTTGTTCCTTGTAATTGCAGAGTTGGCTGGATGCAAAACATTGGGAACGTTGCCCTGTCCTGCCCTGCTTTGAATGGGGCGGGATCCTGTGGCTCCACTCGGGGCTGTCCCGACGCCCCCGCCTCCGATAACGCCACCTACCGGATTGACGCGGCGTGGTGAAGTGTTGGCGCCAGGCTTCCCGAAGCCTGAAGAGGGTGTCCCGCCTATAATCCCAGATGTCGGAGTGGAATTCGGAAAAGGTGCTCGTGGAGTGCTGTTGCTTTCTCCGGAAGGGCGGGCGGCGGGCCCAATTGAGCTTCGCGGTGGTGGGGTGAGGAGATTTTTGCCCATGCCCATGCCGGTGCTGGGCGGAGGGATTTCCGGTGGTTTGGGGCTAAGAGAATTCGCTTGGTGTGTATTATTTATTTCGGGATAGGCCGGTATGTGCCGAGGTGCTGTTAAATCAATGTTTGCTCCGCCAAGAATGGGGCCTACGCGATGCGACATGGGCACTTCAACTGGGTCAGCTCCCGAATTGGCGCGCCGCATGGAAGTGCTACCTGCTAGCCGCGTAGGTGCCGGAATAACAGGGGGGATAGCGGGAGTTGGAGGAGTGTCATCTCCAAGATCCGCAGGCTCTCCGTCGTCAATGCGCGGCCTTGGTGCCGGTGGTTGGCGGAGCATTGCTTGGGCCTGTTGGAGTTCTCCGCTGATCCCGTACATGACCGTGCGGGCTCGGCTGTTGATCCTCTCCAGTTCGGCGTCGGTCACCGGCTCGTCCGGCACCCGGCTTCCCATGGCGGCCTTGGGGTCCGCGAGCGTGGCCTCGAAGGTCCGCTTCTGTTGGAGCTTGTCCACGTACTCGTCGTGCAGGGGCTTGAGCTTGACGCGGGCGCTGCTGATGGCGCGGGTGGCGGCGGCGAGGGCGTCGTAGTTCGCGGCGGCGGCGTCGTGGGTGCGTTGCACCTTGTCGATGAGGTCGTCGAGCTCGCCCAGGTAGGCGCGGGCGGCGGCGTTGGTGGCCGGTGGCCACGCCTCGGCCAGGCCCCGTCGGTATTCCTTGAGCCGGCCCAGGTGGGTCTGCGCCAGATCGCAGACCTTGCGCCAGCCGGCGACCTGCTTCCAGTGCCCGGCGGTGTCGTGGTCCCGGATGCAGGCCCACATGCTGAGCAGGTCCATCAGCCGCCAGTCGGTGAGGCCGGACGTCCGGCCGCCGCCGCGCTCGATCATGGAAGAACCGCCCGCGTCGGGCCGCCGTCGGGGCCTGTGGGATCGGCCAGGGTCGGCAGACCCCGGGTCGGGGTGCCCGCCTCGGGGTGGGCGAGGGCGCGCTCCACGTCGGAGACGCGGGCCGAGGAGAAGGCGTCGGCGTCGGCGTACGCCGTGGCGATCCTGCCGGCGGCGTTGGCCAGGTGACCGGTGGCCCCACCGACGGACCAGACCATGGCGGCGGCGGCCTTCTGGGTCTCGTGGTGGGCCTGGAGGAACTGCACCAGCTCGACAAAGGCGTCCGCCGGGTTGGGGATCTGCGCCTTCATGTCGTCGGCGATGTAGGGCAGGTGCGGGGCGTAGTTGCGCTCGACCTCGGCTTGGAGCTTGTCGGCGAACTCCCGCAGTTGGCGGATGTCGGCCTCGATGCCGCCATAGTCGCGCAGCCAAGGCGCCGGGCGGCCCTCCTCGGGGATCATCGACTCTCCCTACCTGTCACACCACCGTTTCCCTGAGTGAGGTTAACGGTTGCCCCTGACACCAGGCAGCCCCGAAATGGACCTGGCGTCAGCGGGGCAGGCCGGAGGCGCGCCACGCGCCCGGACCGGCGGTGGGCGTGGCGCCGCCCGGTCGGCCGCTGCGGGCCCAGGTGGAGACGGGGGCCGGTGCGGCAGCGGCGGCGGGCCGGGTCCGGGAGACGATCGCGCCGACCAGAGCGGCCAGTTCCTCGGGGGTCGGCACCCCCCGGATCACCCGAAACAGCGGCTCTTCGGCAGACATGAGGTCAGGGTACGCGTCACCAACTTGACCTTCGCCGCATAGTGGCGTGCCGGCGGTGTAGGGCGAGCCGTGGGCGGGTACCGTCTCCCCGATGTCGAACGCGCTTCCCCAACTCGTCGCCGACCGGTACCGGCTCCTCTCGCCGCTCGGCCAGGGCGGCATGGGTCGGGTCTGGAAGGCGCGTGACGAGGTCCTGCACCGGGACGTGGCGATCAAGGAATTGGTCCCACCGCCCAGTCTCACCCCAGAGGAGCGCCGCGAGATGCGGGAACGCTCCCTGCGGGAGGCCCGCGCGATCGCGCGGCTCAACCACGTCAACGTGGTCCGCATCTTCGACGTGCTGCGCACCGACGGCGATCCGTGGATCGTCATGGAGTACGTCCCGTCGAAGTCCCTCCAGGACGTCCTGGCCGACGAGGGGCCGGTCTCTCCGGCCAAGACCGTCGAGATCGGTCTCGGGGTGCTCGGCGCGTTGAAGGCGGCGCACAAGGCCGGCGTCATGCACCGCGACGTGAAGCCCGGCAACGTGCTGGTCGGCGACGAGGGTCGGGTGGTGCTGACCGACTTCGGGTTGGCCACCATCCCCGGCGACCCGAACGTGACCCGCACGGGCATGGTGCTCGGCTCGCCGGCGTACATCGCACCGGAGCGGGCGCGCGACGGCACCGCCGGGCCGGAGGCCGACCTGTGGTCGCTGGGGGCGACGCTCTACGCGGCCGTCGAGGGCAAGTCGCCGTACGCCCGCCCGTCGGCGATCGCCACCCTGGCCGCGCTGGCCACCGAGCCGATGCCGCCGCCGAAGAACGCCTCCGGGCCGCTCAAGGCGGTCCTCACCGGCCTGCTGCACAAGGACCCGGCGGAGCGGATGGACGCCGTGACGGCGGAGCGGCTGCTGCGCCGCGCCAGCGGCCGTCGGGCGAAGGGCATCTCGCTGCTCGACGGCGTACGCCGGCCGGGGCCGAACGGCCCGCGCGAGCCGCGCCCGCCGCTGGTGCCGGCCCCGCGACCGGCCGAAGGGTCCACGGACCGGCCGGTCAGCCCGCCCGCGCCTCGTGGCCCGTCGGCCGGCGGCGCGGTGCCGGGCGCGGCGGCCGCTGCTGCCGCTGCCGCCGCGAGCGGTGAGGACGCGACCACGAAGATGGCGCAGAGCGGTGACGTCGCGCCGACCGCGAAGATCGACGCATCGTCCCCGCGCGTCGACGCCGACCCGACCGCCAAGATCGCGGATCCGACGCCGGACGCCACCGATTCGTCCGGCCACGCCACCGGCTCGTCCGGGCAGGTCGTCGGGGCCGCTGCGGCGGCGTCGGCCGACGGGACCCGACTGGACGCCGACGCTCCGCGGCCATCGGCCGCCGCGCCGCGCGGGCCGGGCGGCCCGACCTCGGTGCTGCCGCCCCCGGATGGCCTGGCCCCCTCGTCGTCCGGGCGGGCCACCGTCGTCGCCGGCGGCAAGCCCGACAACCGCCGACGCAACCTGTTGATCGGCGCGCTGGTGGCGGTCCTGCTGATCGGCTTGGCGCTGGCGGTGCCGCTGCTCACGGGCGGCGGTGACGGCGACGAGAAGCCGGTCGGCCCGCAGGCGGGCGCGACGTCGGCGGCCGCGTCCTCGGCCCCCGCGCCGTCCTCGGCCGCGCCAGCGACCAGCAGCGCCGCGCCGCCCAGCCCGACGCCGTCGGCCACGCCGTCGGCCGACCCGGACGCCCTGCCGGCGGGCTGGACCGTCTACAAGCATCCGAGCGGCTTCTCCGTGCCGCTGCCGAAGGGCTGGCGGCGCACCGGCGGCCGCGGCGACACCGCCATCTTCACGGAGAACGGCGGAGTGGGTGAGCTGCTCATCCAGTGGGGCGACAATCCGCAGCGCGACGCGTACGCCGACTGGCGGGAGCAGGAGCCGTACCGGAAGAACCAGCCGGGGGTCAACAACTACAAGTACCTCTCCATCAAGCGCTGCGACTACTTCATCACCTGCGCCGACTGGGAGTGGCTGGAGAGCCGGGACAACACCCGGATCCACGTCCGCAACCGGGGCTTCGCCACCGCCAAGAACCGGGGGTACGCCCTGCGGTGGGAGGTGGCGGAGAAGGACTGGCGGGCACGGCTGGCCGACTTCGACCGGATCGCCAAGGGCTTCAAGCCCGACCGGTAGGGCCAAGGCGGGGGCGGCAGCGCTGACCAGCGGGGATTCCCGCTGGTCAGAAAGTCATTCGCATGACCTTCCCGGATGCGGGGTACATAACCTCGCAGACGGAAGGAGGCACGACAATGGGACACCGAATCAGGGACACCCGGCCCCGACTGGCGCTGTGGATGCTCGTCGCCCTCGGCGACGTGGTGCTGCTGCTGGTGAGCGCGGGTCTGCCGGTGCTGCTCACGTTGTTCGGCGTCGTGACCGTCACCGCCGCGGGCGTGGCCGTCTGGCGGCTGGGCCGGCGGCGCGCGCTGGCCCGCGAGGACCGGATCGCCGCCCCGATCGCGGCGGCACCGCTGGTGTCGAGGCGCAGGGCCTGACCCCGGTCATCGAGGTGACGAGCTGGCGGCAGCCGGACCAGTTGTCGACCGTACGGTCGCAGCCGATCCCGCTGCCGCCAACTGTCGTTCCGGGCCTGGCGATCAGGTGTTGTTCGCCAGGGCGATCAGCCGGTCACGGGCGCCGTTCCAGTAGTTGCGGTCGACGTTGCCGCTGATGCCGGAGACCGCGCCGGTGCTGGTGTACTGCCAGAAGCTGTAGAACGACGCGCCGGCCGGCAGGGCCCCCGGGGTGCTCGCCCAGCGGGCGACCCAGAGCGGGTGGTTGGCCCACGGCGCGGTCCAGCTGCCGGTGCACTGGTTCCACCAGCTCGCGGTGGTGTAGATGACGGCGTACCGGCCGGTGCGGGAGCGGTAGGTGTTGAGGAAGTTCTGCACCCAGTTGCGCATCCCCGTGGTGCTCAGGCCGTAGCAGTAGCCGCCGGCGTACGGATTGCCCTCCAGGTCCAGCGCCGCCGGCAGGGTGCGGCTGTCCGCCGACCAGGCGCCGCCGTTGCTGGCCAGGTAGTTGGCCTGCACCGCGCCCGAGGAGATGTTCGGCCGCGCGAAGTGGTACGCCCCCCGGATCACCCCGGCGTTGTACGAGTTGACGTAGTTGGCGTTGAATCTCGGGTCCTTGTAGCTCGTGCCCTCGGTGGCCTTGATGAAGGCGAACTGCACACCGGCGTTGCGGACGCTGCTCCAGTTGATCGAGCCCTGGTAGTTCGAGACGTCGACGCCGGGGGTGGTGGCCGCCGCCGCGGGGCCGGCGGTGGCGACGAGGGTCGCGGCGGCGGCGGCGAGCACGGTGAGGCCGGCGGCGAGCAGCCGGCGCGGGGCGAGTCGAGTACGGGTCACGGTTGCCTCCAGAGACACCAGTCGATTGACATACATCATTGAAGTGTGTTGCCCTGATCGCAAGGGCGGCTGAAGAAAGTCTTCTCCGTGCGGCGTGACGAATCAGTCCACATTGGACAGCTGTCGGGTCTGCCGCCAGCTGCCGTCCGGCCCTCCGACCCCGGAAGGACTGCCATGACGATCACGGCTGCGCCGGTGCCGCCGCTGGCCTCCCACCAACTGCTGCTGTTTCTGCTCCAGGTGGGGCTGCTGCTGCTGGTCGCCCTCGTCCTCGGTCGGGTGGCGCAGCGGCTCGGGCTGCCGGCGGTGGTCGGTGAGTTGCTGACCGGCGTGTTGCTCGGCCCCTCGGTGCTGGGGGTGCTGGCACCCGGCGTCGAGCACTGGCTGCTGCCCGCCGACCCGGCCCAGGTGCACCTGCTCGACGCCGTGGGCCAACTGGGCGTCGTGCTGCTGGTCGCGGTGGCCGGTCTGCACCTGGACCTCAAGCTGGTCCGGCGACGGGCCGGCACGGTCGGCGCGGTGACCGCCGGCGGTCTGCTGGTCCCCCTCGGCCTCGGCATCACCGCCGGCCTGCTGGCCCCGGCGGTGCTGCTGGCCGACAAGGACGAGCAGATCGTCTTCGCCCTCTTCCTCGGCGTGGCGATGTCGGTCAGCGCCGTGCCGGTGATCGCCAAGACGCTCACCGACATGCGCCTGCTGCACCGGGACGTCGGGCAGCTCATCCTGGCCACGGCATCGCTGGACGACGCCGCCGCCTGGTTCCTGCTCTCGCTGATCTCGTCGCTGGCGGTGAGCGCCTTCACGCTCGGGCAGGCGGGGCTCGCCCTGCTCCACCTCGTCGCCTTCATCGCCGTGGCCGTCCTGGTCGGCCGGCCGCTGACCCGGCTCGCCATGCGCTGGGCCAACGCCCAACCCGACGTCGGGGCGGCCAACGTGGTCGCCGTGGTGATCGTCCTGACGTCGGTGGCCTCGGCGCACGCCCTGGGCCTGGAGGCGATCTTCGGGGCGCTGGTGGCGGGCATCCTGATCGGCCTACCCGGCAACGGCGATCCGGCCCGGCTCGCGCCGCTGCGTACGGTGGTGCTGGCGGTGCTGGCCCCGCTCTTCCTGGCCACCGCCGGGCTCCGGGTCGACCTGCGGGCCCTGGCCGACCCGGTGGTGCTCGTCTCCGGACTGGTGATCCTGGCCCTCGCCGTGCTGGGCAAGTACACCGGCGCCTACCTGGGCGCGCGGCTGGCCCGGCAGAGCCACTGGGAGGGCGTGGCTCTCGGTGCCGGGCTGAACGCACGAGGGGCGGTGGAAATCGTCATCGCGATGGTCGGGCTGCGCCTGGGCGTGCTGAACACCGCCATGTTCACGATCGTGGTGCTGGTCGCGGTCTTCACCTCGATCATGGCCCCGCCGATGCTGCGGTTGACCATGCGGCGGATCGAGCAGAACGCGGAGGAGACGCTGCGGGAGAGCCGCCAACTGGAGTGGGGGACCAGGCCCGCGCCGGCCCGAGAACCGAGCTGACCCCCACCGGCGCGACGGTGCCGCGACCCGGCGAGCCGAGCCGGACCGCTAGGCTGCGGCCCCGTGGACCTCATCGACGGGCCGAGCGCCGTCTGGAACGAACTCCTCGGCGCGCAACCCGACCCGCCGTCGCTGCTGGTCCTGGTCACCGCCGTGGTCGCGGTGGCGGTGGTCGCCGCCCGGCTGCCCTGGCGGATCGCCCGCCACGCGGTGACCATCGCCCACGAGGGCGGCCATGCGCTGACGGCCCTGCTCACCGGGCGGAAGCTGCACGGCGTCCGGCTGCACTCGGACACCTCCGGGCTCACCCTGTCGGCCGGCCGCCCCACCGGGCCCGGCATGATCCTCACCCTGCTCGCCGGGTACGTCGCCCCGTCCCTGCTCGGGCTGGCCGGGGCGTGGCTGCTCGCCGGCAACCGGATCACCCTGCTGCTCTGGGTCGCGGTGGCGCTGCTGCTGGCCATGCTGGTGATGATCCGCAACGTCTACGGGGTGCTCTCGCTGCTGGCCACCGGCGGTGTGGTCTTCGCCGTCTCCTGGTTCGCCACCCCGCAGGTGCAGGCCGCGTTCGCCTGGATCTGCGTGTGGTTCCTGCTCTTCGGCGGGGTGCGGCCGGTGTTCGAACTGCAGCGGCTGCGCGGCCGGGGCCGGATGCCCGAGTCCGACGCCGACCAGTTGGCCCGGCTCACCCCGTTCCCGCCGCTGTTCTGGGTGGCGCTCTTCGCCCTGGTCAACCTGGCGGCCTTGGCCGTCGGCGGGGCGCTGCTGGCCGGCCCGCTGCTGGCCGACGCGGGGCTCACCACCTGACACAATGGGCCCGGTGCGATACGTGATCATCGGTGCCGGGGCGGTCGGCGGCACCATCGGCGTACGACTGGGGCAGGCCGGCCTCGCCGTGACCCTGGTGGCGCGCGGCGCGCACCTGGCCGCGATCCGGGAGCGCGGGCTGACCCTGCACGCCCCCGACGGCGAGGTCACCGCCCGGCTGCCCGCCCGTGAGGGGCCCGGCGACCGGCCGCTGCCCGCCGACACGGTGCTGCTGCTCACCGTCAAGTCGCAGGACACCGCCGGGGCGCTGGCGGCCTGGGCGGACGCCCCGGTGGCCGGCGGCGGCACGGCGGGACAGCGGCTGGCGCTCTTCACCGCCCAGAACGGGGTGGCCAACGAGCCGGCCGCGCTGCGGCTCTTCGACCGGGTGCACCCGGTCTGCGTCTGGCTGCCGGCCACCCACCTGGAGCCCGGCGTGGTGGTCGCCAACGGCCACCCGCACCTGGGCATGCTGCACCTGGGCCGCTACCCGTCGGGCGCGGACGCCACCGACGAGCGGGTCGCCGCCGACCTGACCGCCGCCGGCTTCGTCGCCCCGGTCCGCGCCGACGTGATGCGCTGGAAGTACGGCAAGCTGCTGAGCAACCTCGGCAACGGCCTCCAGGCGCTGTGCGGACAGGACGTGCCGCAGGACCTCGCCGACCGGCTCGGCGCGGAGGCGACCGCCGTCCTCGCCGCCGCCGGGATCGCCCACACCACGGCGGCGGAGGAGGCCGCCGAGCGCGGCGACCTGGTGGGGCACGTCAGCGTCGCCGGCCGGGAGCGGGCCGGCGGCTCCACCTGGCAGAGCCTGGCCCGGGGCGTGGGCACGGTCGAGACCGACCAGCTCAACGGGGAGATCGCGCTGCTCGGCCGGCTGCACGGCGTGCCGACGCCGGTGAACGCGGCCGTGCAGCGGGCGATGCGCCGCGCGGCGCGCGAGCGGATCCCGGCGGGCGGATTCCCGCGCACCGACCTCGACGCCGCCATCGCCGCCGAAGAGGCCGCAAATCCCCTGGGCTGAGCCGGCAACCGCGACCCCCGGTCCGCGCGTGTCCCCTGCGACCCAGCCGGGGGAGGTAACCAGGTGCCGGACGTCGACGGATTCGACGAGTTCTACCGAGGCAGCCGACAGCGGCTGCTCGGCTTCGTCTACGCGTTGACCGGCAACCTCGCCGAGTCGCAGGACGCGGTGCAGGAGGCGTACATCCGGGCGTGGCAGCGCTGGTCCACCGTGTGCGGCTACGACGACCCGGAGGCGTGGGTGCGGGTGGTCGCCTCCCGGATCGCGGTCAGCCGGTGGCGCAGCCTGCGCAGCCGGGCGCGGGCGTACCTGCGGCACGGCCCCAGCGAGGCCACCCCCGCGCCGAGCACCGACACCGTCGCCGTGGTGGCCGCGCTGCGCCAGCTCCCCGAGGAGCAGCGCACCGCCATCGCCCTGTACTACCTGCTCGGTATGCCGGTCGCCGAGGTGGCGCGGGAGACCGCCGCCCCGGTGGGCACGGTGAAGGCCCGACTCTCCCGGGGGCGGGCCGCGCTCGCCGGGCTGCTCGCCGTCTCTGACATCGAGGAGGCCGCCGATGCGTGACGACCTGACGTTCGCCGACCAGTTGCACCGGGACCTGCGGGAGATCGACTGGCCGGAGCCGGCGGAGCTCCGCGCCCGCGCCCGCCGCCGCAGCCGGCGTACGGCGGCGGTGGCGGCGACCGCCGTGCTGGCCGTGACGTCGGTCGTCGGCCTGGCGCTCGGCGGCCCGGAGGGTGGGACCGGCGTGCCGCCGGCGGCGTCCGGCCCCGACGCGTCGGGCTCGTCGGCCGGTGGGGCGCGACCCGGCCGGGCCGAGATCCCGCCGGAGGCCCTGCTGGCCCCGGCCGACCTCGCGGTACGCAACAACGTGCGGCTCAGCGACACGGGGCTGGGGGAGCCGGTCCAGGTGGACCCGCTGCTGGAGGCCTGCGCGGCGGCCAGGGGGCTGTCGGCGGTGACGCCGCTGTCGCGCTACTCCCGGTCGCAGACCCTGCTCCAGGACGACACCCCCGGCCCGGACGGCCCCTCGGGGGTGCCGATCCTCACCCAGGACGTCTACCGCCTCACCGCCGGGGACGCCGCCGGGGTCTTCGCCACGCTGGACCGGACGGCGGCCGGCTGCGCCGGCTGGCGCAGTTTCTCCCCACGGTCCCTGGGTGACGACGCCGCCCTGACGCCGATGTCGGTGGCCCTCAGCTGGCAGGTGGTAAGCCGAGACTTCGCCGGCGACCAGGCCGTCCTGCTGCGGCTGATCCATTCGGAGGAGGTGGACGCGGAGACGGGCCGGCCGGTCGGCTGGCAGTTCTCGAGCGAGCCCCGCGTGCTGGTGCGGGTCGGCGACCTAGTCACCGTGATCGTGCCGGCGACCGGCCTGGGGGCCGGCGGGCCGAGTCGCGACATGAACCGGAAGAGCGACGCAGAGCTGCTGGACCTGGGCCGGGCCGCCGCCCGACGGATGTGCCTCGCCGCCAACCCGTCCTGCTGACCCCGCCGGCGAAGCATGCGGGCCCCGCCCGGGGGAAGCGGCACGGGCCCCCGCCCAGGGCAGGGGCCCGCACGACGGCTACAGCGGGATGTTGCCGTGCTTCTTCGGGGGCAGCGTCTCCCGCTTGGTGCGCAGCACCCGCAGCGCGCGGACGATCTGGGCGCGCGTCTCGTGCGGCGGGATCACCGCGTCGACGTACCCCCGCTCCGCGGCGACGTACGGGTTGGACAGGGTGTCCTCGTACTCGGCGATCTTCTCGGCCCGCACCGCCGCCGGGTCGTCGGCGTTCGCCAGCTCCGCGCGGTACAGGATGTTCACCGCGCCCTGCGCGCCCATCACCGCGATCTGGGCGGTCGGCCAGGCGAAGTTCAGGTCCGCGCCGAGGTGCTTGGAGCCCATCACGTCGTACGCCCCGCCGTACGCCTTGCGGGTGATCACCGTGACCTTCGGGACGGTGGCCTCGGCGTACGCGTAGATCAGCTTGGCGCCCCGGCGGATGATGCCGTCCCACTCCTGGCCGGTGCCGGGCAGGAAGCCGGGAACGTCCACGAAGGTCAGCACCGGCACGTTGAACGCGTCGCAGGTGCGCACGAAGCGGGCCGCCTTCTCCGACGCGGCGATGTCCAGCGTGCCGGCGAAGTGCATCGGCTGGTTGGCGACCACGCCGACCGGACGCCCCTCGACCCGGCCGAAGCCGACCACCATGTTCTGCGCGTAGAGCGGCTGGACCTCCAGGAACTCCCCGTCGTCGAGGACGTGCTCGAGGACCCGGTGCATGTCGTACGGCTGGTTGGCCGAGTCCGGGATCAGGGTGTCCAGCTCCCGATCGGCGTCGCTGACCGCCAGGTCGGCCGGGGCGTCGAAGACCGGCGGCTCGTCCAGGTTGTTCGACGGCAGGTACGACAGCAGCGCCTTGACGTACTCGATCGCGTCGGCCTCGTCGACGCCGAGGTAGTGCGCGTTGCCGCTGCGCGCGTTGTGCGTCCGGGCGCCGCCCAGCTCCTCCATCCCCACGTCCTCGCCGGTGACCGTCTTGATCACGTCGGGGCCGGTGATGAACATGTGCGAGGTCTGGTCGACCATCACGGTGAAGTCGGTGACCGCCGGGGAGTAGACCGCGCCGCCCGCGCAGGGACCCATGATCAGGGAGATCTGCGGGACGACGCCGCTGGCCCGCACGTTGCGGAAGAAGATCTCGCCGTAGAGGCCGAGGGCGGCGACGCCCTCCTGGATGCGCGCGCCGCCGGAGTCGTTGATGCCGACGACCGGGCAACCGATCTTCATGGCCAGGTCCATCACCTTGAGGATCTTCTCGCCGAAGACCTCGCCGAGCGAGCCGCCGAAGACCGTGAAGTCCTGCGAGAAGACGCAGACCTGCCGGCCGTCGACGGTGCCGTAGCCGGTGATCACCCCGTCGCCGTAGGGCCGGGTCCGGTCCAGCCCGAAGTTCGTGGAGCGGTGCCGGGCGAACTCGTCGAGCTCCACGAAGGAACCCTCGTCGAGCAGCAACTCGATGCGCTCCCGGGCGGTCTGCTTGCCCCGCGCGTGCTGCTTCTCCACCGCCCGCGCCGACCCGGCATGCACCGCCTCGTCGATGCGGCGCTCCAGGTCCGCCAGCTTGCCGGCGGTGCTGTGCATGTCGATCCCGGTCTCGGTAGTCACCAGGGAAATATAGCGACGCCCCACCCCGCCCGGCGGCTTCGGCCGCCCGGCCGGCCGGACCGTACGCTGAGGCGGTGCCCGGTTCCCCGTACACCGACCTGGATCGCCCGCCGCTCTCGGCGGCCCGGCTGCGCCGCGCGCTGATCGCCCCCGACGGGCCGTGGCGACGCCTGGAGCTGCGCGTCGAGACCGGCTCCACCAACGCCGACGCCGCCGAGGCGGCCCGGTCCGGCGAGCCGGAGGGGCTGGTCGTGGTCGCCGAGCGGCAGACCGCCGGCCGGGGACGGCGCGGCCGGGCCTGGCAGTCGCCCGCCCGCGCGGGCATCGCGGTCAGCGTGCTGCTGCGGCCGGGCGAGGCCGTCGCCGGGCGCGGCTGGCCACCGGCCCCCGCCAACGGGTACGGCTGGCTGCCCCTGATGGCCGGGGTCGCGCTGGTCGAGACGGTGTCCCGGCTGGCCGAGCTGCCCGTCGCGCCGACGCTGAAGTGGCCGAACGACCTGCTGATCGGCGGCGCGAAGTGCGCCGGCATCCTGGCCGAGGCGGTGCCCGGCCCGGCGCCGGAGCGGGCCCCGGCGATCGTGCTCGGCGTCGGCCTCAACGTCACCCTGCGCGCCGACGAGCTGCCGGAGCACCCGACCGGGCTGCCGGCCACCTCGCTGCAACTGGCCGGCGCCGCCGCCACCGACCGCGACCCGCTGCTGCGCGCCCTGCTGCGCGCCCTCGCCGACTGGTACGACCGGTGGCGCGACGCCGGCGGGGACGCCGTGGCCTGCGGCCTGCGCGACGCCTACCTGGCGGCCTGCGCGACCGTCGGCCGCCCGGTGCGGGTGCTGCTGCCCGGCGGCGACGAGCTGACCGGCACCGCCACCGGCGTGGACCCGGACGGGCAGCTCCTCGTCGACACCCCCACCGGCCCGCGCACCCTGACCGCCGGGGACGTCCAGCACCTGCGGTGAAGGGTCCGCGGCGCGAACCACCGCACCGGATGATCCGCCGGAGCCCGCTGACCGGATACGGTCAGCGCGTCCGGTTCTGCGAGGAGGTTCCCGTGCCGTTTCCCGAAGACGTGCTCACCGAGGACGAGCATGTCGTGCTGCACCTGCACCCGCACTGGAAGGCGATGGTGCGGCCGGTGCTGGTGCTGCTGCTGGCCGTCGCCGCGGTCGTGACGGGCTGGGTCCTGTTGCCGGACGGCGAGGCGGCGAACATCGCCCGGTACGTCCTCGTCGGGCTCGCCCTGCTGCTGGTGCTCTGGTTCGGGCTCTGGCCGTTCCTGGTCTGGCGCAGCACGCACTACCTGTTCACCAACGAGCGGGTGCTGCTCCAGCAGGGCGTGCTCTCCCGGGACCGGCGGGACATCCCGCTGACCCGGATCAACGACCACGCGATGAGCCAGCGCTTCGTCGAGCGGCTGGTCGGCTGCGGCACGCTGACCATCGAGTCGGCCGGCGAGCGGGGTCAGTCGGTGCTGACCGACGTCCCCGGCGTCGACCGGGTGCAGACCAAGCTGTACGAGCTGGTCGAGGCGCACCACGACCGGCACTCCCTCGGCGACGGCGAGATGCGCGACATCCTCGCCGACATGCGTGAGGGCAAGCCCCTGCGGGACCCGTCGGTCTGACCCCGTCCGGCCGGCGAGCCCGGGCGGGGCAGCCGGCCGGCCGGTGGTCGGCTCAGTCCGACGACGGGCGCAGGGCGAACCAGCCGCGGAACCGGGTGCGCAGCACCTCGCGTTCCGGCTGGCCGTCGGGGCCGAGGCGGAACATGGTGCCGGTGAGGCTGACGGTGCCGAGCCCCGGCCGGGCCGTGGAGGGGCGGCTGCCCGCCACGTCCAGTCGCACCGCCAGGCGGTCGCCCGCCCGGACGGGGGCCAGCCAGCGCAGCTCCTCCAGGCCGGGGGAGGCGTCGGCGGCGGCGCGGGCCAGCACGTGGTCGACGTACGCCCGCATGAAGAGGCTGACGGTGTAGAAGCCGCTGGCGATCAGCCCGCCGTGGTGGCTGGCGGCGGCCCGTTCGGCGTCGACGTGGTACCACTGCGGGTCGAACCGGCGGGCGAAGGCGACCATCTCGTCCCCGTCGACGGCAACCACACCCAGGTCGAAGGTGCGTCCGGGGTGCAGGTCCTCGAAGAAGAGCTCCGCCCGCGCGCCCGTGCCCGACGACACCGGCATGGCCGCGACCGGCGGCGAGGTGACGCCGGCGGGTGCGGCCTCCCCGTGGCCGCCCGGCGCTGCGGCGGGCGGCTGCTGCGGGATCGTGACCGGGGCCGCCGGTGGCCGCTGCGCGCCGGCCGGCGCGACGGCCTGCGGCTGCTGCTCCTGCGCCTCGGGCCCCGCGTCGGTCGCCACGGGCCCCTGCGCGACCGCGCCGGGCGGGTGCGGTGGGCCCTGGGTCGGCGGCGGGCTGGTCTCCGGCGTAACCACCTGTGCCTCCTCGGCGCTCACCGGCGACGCCGACGGATGCCGGCGCGCAGTTCGTCGGCGGCGGGTTGCGCCGCCAGGTCGCCGTCGAGCCGGTTCCCGAGCGCCGCGTCGGCGGCCGGGGCCGGGGCGGGGCGCCCCTGGGTGGGCGTCGACCCGTACACCGGAAGGCCCTCGCCGCGAGCGGTCGGGCGCGGTGCGTCCCGGCGTCGTTCGGGCTGGCGTCGGGAGCCCGGCCGTCGTGGGCCCGGCCGCCGGGCGCCCGGCTCGGGTGGGGCCTCCTCCGACGGCTTGGCCTCCTCCGACGGCTTGGCCTCCTCCGCCGGCTTGGCCTCCTCCGCCGGCCTGGTCTCCGCCAGCGGCTGGGCCTCCTCCAGCTCGGAGATCGACTCGGCCAGCTCGGCCACCGGGTCCATCTCGGCCATCGTGTCCCACTCGTCCCGGGGGATGCTGTGCCAGGTCTTCTTCTCCGGTGCGGCGGGCGCGGGCTGGAAGACGAACGTGCGGTAGGACCAGAAGCGGAAGAGGGTGGCCAGCAGCACGCCGCCGGTCTTCGCGACGTTCAGGGCGAGCAGGCTGGTCATGCCGAGGCCGTACTTGGCCGCCGCGAGGACGCCGAGCTCAATGAGCAGGCCGGTCGCGTTGAAGAGGAAAAAAAGGGCATATTCGCGACGCAGCGCCGATTTTGGGCGATCCCGGTACGTCCAATGACGATTCATCAGATAAGACGTGATCGTCGCCACCACGGTGGCGATGACCGTCGCCTTCAGCTGACCCTCGCGGAACACGGTGAGTGCCAGCGCATTGAACACCGCGTAATTGATGACGGTGTTGATGCCGCCGACGATGCCGAATTTGAGCGCCTCGTGGATGAACTTCTGCCAGCGCTCAGGCAGCAGACGGACAAGACGCATGCGCAACACCTTAGGCGAGTGGGCGGGCCCGGCTCGGCCGGCCGGGCGAGAGGGGCGGCGGGTCACGCCCGGGGTTCCCGGTCGAGCGGCGCCGCTGCCGTGACGACCTGCGTTCCCGCTTCCACGAAGACGAACCGCCGGTAGGACCAGAACCGGAACAGCGTGCCGAGGCCGGTGCCGACGATGAAGCTGGCGATGTTGTCGGCGAGGGGGGTCTGGAACACCTCGGGCCAGATGGCACCCAGGCCGTACCGGCTGATGGACAGGCAGGCCACCGCGATGCCCAGGCCCACCCCGTTGAAGAAGAAGAACAGCGCGTACTCGCGGGCCGGGTTGGAGCGCTGGCGGTGCCGCCACGTCCAGAACCGGTTGCCGACGAAGGCGACGGTCGCGGCGATCACGGTGGAGATCGTCTTCGCGGTGACCTGCTCCACGCCACGGACGTTGGCCAGGTAGTTGAACAGGGTGAAGTCGACGATGAAGGCGATGCCGCCCACCGTGGCGAACTTGCTGAGCTCCCGCACCAGCTGGCCGAAGCGGTCGATCAGGGCGCGGACCAGACCCGGGCGGGTCGGCGGGGGGTCAGGCTGCTCCCCGGTCATCGTCGCGGCCACCGGCAAAGCGTACCGGCTCGACCGCCTTCGGGCGGGCACCAACGGGCCACCGGCGACGCCGGAGCGCCCGGCGGGCCGGGTGGCCGTCGGGCCCACCGGCGTCGCCGCGAGCTTCGCGGGCCTGGTGAGCACACCGTAACGCGCGGCGGGCCACGGGTGGGCGGGCAATGCCGGATCGGTGCCGGGCCGGGAAGGTTCCTCGAAGATTTGCGTGAAACTGCGTGCCAAAGCGGGTATCAGAACGCGAAGCCGCAGCGTAGCCGCCCTTTGTGCAGTTCTTCACAACCGGTCCCACTGACTCTCGACGCCACCCGGTTTACCCTGAACTCAATCCCAGGTTCCCCGAAGACGACGCCACGCGTCGTCAGGATCCGTGCACTCCACAGTTCGGTCAGCGTCGACCACAAGGAGATGTGTCATGGTTGCTCCGGCTACCGTTCGAGGTATCGATCAGGCCCCGACGTCCCACCCCCGACTGCTCGCCTGGGTCCGAGAAGTGGCGGAACTGACCACTCCGGAGCGGGTCGTCTGGGTCGACGGGTCGGACGAGGAGTGGCGTCGCCTCACCGACGAGCTCGTCGACAGCGGCACCCTGATCCGGCTCAATCCCGAGAAGAAGCCCAACTCGTTCTACGCCCGTACCGACCCGACGGACGTCGCCCGGGTCGAGGAGCGCACCTTCATCTGCTCCGTGGACGAGGCGGACGCCGGCCCCACCAACAACTGGATGGCGCCGGCCGAGATGAAGCGGACGATGACCGAGCTGTACCGGGGCAGCATGCGCGGACGCACCATGTACGTCATCCCGTTCTGCATGGGCCCGGTCGAGGCCGAGAACCCCATGTTCGGCGTCGAGATCACCGACAGCCCGTACGTGGTG
Organism: Micromonospora sp. DT233; assembly: GCF_049841815.1. Classification (NCBI taxonomy): domain Bacteria; kingdom Bacillati; phylum Actinomycetota; class Actinomycetes; order Micromonosporales; family Micromonosporaceae; genus Micromonospora; species Micromonospora sp. DT233. Next base: position 205,279 of record NZ_JBNCLB010000002.1, on the reverse strand, counting down.
GCGTCGATGCGGATCATGACCCGGATGGGTGCCAAGGTCCTGGCGGCGATGGGCGACGACGCGGACTTCGTCCACGCGCTGCACTCCATCGGCGCCCCGCTGGCCCCCGGCCAGTCCGACGTGGCCTGGCCCTGCAACGAGACGAAGTACATCTCCCACTTCCCGGAGACCCGGGAGATCTGGTCCTACGGCTCCGGCTACGGCGGCAACTCCCTGCTGGGCAAGAAGTGCTACTCGCTGCGGATCGCCAGCGTGATGGGGCGCGACGAGGGCTGGCTCGCCGAGCACATGCTGATCCTGAAGATCACCTCGCCGGAGGGGAAGGTCTACCACATCGCGGGGGCGTTCCCGTCGGCGTGCGGCAAGACCAACCTGGCCATGTTGGAGCCGACCATCCCGGGCTGGAAGGTCGAGACCGTCGGCGACGACATCGCCTGGATGCGTTTCGGCCCCGACGGCCGGCTCTACGCGGTCAACCCGGAGTACGGCCTCTTCGGGGTCGCGCCGGGCACCGACTGGAAGACCAACGCCAACGCGATGCGGACGCTTGACCGCGGCAACTCGATCTTCACCAACGTCGCCCTCACCGACGACGGCGACATCTGGTGGGAGGGGATGGGCGAGCCGCCGGCGCACCTGATGGACTGGAAGGGCAACGACTGGACGCCGCAGAGCGAGGGGCTCTCCTCGCACGCGAACAGCCGGTTCTGCACCCCGATCACCCAGTGCCCGATCCTGGCCGAGGACTACTACGACCCGCGCGGCGTGCCGATCGACGCGATCCTCTTCGGCGGCCGGCGGCGGGACACCGTCCCGCTGGTCACCGAGGCCCGGGACTGGGTGCACGGCGTCTACCTGGGCGCGACGCTCTCCTCGGAGACCACGGCCGCCGCGTCCGGCGCGGTCGGCGTGGTGCGCCGCGACCCGATGGCCATGCTGCCGTTCATCGGCTACCACGCCGGTGACTACTTCCGGCACTGGATCGAGATGGGCAAGGGCACCGACGGCGACGCGGCCAAGCTGCCCAAGATCTACTACGTCAACTGGTTCCGCAAGGACGCCGAGGGCAACTTCCTCTGGCCGGGCTTCGGCGAGAACTCGCGCGTGCTCAAGTGGGTCGTCGAGCGGATCGAGGGCCGGGCCGACGCGGTGGAGACCCCGATCGGCATGGTCCCGACGCAGGACGCGCTGGACGTCGACGGCCTCGACATGACCGCCGAGGACGTGCGGATCGCGCTGAAGGTCGACCCGGAGGAGTGGCGCGCGGAGCTGCCGATGGTCACCGAGTGGTTCGAGAAGTTCGGCGACAAGCTCCCCGGCGTGCTCTGGTCCGAGTTGGACGCCCTGCGCGCCCGGCTCGACGCGGAACAGCCGCGCCGGTAGGTGTGCCGAGCGCCCACATCGGGCACCATCTGATCCCATGAAGACGGCCGCCGCGACCACCGAGGTCCGGCGGCCGTCCGCCGTCCGGGCGCTGACCACCCTGCTGGCCGTCACGGCGGCGGCCACCGTCGCGGTCGAGCTGCTCAACTGGTGGTACGCCCCGGAGCGGGAGTTCGGGCTGGCGGTGCGCACCGGCTGGGCGATGCTCCGCTCGCTGGGCTTCCTGGTGCTGATCGGGCACGTCAACCGGGGCCGCACCGGCGCCAAGCCGTTCGGGCTGATCCTCGCGATCACCACCGTCTTCGCGATGGGCCGGCTGGTGGTGCCCCGCCAGGGCATGCCGCCGCTGCCCGGTCTGCTCGGCTTCGCCCTGCTCACCGCCCTCTGCGGGGCCGTGGTCTGGCTGCTCTACCGCTCCGCCGCGGTCGCCGGGCACCTGGTCCGACACCGCAAGGGCCTGGTGGTGACCGGCGGGACGATCTCCTGGCGGGAGGTCGCCCCGAAGCGACCCCCGGTCACCGGCTGGCTGCTCACCAGCCGGGTCGCCGCCTTCACGTACAGCCCACTGATGCTGGTCCCGGCGCTGGTCGCCACGGGGGAGATCCTGGACGGCCGACCGGCCGCCGTGCCCGCCGTGCTGTTCTGGTTCGCCGCCGGCATCGGGGTCAGCTACCTGGTGCTCTTCTGCACCGCCTTCCTCATGCGCGGCCGGCGCTGGGCCCGCTCCCTGCTGGTGGCGATCACCCTGGGCACGCTCGCCGTCGACCTGCCGCTGTGCTGGTGGCTGCTCGGCGTCGACGGCCTGATCCGCGACGGCGGGCCGTTGCTGGCCGCCGCCGCTGTGTCGTTGTACGGCCTGTGGCGTGCAGGCCGGGCCGAAGGCGTCGAGCAGGCGGACGGCAACCCGGGCTGAGCGGACGGCAACCCGGGCTGAGCCGGCGGAAACCCGGGCTGAGCGCGACGGCACGGGCCCGAGCGGGCCGAGCGGAGCAGGGGAGGCGGCATGAGCGACGAGTACGACGTGGCGGTCATCGGCGCGGGGCCGGCCGGTGCCGCCGCCGCGCTGGCGGCCCGCCGGGGCGGGGCCCGGGTGCTGCTGCTGGACCGGGCCGACTTCCCCCGGGACAAGGCGTGCGGGGACGGCATCGCCGCGCACGCGCTGGACGTCCTCGCCGACCTGGGCGTCACCGACGCCGTCGACGGATACGCCCCGCTGCCCCGGCTGCGGCTGGTCGGGCCCGGCGGCGGCGCGGTGGCCCGGGAGCTGCCCCGGGCGGCGTACACCGTGCCCCGGGAGGTCTTCGACGCCCGGCTGGTGGCGGCGGCGGTCGCGGCGGGCGTCGAGCTGCGCCGGCACGCGGTGCGCCGGGTCGAGCAGCGCGCCGGCGCGGTGGTGCTCGACGGTGCGGTGGCGGCCCGCGCGGTCGTCGGCGCGGACGGCGCCGGGTCGGTGCTCCGGCGGGCGCTGGGCCACCCGCCGAACCCGGACCGGCACCTGGCGCTGGCGATCCGGGGGTACGCCCCGGCCCGGCCGGGCCCGCCCGAGCAGTACATCGTCACCTCGAAGGCGCGCTGGCCGGCGTACGCCTGGTCGTTTCCGATCGGCGACGGGCGGGCGAACGTGGGGTACGGGGAGGTGCTGCGCGGCGAGCCGCTGACCCGGGCCCACCTGCTGGACCGGATGGCCACGCTGCTGCCCGACACCGACCCGGCGACGGTGACCGGGCTGCGCGCCCACCACCTGCCGCTCTCCACCCACCGGCCGCCGCCGGGGCGGGGCCGGCTGCTGCTGGCGGGGGACGCGCTGTCGCTGATCAACCCGTTCACCGGGGAGGGGATCTTCTACGCGCTGCTCTCCGGCGCGCTGGCCGGGGCGGCGGCGGCCGGCGACCCCGGCGACGCCGCCCGGCGCTACACCGACGCGCTGCGTCGCCGGCTCGGCGTGCACCTGCGGCACAGCTCGACGGCCGCCTGGCTGGCCCGCCGCCCGGCGGTGGTCGACGCGGCGGTGCGGGCGGCCCGCCGCGACGAACGGGTCTTCGGCGCCGTCGTGGAGCTGGGCCTCGGCGACGGTCGGCTCGACGCCCGCACCCTGGGGATGATCGGCATCGGTCTGTCGGCGTGGGAACGGCCACCGCGGGACTGATCCGGGCCGGGGGTCGCTACCCTGCAAGGTGATGACTCTGCGGAACCTCCTCTACTCCGTCTACGAGCGGCGGCTGACGGCCACGCTCGCGGGCAAGCCGGTGCCCCGGCACGTGGGCGTGATGTGCGACGGCAACCGCCGCTGGGCGCGCGAGATGGGCTTCGTCGACCCCAACGACGGGCACCGGATGGGCGCGGAGCGGATCAAGGAGCTGCTGCGCTGGTGCGATGCCGCCGGGGTGGGGCACGTGACGCTCTGGCTGCTCTCCACCGACAACCTCTCCCGCCCGGCCGAGGAGCTGGACCCGCTGCTCCAGATCATCGAGGACCTCTCGACCGAGCTGGCCGAGGAGGGCAACCCCTGGCCGCTGCGGATGGTCGGCGCGCTCGACGTGCTGCCCGCGCAGCACTCGGCGGCGCTCAAGGCGGCCGAGGAGCGCACCCGGGGCCGCGCGGGCGGCGCCCAGGTCAACATCGCCGTCGGGTACGGCGGCCGGCGCGAGATCGCCGACGCGGTCCGCTCGTTGCTGCTGGAGCATGCGGCGACCGGCGGGACGATCGAGGAGCTGGCCGAGGTGCTGGACGTCGACCACATCTCCGAGCACCTCTACACCCGCGGCCTGCCCGACCCGGATCTGATCATCCGGACCAGCGGTGAGCAGCGCCTCTCGGGCTTCATGCTCTGGCAGTCGGCGCACTCGGAGTTCTACTTCTGCGAGCTGAACTGGCCCGACTTCCGCCGGGTCGACTTCCTGCGCGCCCTGCGTTCGTACGCCACCCGGCAGCGCCGCTTCGGCTCCTGACCTGCGCTCCGGCGCGGCACCCGCCGGTGGGTGCCGCGCGGGTGGGGCAGGGCAGGTCTCAGCGCAGGTGGGTCAGGGCCTGGACCAGGAAGTCGCCGAGCGCGGCGGGGGAGTCGAGCGTCAGGTCGGCGGCCTCGGCGACCTCGTGGCCGGTCTCCGGGTTCGCCACGGCCACGCAGACCCCGAAGAAGCCCGGGTCCGTCGCGGCGCGGGCCCGTACCGCCGCGAACGCCAGGATGTCGGAGACGTCGTCGCCGAAGTACCAGGCGCCGTCGGCGTCCCGGACCGCCTCGCCGATGACCATGCCCTTGTCCCGGTCGACCGGCGGCTTGATCTCCAGCACCATCCGGCCGGCCTGCACGCGCAGCCCGAGCCGCTCGGCCTGGGCCCGGCCCCACTGCTGCACCGCCGCGCCGAGCTGGGGGGAGGTGCGCCAGTGCAGCGCCACGGAGAGCCGCTTGAACTCGACCAGCGCGCCGGGCGGCAGCTCGGCGCGGGCGAGGTCGGCCAGCTCCCGCATGGTCGGCACCCACGGCAGCGCCGCCGGCTCGGTGACGGTCTCGCCGCCGGAGTGGCTGTGCTCCAGGCCGTAGAGGCCGTAGAGGTCGACGCCGGCCAGCCCGCCGAGGTGCGCGCGGAGGAACTCCACCGGCCGGGCGGAGACGATCGCGACCCGGCGGACCAGGGGGGCGAGCGCCTCGATCGCGGCCAGCACCTTCGGCGCGAGCTGCACCGCGGTCGGGTCGTCGTCGACGGGCGCGAGTGTGCCGTCGAAGTCGAAGAAGAGCACGGTGTCGGACGCCCGCCCGGCGGTCGCCCGCCAGGCCTGGTCGACGTCCAACGGAATCTTCGGTTGCTGGTTGCCCAGATTCAACGGCGGCACGCGCGTCAGCGTACCCCGGACTCGGCGGCGCATTCGTGGTCGAGACGAGACTCCCGGAACGGCCCGGGTCAGCGTTCGGCGGCTCCCCGGCCCCGGCGCCCGAACGGCACGATTTCGGCGTCCTGACCGTGGCTGAGCAGGTAGCCCTCGACGAATCCGGTGTTCCGGTCGCCGGCGCGCGCCTCGATCTCGGTGAGCCGGGTGATCATGGCCTGGTCGAGCGTGACCAGGGTCTTGTCGAGCGCGTCGAGCCGGTCGGTGAGCCGGTCGTGCAGCTCGGCGACGGCGGCCAGGACCACCGCCGTCGCGGCGGTGGTAAGCGCGAAAAGGTTGGCGACCACGGGAAGCTCCCCGCCCGCCATGCCGATCACCACGTTGCCGGTCACGGCCGATGTCAGCGACACCACCGCGACCACGACTGCCAACCACTTCAGGGTCATGGACAGACCCCTCCTTCTGTCCCGCAGGGCTGGGTTCGGCCTTGTCCCGTCCCCCGCCGATGACGAGCCCAAGCAGTACGAATAGGACGCTAGCGCGCCCGATGTGGCCCCGAAGGCAAACGATTCAGAACGTCTCGGCGTTCTTGCGCCATCTGAGGAACTAGCCCGCCCGATGTCCCCGGTTCCTGGCATTTGCCGGGAGGCTCGGGCGATACGCGAGGTAGCGGATGGTTTCCCGGATGTGGAACTTCTCCGCGTCCGAGACGTCCGGGTCGATCAGCCGACGCAGCAGCGCCTCCACGTCCGGGTCCATCGGTGGCGCGGCGGGTGCGGCGCGGGCGGCGGTCGGCCGGTCCCAGCCGAGCGCGGCGAAGGCGGCCGTGGGGTGCAGGCCGAGCCCCTCGCAGAAGGCGACCACCCGCTCGGCCTCCGGGTCGCTGGCCCAGTCCCCCCGCACCCAGCGGTTGATGGTCTGGCGGGACACGCCGGTGCGCCGGGACACCTCCGTGCCACTCCAGGCGCGCATGGCCCGGGCGTCGTCGAGGGCCCGGCGGACGAAGGCGGCGAAGGCCATCTTCCGGGCGTGAGCGCTCTCGGTCACTCCGTGACGGTACGGCCAGTGTCGCGCCCTCGGGGTGCCGGGCGCGCGACTGTCACGCGAGCGTGACACGCGTACGGGCGACCTCGCCGTTGCCGTCACGGCCCCGCTATGGAGGGAGTTTTACCTGCTCATAACGCCCGCTTCGGGTGCCGCTGCGATTGCCCGAAAAGCTGATACTGTCACGCTCATGGGACAATTTACCGTCTGTCACATGGATGAGACGATTGGTGCTCGCGTGCGTCCCTCGCCCGATACGAGGGGGGCGCGGTGACCGAACTCGCCACCCGCGCCCGCGCGTTCGGACTGGTGGCACAGGGGGTGGCCGCCGGGCTGAGCGCGCCGTGGCGGCTGCACCTCGCGCGGGGCTGCCGCTTCCTGTCGCTCGACGTCGCCGACCGCCAGGAGTGGAACGCCTGGCGGGCCCATCTCGGCTGCCCGGAGCTCAGCGTCCGGGTCTACGACGCCGGCGGCGAGATCCACCGCTGTTCGGTGGCCGAGGTGATGCTCGACGGCTGCCGGATCAGCGTCGAGTTGACCGAGGAGGTGGGGATCGGCGACCTGGACCGGCTGCTGGTCGCCGAACCCTCCGGCGTCGCCCCGGACCCTGTGGCGTCGAGGCGGAGGAACGCTGACGGATGAGCCCCTTCCTCGCGGTCTTCCTCGTCCTGGTCCTCGGCTCGACCAGCTACGCGGCCGGCCGGCTGCACGGTCAGCTCAGCTACCGCATCGGCTACCGCTTCGGCTACCGGCAGGGCTACTTCGACGGCGACCGGGGCGCCTGGAACCGCCGCCGACGCCAGGCGCAGGCGGTCATCGCCTCCGCCCTGGCCGGCCCGGCTCCGAGCACCGGCCGGACCGGCACCACCTACACCGGCTCCTCCTTCGCGGCCCCGTCCGGCGCGGTCGCGGTCGCCCCGCCGGCCGCCGCCGGCCCTCGGCACTCCACCGGCACCCTGGTCCGCCGTCGGGGCTGACCCGTCGTCCGGGCCGCCCCGGTGGCGGGACTGCTGCGGTGGCGGGGCCGCTCCGCCGTCCGGGCCGCTGCGGTGGCCGGGCCGCTGCGGTGGCCGTGGTACCACCGGCCGGGATGCCCGCAGGGGGCAGGCATTCCGGCCGGTTCCACCGATCCCGGCCACCGATGATCTCGCCGGAGATCCGATCGTCAACCTCTAGCCGGAAGGGCCTCGGCGCGGTTAGCGTCTATCTATGGCTCGGGGTTCTCCCGGGCCAGCCGGCCAGCCCGGGATCTGCGACCTCGCACGGGGCCCGCATCCGACCCCGTGTCCCCGGGCACCGGACGAGGCGGAACGCGGATGGCCGGGTGCCCATCCGTCGGAGCAGGCCTGTGACGACTCGCCGTACGCCCGCCGGTGCCGACCCGACCCCGGCCGCGACTGCCACGACCCGCCGTGCCACCCGTAGCCGCCGCGCGGCCGCCGTGGTCGAGCCCGAGGAGCCCCGACCAGCCGGCCAGACCTTCGTCCTGGACACCTCGGTCCTGCTGTCGGACCCGGCGGCGTTCCACCGGTTCGCCGAGCACGAGGTGGTGCTGCCGCTCGTGGTGATCTCCGAGTTGGAGGGTAAGCGGCACCATCCGGAGCTGGGCTGGTTCGCCCGCCAGTCGCTGCGCATGCTCGACGAGCTGCGGGTACGCCACGATCGGCTGGACCGGCCGGTGCCGGCCAACGAGGCCGGCGGCACCCTGCGGGTGGAGCTGAACCACACCGACGACGGGGTGCTGCCCCCCGGGTTCCGCAACGAGTCCAACGACGCCCGGATCCTCTCGGTCGCGCTCAACCTGGCCGCCGAGGGCCGGGACGTCACCCTGGTCAGCAAGGACATGCCGCTGCGGGTGAAGGCGGCCTCGGTCGGGCTGCGCGCCGACGAGTACCGGCACGGCCAGGCCAGCGACCCGACCTGGACGGGAATGGCCGAGCTGGAGCTGACCGAGGAGGAGATCGGCGCGCTCTACGCCGGCGAGACCCTGGACGTGGGGGCGGCGGCCGGGCTGCCCTGCCACACCGGGCTGGTGCTGCACTCCGGGCGCGGCTCCGCGCTCGGCCGGGTGCAGCCCGACAAGACGGTCCGGCTGGTCCGTGGCGACCGGGAGGCGTTCGGTGTGCACGGCCGCTCGGCCGAGCAGCGCATCGCGCTGGACCTGCTGCTCGACGAGTCGGTCGGGATCGTCTCGCTGGGCGGCCGGGCCGGCACCGGCAAGTCGGCGCTGGCGCTCTGCGCCGGCCTGGAGGCGGTGATGGAGCGCCGCCGGCACAAGAAGGTGGTGGTCTTCCGCCCCCTCTACGCCGTCGGCGGGCAGGAGCTGGGCTACCTCCCCGGCTCCGAGGTCGAGAAGATGTCGCCCTGGGCGCAGGCCGTCTTCGACACCCTCGGCGCGGTGGTGCACGAGAACGTGCTGGAGGAGGTCATGGCGCGGGGCATCCTGGAGGTGCTTCCGCTGACCCACATCCGGGGCCGCAGCCTGCACGACGCCTTCGTCATCGTCGACGAGGCCCAGTCGCTGGAGCGGGGGGTGCTGCTGACCGTGCTGTCCCGGATCGGGCAGGGCTCGCGGGTGGTGCTGACCCACGACGTCGCCCAGCGGGACAACCTGCGGGTGGGCCGGCACGACGGGGTGACCGCCGTGATCGAGACGCTCAAGGGCCACCCGCTCTTCGCGCACGTCACGCTGAGCCGCTCCGAACGATCGCCGATCGCGGCCATGGTGACGGACCTGCTGGAGGAGATCCCCCACTGATCTTCGGGACGATTCGTCACTCGCGTGCCTTCTTGTCCGTATTATTGTGGTGACCGAAATCACAATTGGGGCCGGTGGTTTCCCATCGGCCCCACTGTGCGCGAAGGTGTCCAACGAGCGCCCACGCGCCCGAACATGCCCGATCCCGTTCGTCGCGTCGACCGCGGGGCGGGTGGAGCCGGGTGCGTCGACTGCGACCGGCAGGGTCGGGGCGCTCACGGGGTGGACCCGTCCCCGCACGGGATGGGGTCGCGCCGTGTTCATGCCCCCGACGAAGGGAACACTTCGTGAGTCGGCTGTGGAGCCGGTTCGGCGCCCGTACCGCCGCCGTCGCACTGCTCTCCGTGGGCGTTGCCGGCGGCTTCTACTTGGGCGAGGACCGCGAGACCCAGCAACAGAGCCTGCCCGCGCAGGTCGGCTTCCAGGTCAACCAGGCGGAGTACGACGACCAGCAGGAGCGGCAGGCCGAGCAGCGGGTGCGTTCGGCCAAGCAGCGGGCCGTCGACTACCGGGCCAAGCAGCGCGCGGCCGAGGCGGCGAAGGAGGCCGCCGAGCGGGCCCGCGAGGCCGAGGCCGCCGCGGCGTCCCGCAAGAAGGAGCGCGAGGCGGCCGAGAAGAAGGCGGCCAAGGCCGGCGGCAGCGGCACGAGCAAGCCGTTCGACGGCCCGATCCCCGCCTCGTGCAACGAGTACAGCGGCAACCGCCGGACCGGCTGCGCGATGATGATCGACTACGGCTTCGGCATCAGCGAGTTCCCGTGCCTGGAGAAGCTCTGGACCAAGGAGAGCGGCTGGAACCACAAGGCCAGCAACCCCTCCTCCGGGGCGTACGGCATCCCGCAGTCGCTGCCGGGCAGCAAGATGGGCTCGGTGGCCAGCGACTGGCGGACCAACCCGGCCACCCAGATCACGTGGGGCCTCGGCTACATCAAGGGCCGCTACACCACCCCCTGCGGGGCGTGGAACTACTTCCAGAACAACGGCCACTACTGACCGGCCGGGCAACGCGGCGGCGGGGGGTGCGGAGTTCGCACCCCCCGCCGCCGTCGTCGGGTCCGGCCCCGTCGCGTGCCCCGGCTGGCGGCCGGTGGGTTTTGCTGATAGCTGTTGGGGCGTGACCCCCCTCGACGACCCGGTGGGCGGCGACCCGCGCCGCTTCGGCACCGGGGCCTTCTACGCCTCGATCGGCCGGGCCTTCGTCGCCATGTGCGCCGTCGTGCCGGTGCTTTTCCTGGTCGAGGCCCTCGACGTCGGCCTCGGTGCCGACCTCGACCTGGCCGGCGGCATCATCCCCCGCCGCATCGAGGGGCTCGACGGGGTGATCTTCTCGCCGTTGCTGCACGCCGACTTCAACCACCTCTACAGCAACAGCGTGCCGCTGATCCTGCTCGGCACCTTCGTGCTGGCCGCCGGCGCCCGGCGCTTCCTCTGGTCCACCCTGGTCGTGGTGCTGGTCAGCGGGCTGGGGACGTGGCTCACCGGCTCGCCGAACTCGGTGGTGGTCGGTGCCAGCGGGGTCATCTTCGGCTACCTGGGCATCCTGCTCACCCGGGGCGTGGTCGAGCGGAGCTGGTGGAACTTCGCGGTGGTGCTGCTGGTCGGCCTGCTCTACGGCTGGCAGTTGCTGGGCATCCTCCCCACCGACGAGCGGATCGCCTGGCAGGGGCACCTCTTCGGGCTGGCCGGCGGGGTGTCCGCCGCGATCCTCTTCCGGCGACGCCGGCCCACGCCCGACCCGTACGCGGCGGACTACCCGCTCACCGGGCCCTGACCCGACCCGTCGCCGGAGCCCCGGACACCCGACCGGTGCCGGTGAGCCGTCGCCTTGCGCAGTTCGCTCAGCCACTCGATGCCGAGCCGACGGCCGTCGGGGAAGTGGTCGTCGCGATCCCAGCGCCACGCGGTGATCATCGCCAGCACGAGGGTCCGGCAATCCCGGAGCAACTGGTGATCGACGCCCGGGTAGTGGTCCCCGACCTCGTCGGGCGCGTGGGCCAGGTCGAATTCGATCGGCCCCCGGCAGCACGTCTCGAAGTCGATGAAGAGCGGGCCGGTGCGGGTCGAGAGCAGGTTGCCCGGATGGGGTTCGCCGTGCAGGAGCTGCTCGGGGCGGCCGCTCTCGCTGACCGTACGTCGCAGGCGGTCCAACGTGCCGGCGAGGAGGACCCGGTCCGGGGCAGCCAGTTGCGGCGTTCGGGCCTGGTCGGCCACGAGCATCCGGGCCGTGGCGACTCGGTCCGTGAAGTGCGGGGTGGGCAGGTCTACCTCGCGCATTCCGGCGTGCAGACCTTCGAGCGCGCCGACGTACTCGGCGGTGGAGGGCGGTCGAGTGGTCACCGGTTCGTAGTAGGTCCAGAAGGTGACCAGGTAGTCGGAGTGGACGAAGACCTCGGGCGACACCAGCGCGGCCACCGGGCTCCCGACCTCGGCCAACCGCCGAGCGACAGCCACTTCGAGCTGTGCGCGCTGGCGCGCGGCCGGCGCCACCCGGGCGAGCACGTCGCAGGGCCGCAGGCGCAGGGTGAGCGCGTTCGAGTTGTGCAGGACGGTGGCGTCGTGGACGGTCAGGCCGAGCCGCGCGGCGCTCGACGTGGCTGCCTGTGTTGCCCGCCGAGCCTCAGCTTCCTGCATCGAAGCAGTCAGCCCTGCTCTTCTTCGTCCGCTGGCGGCCGGGGACGGCGGTACTCCTTGATCCACGCCTCGACGTCTTCGGCCAGCCACACCTTCATGCCGCGTAGCTCCCGGTACGGCTTCGGGAAGGTGGGCCGGTTTACGAGCTGCTGAAACCGCGATCGGGTGACGCCCAGGCGTTGGGCGATCTCGTAGGGCCCCATCAGGTCGCCCGGCCCCCGGTCCATGCCCTGAACGTATGCACAGACTCATCTCACCGATTGGGGATCCCCTTTCGGGGGTCTCCGATTTGACACCCCCACGCCTGACGGTGTGTGATCGGGGGTGCGGTACCCCCGCCCTGGTGGAGCTGTGCTCGGTGGGGCGGGGTGCCGCAGAGACCGGACCCTGTGGGAGGCACCGATGGCGCTGCGCGACGCTCGACACCTGGCCCTGGTGAAGCCGCGTCAGGACTTCGGTGGGATTCCTGCGTGTGGTGGCTGTGGCGGGGTCGGGATCGGCTCGACCTCACCCTCGCTGCCGGGTCACACCCGGGGGTGAGGTGACCGCGCGTCGGCTGCCCCGGTTGATCGTGGATGCGGTGCGGGCCCTCGACTGGCACAAGCACCGGCGGTGCGCCGCCTGCCGCCCGAGCGGCTGGTGTCCCCTGGTGGAGTTGGCCAGGGCCCGGATCAGGGCATGGCGACGGTACGGCCCGCGCCGATGATCGCGCTGAAGGCCGGCGACCTCCTGCACATCACCGCCGCGTGCAGCGTGCAGTTCGCCAAGCCGATCATGTTCCGCCTGATCAAGGTCCGGCACGACCTGATCACCTACGACCGCTGGATCTGGCTCGACGGGTACGAGCTGGACGCCCAGGGCGACGCGGTGGCCCGACGGGAGATCTTCGTACAGCGGGCGGGGCTGACGGTCCGACGACGAACCGCCCCGGCGCAACCGGGGCGGAGCCAGCGGGTCGAGTCGGCGGGTCAGCGTCGCCGCGTCGGGCCGACGGCGGCGACCACCACGGCGACCAGGGTCAGCGCGGCACCCAGCAGCGTGGTCACGCCCGGATGCGAGGCCGCCGTCGGCAGCACCACGTCGAGGGCGACCGCGCCGACCACCTGACCGGCGATGGTGGCCAGGCCGAGCAGCAGCACCCCGGTGAAGCGGACGATGGCGGCGGCGATCGCGATGAAGACGATGCCGATCGGCCCGCCGAGGTAGAGCCACGGCTCGCGCGGCAGGCCCCCGGTCGGTAGGCCCCGGACGGCGACCTCCACGGCGAAGGTGACCAGCAGGGCGGCGGTGCCGACGGCGAAGTTGACCAGGGTGGCGGTGAGGGCGCTGCCCGAGGCCGCCCGGACCCGCCCGTTGACCGCCTGCTGCCAGGCGGTGCCGACCCCGGCCAGCAGCGGCAACAGGGCCAGGCCCAGCGTGGCCGGGTCGCCGAGCCGGTCGCCGACGGCCAGCAGCACCGCCAGCACCGTCAGCACCGCGCCCACCAGGCGGTTCACGGTGACCGCCTGGCGGCCGGTCGGGCCGATCCCGGCCCGGTCGACCAGGAGGCCGCTGCCGGACTGCCCGGCGACCACCGCCACGGTGAACACGGCCACCCCGAGCGCGCCGATGGTCAGCCCCTGGGTGGCGACGAGGAGCGCCCCGCAGACGCCCCCGAGGCACTGCCACGGCCGCAGCGACCCGTCCACCAGGGCCGCCCGCAGCGCCGACAGGCCCCGCCGCCCGCCCGCGGTGACGGGGACCAGCACCAGCAGCACCAGCAGGCCGACGCCGAACGAGACCACCGCCGCGGCGATCCCGTCCGCCAGGCGTACGCCCAGCTCGCCGTTGATCCGCGACTGCATGGCCACCGCGCCGCCGGAGGCGACCGCCAGGGCGACGCCCGCCAGCCGCCGGCGCAGCGACAGCACCGGCGGCGCGGGCGCGGCGGTGACGGTCACTCGTGCTCGGCCAGCGGGCGACCGTCGAAGTCGACCGCCGAGTAGAGCGCCAGCTTCTCCAGCCGGTGGTACGAGTCGATGACCCGGATCGTGCCGCTCTTGGAGCGCATCACGATCGACTGCGTGTACGCCCCGCCGGCCTGGTAGCTCACGCCACGCAGCAGGTCACCGGAGGTGACCCCGGTCGCCACGAAGAAGCAGTTGTCGCCGGTGACCAGGTCGTCGGTGGCGAGCACGCGGTCCAGGTCGTGCCCGGCGGCGAGCGCCTTCTCCCGCTCGGCGGCGTCGGTCGGCCAGAGCTTGGCCTGCATCGCGCCCCCCATGCACTTCAGCGCGCAGGCGGAGATGATTCCCTCCGGGGTGCCGCCGATGCCCATCAGCACGTCGACGCCCGACTCGCCCCGGGCCGCCGCGATCGAGCCGGCGATGTCGCCGTCGGAGATGAACCGGATGCCCGCGCCGGTGCGGCGGATCTGGGCGACCAGGTCGGCGTGGCGCGGCCGGTCCAGCACGCAGACGGTGACGTCGGAGACGTCGGTGCCCTTGACCTTGGCGATCCGGCGCAGGTTGTCGGCCACCCCGGCGTTGATGTCGACCACGTCGGCGTACGCGGGCCCGACGGCCAGCTTCTCCATGTAGAACACGGCGCTCGGGTCGAACATCGCCCCGCGTTCGGCCACCGCGAGCACGGCCAGGGCGTTCGGCATGCCCTTGCTCATCAGGGTGGTGCCGTCGACCGGGTCCACCGCGACGTCCACCTCGGGGCCGGAACCGTCGCCGACCTGCTCGCCGTTGAAGAGCATCGGGGCGTTGTCCTTCTCGCCCTCGCCGATCACCACCACGCCCCGCATCTGGATCGAGTTGATCAGCTTGCGCATGGCGTCGACGGCCGCGCCGTCACCGCCCTCCTTGTCGCCCCGGCCGACCCACCGGCCGGCGGCCATCGCCGCCGCCTCGGTGACCCGGACCAGATCGAGGGCGAGGTTGCGGTCGAGGTCCTGGGGTGTGCGCGCGCTGGTGCTCGTCATGCGGCTTCCTCCTCGCGACGTTGCGGGGTGGACCGGCGGCCTGCGGCCGTCGCCGCCGCCAGCTTTGTCGCTGATCCTCACACAATCGCCAACGTATCGCCGGGTCGGGGCGGCAGGGCCACCTTCCCGCGAACCGGAGGTGGGGCGGATCACGGCGCTGGTCGGTCGGCTCCGGCGACGCGCGTGGAGTCGACGCCGGTGGGCTGGAAGAATGGGGAGGTGGAACCCGTCCAGCCCGTCGACCGCACCCCCGCCGAGCCCATCCCGCCGACGCCCGGCCCGGCGGCCTCGACCCCGCCGACCTCGGCCGTCGAACCGACCCCGGCCGCAGCGGACCGGGCCCGCGTCGAGCCGGCCCGCGTCGAGCCGGCCCGCGTCGAGCCGGCCCGCGTCGAGCCGGCCTCCGTCGAGCCGGCCCGCGTCGAGCCGGCCCGCGTCGA
Organism: Micromonospora sp. DT233; assembly: GCF_049841815.1. Taxonomy (NCBI): domain Bacteria; kingdom Bacillati; phylum Actinomycetota; class Actinomycetes; order Micromonosporales; family Micromonosporaceae; genus Micromonospora; species Micromonospora sp. DT233. The sequence goes on along the minus strand of NZ_JBNCLB010000002.1, from coordinate 190,231 downwards.
GCCGGCCCCGGGTGGGCCGCAGGCGCCGCCGGGGCGGGAGAAGTCCCGGTCCGAGCGGTCGTCGAAGGACATGGCGATCTCGCTGCTGGTGCTGCTCGTCCCCATCGCCCTGCTGCTGGCCTTCTACCGGGGCTTCCTCGGCGGCGAGCAGCCGAACACGGTCGACCCGGCCACCGCGTTGGAGCAGGCCCGCGCGGCGAACGTCTTCCCGATCAGCCAGCCGACCGGGCTCGGCTCCGACTGGAAGACCCTCAACGCCAGCTACCGCACCGTCGAGGGCGGCGCCGACCTGCGCATCGGCTACCTCACCCCGGAGGGGCGCGGGGCGCAGCTCGTGCAGAGCAGCGTGCCGCCGGAGCGGCTGCTGCCCAGCGAGCTGACCGCCTCGGCGCAACCCCAGGGCCCGACCGAGGTGGGTGGGCGCAACTGGCAGCGCTACACCGCCCGGGGCAACGAGCAGGCCCTGGTGCTGCTCGAACCGGGGCGCACGGTGATCGTGGTCGGCGACGCCCGGGAGAACGAGCTGCGCCGGCTCGCCGACTCGCTGCGCTAGGGGCAGAAGGCAGGCTTGCTGCGCTAGGGCAGGCCGACTCGCTGCGCTAGGGCAGGCCGACTCGCTGCGCCAAGGCACGAGCCGGTCCGGTTTTTTGCCGCGACCACACCGGACAGGGATTGCGGAACGCGGTCACAGGGAACAGAAGGGGTACGGGCCTCGCTGGGGCGCTCCGCCACCCGGTGTGGGACCCGTACGTCGGAGCCGGAACCGGGCTGCGGCGCGACGCCTCCGGCACCCTCGCGGGCCGGACGACCCACCTGAGAGGTTCACGTGACCATTCGACGCTTCAGCGCGGCGGTCTTCGCGGCAACGCTGCTGATCCCCATGGCCGCCTGCGAGAGCACCGGGACCGGCGAGGCGGGGGCCTCCGCGTCCCCGACGGTCTCCGGCAGTGCCACCCCCGGCAGTTCCGCGTCGGGCAGCGCGGCGCCCGGCACGAGCGACGCCAAGCAGGCCCTGCTGAACTCGACCAACGAGATCCGCAACGGCAACTTCCGGTTCACGATGGCCGGCGTCGGCACCACCGCCGAGGGCCAGGTGCACCAGCCGAGCCAGAGCGCCGAGATCAAGCTGAGCATCGGCGACGCCTCCTCGGACGTGTCGATGAAGCTCAACGTGATCCACTTCAAGCCGGACAGCTGGGTCAAGCTCGACCTCGGCGGCCAGGCCGCCAAGCTGCCCGGCGTGCAGAACCTCAACCTCGGCAAGTACCAGCACCTCGACCAGGCCCGCATCAAGGGCAACCGCAGCCTGGGCTTCGACTTCGAGAAGGTCGACCCGGCCGGCAGCGAGGTGCTGACCCAGGGCATCACCGAGGTCCGCTCCACCGGCGAGGGGACGTACGCGGGCACGATCGACGTGTCGAAGGCCGCCGAGGCCGGCTCGCTGAACGCCGAGCTGATCAAGGCGCTCGGCCAGCAGGCCCAGTCGCTGCCCTTCACCGCGAAGCTGGACCCGCAGGGCCGGCTCAGCGAGCTGGTCATCCAGGTCCCGGCGTCCGGCCAGGTCAAGGCGCAGGACATCAAGATGACGTACTCGAACTACGGCGGGGCGACCGCCGCCCAGCGCCCGCCGGCCACCGAGGTCGTCGAGGCCCCGAAGGAGCTGTACAACGTCTTCAACTGAGCGCAGCTCGGGGTGCGGGGCGGCGACTGCCGCCCCGCAGCCGTTTCTCAGCCCTCCGAGCGCTGTTGGCGGGCCGCGTCGAGGCGGGCCCGCGCGCCGTCGAGCCAGCCCTGACAGATCCCGGCCAGCTTCTCGCCGCGTTCCCAGAGCGCCAGCGACTCCTCCAGCGAGGTGCCGCCCGTCTCCAGTCGTTCCACCACCGAGGCCAGCTCGGCGCGGGCCTGCTCGTAGCTGAGCCGCACGTCCGGCCCGGCGTTCCTGTCGTCAGTCATCGGTCCCATCCCAGCACATCCCCACCCGTCGGTGTTCAGCCGTCGACCGTCGCGGCCAGTTCACCCTCGGCGAGGCGGATCCGCAGCGGGTCGCCCCCGCCCACCTCGCCGGCCGCCCGCACCACGTGGCCGTCGGCGCGCTGGACGATCGCGTACCCCCGGTCCAGGGTGGCGGCGGGGGAGAGGGCGCGCAGCCGGGCCAGGGTGTGCCGCAGCTCGTCGCCGGCCGCGCCGACGCGGTGGTCCAGGCAGCGCCCGGCCCGCTGGCGCAGGGCGGTCACGTCGGTGGCCCGCTGCTCCAGCATCACCTGCGGGCGGGCCAGCACCGGCCGGGACCGCAGCCCGTCGAGGCGGTGCGACTCCCGGTCGACCAGGTTGCGTACGGCCCGCTCCAGCCGGTGCCGGGCCTGACCGATCAGCCGCAGCTCCTCGGCCAGGTCGGGGACCACCCGCTTGGCCGCGTCCGTCGGGGTCGAGGCCCGCACGTCGGCGACGTAGTCGACCAGCGGCGCGTCCGTCTCGTGGCCGATCGCGCTGACCACCGGCGTACGACAGGCGAAGACCGCCCGGCACAGCGCCTCGTCGGAGAAGGGCAGCAGGTCCTCGATGCCGCCGCCGCCCCGGGCGATGACGATCACCTCGACGGTCGGGTCGGCGTCGAGCACCTTGAGCGCGTCGACGATCTGACCGGCCGCGCCCGCCCCCTGCACCGCCACGTTGACCGTGCGGAACTCCACGGCCGGCCAGCGGCGTTGGGCGTTGGTCAGCACGTCCCGCTCGGCGGCGGAGGCCCGGCCGGTGATCAGCCCGACCCGGCCCGGCAGGAACGGCAGCCGGCGCTTGCGCGCCCGGTCGAAGAGCCCTTCGGCGGCCAGCAGCTTCTTCAGCTTCTCCAGCCGGGCCAGCAGCTCACCGAGCCCCACCTGGCGGATCTCGTCGGCGCGCAGGCTCAGCGTGCCCCGGGCCGCGTAGAACTCGGGCTTGGCGTGCAGCACCACCCGGGCGCCCTCGCGCAGCTCCGGCGCGCCCGCGTCGAGTACGTCCCGGTTGGTGGTCACGGTGAGGCTCAGGTCGGCCGACGGGTCCCGCAGGGTGAGGAAGACGGTGCTGGCCCCGGGCCGCCGACTGATCTGCGCCACCTGCCCGTCCACCCACACCCAGCCGAGTCGGGCGACCCAGGCCCCCACCTTCTGGCTGACCACCCGCACCGGCCACGGCTCCTCGGAGCTGCTGCGCCCGCTCTCCCCCACACTCACGCCCCACACCCTACGGACCCCTCCCCGGCGGGCCGGGTCAGCCGCGTCGATCAAGAGGTTTGCGTCAGCCGGGCACCGTTTCTTGACACAAACCTCTTGATCACCGGGGCGTGGGGGTGGGGTGGGGGGGGTGGGGTGGGGTGGGGGTGGGGCGCGGGCGGGGGTGGCGGTGCGAGGGGGGACGTACGATGGGCGGGTGATTGAGGCTCAGGCGACTCCCCAGACCGGCAAGCGCGTGCTCCTGGCCAAGCCTCGCGGCTACTGCGCGGGCGTCGACCGGGCGGTGCAGACCGTCGAGGAGGCGCTGAAGCTCTACGGTGCCCCGATCTACGTACGCAAGCAGATCGTGCACAACAAGCACGTGGTGCGGACCCTGGAGAGTCAGGGCGCGATCTTCGTGGAGGAGAACGAGGAGGTGCCGGAGGGCGCCACCGTGATCTTCTCCGCGCACGGCGTCGCCCCGGAGGTCTACGCGCAGGCCGAGGCCCGCTCGCTCAAGGCCATCGACGCCACCTGCCCCCTGGTCACCAAGGTCCACCAGGAGGCCAAGCGGTTCGCCGCCGAGGACTACGACATCCTGCTGATCGGCCACGAGGGGCACGAGGAGGTCGTCGGCACCGCAGGCGAGGCCCCCGCGCACATCCAGCTCGTCGACGGCCCGGACGGCGCGGACAAGGTCACCGTCCGCGACCCGAACAAGGTGGTCTGGCTCTCCCAGACGACGCTCTCGGTCGACGAGACCCTGGAGACCGTGGCCCGGCTCAAGACCCGGCTGCCGCTGCTCCAGTCGCCGCCCAGCGACGACATCTGCTACGCCACCTCCAACCGCCAGCACGTGGTCAAGGAGATCGCCCCCGACTGCGACGTGGTGCTGGTGGTCGGCTCGCGCAACTCGTCGAACTCGGTCCGGCTGGTCGAGGTCGCCCTGGACGCCGGTGCCCGCGCCGGTCACCTGGTCGACTTCGCCCACGAGATCGACGACGCCTGGCTGGCCGGGGCCCGCACGGTGGGGCTGACCTCGGGCGCGAGCGTCCCCGACGAGCTGGTGCAGGAGGTGCTGACGCACCTCGCCGAGCGGGGCTTCACCGACGTGGAGGAGGTCGTCACCGCCAACGAGCGGCTGACCTTCTCGCTGCCGCAGGAGCTCAAGCGGGACATGAAGGCCGCCGCCGCCGTGGCCGGCCGCGGCTGATGGCCGTCCGCCCCCGCCGGAACGGATCGACGCCGGCGCGCGTCCAACCGGCATGTTGACTCCTCGGTCGGGCCTCGCCGTCGCCCTGGTCGCCTGCGCCGCACTGAGCGCCTGCGCCAACCAGGGGGCCGGTGACGGCACCCCCGCCCCCAGCCCCTCCCCGAGCGCGTCGGCGACCGACTCGCCGACCCCGACGGCCCCGGCCACCCCCACCACGGCGGTGCCCGCCCCGTCGTCGTCCGGCAAGCCCTCGGCCGGCCCGAGCCGTCCGCCGGGCCCCGGCGCGACCACGCTCACCGGCACCGTCGAGGCGGGCGTGGAGCCCGGCTGCCGGATGTTGAGCGGCTACCAGCTCATCGGCGGCCCCGACGACGTGCTCACCGCCGGCGCGCGGGTCGTCGTCACCGGCCACGCGAAAGCGGACATGATGACCACCTGCCAGCAGGGCACCCCGTTCGTCGTCGAGTCCGCCCGGCGCGACTGACGCCCTTCGCGCGCTGACGCGCCCCCCGCAGGCTGACGCCCTTCGCGCGCTGAGGCCCGCAGCCAGGGTGGGTCAGAGGGCCGTCGCCGTGGGCCGCTCGCTCGCGGCGGCGGCCGGCTCGGTCGGCTGCACCGGCTCGGTCGGCTGCACCGGCTCGGTCGATCGCACCGGCTCGGCCGGCTCCACCAGCTCCGGGGCCTGCGGCTGCCGGGGCGCCACCTCCACCTGGGCGGGCGCGGCCAGCTCCTGGTCGGAGACGCCCAGCTCGGCGAGCTTACGGGCGCTGACCAGCACCCGCGCCTCCAGAGAGCCGACCGCCCGGTTGTACGCCGTCACCGCCCCGCCGAGGGACGCGCCGAGCTTGCCCACGTGGTCGCCCAGCGTCGACAGCCGCCCGTACAGCTCGCGGGCCAGCGAGTGCACCGCCACCGCGTTGCGGGCCAGCACCTCCTGGCGCCACGAGTACGCCACGGTGCGCAGCAGCGCCACCAGGGTGGCCGGCGTGGCGAGCACCACGTCGCGGGCGAACGCGTGCTCCAGCAGCGTCGGATCGCGCTGCAACGCCACGTCGAGGAACGGGTCGGCCGGCACGAAGAGCACCACGAACTCGGGGGTGGAGTCGAAGGCCGCCCAGTAGGACTTCGCCGCGAGCGCGTCCACGTGCGCCCGCAGGTGCTTGGCATGCGCGTCGAGGTGCGTGTTGCGGCCCCGCTCGTCACGGGCCTCCATCGCCGTCAGGTAGGCGTCGAAGGGCGCCTTCGCATCCACCACCACGCTCCGCCCGCCGTGCAACCGGACCACCAGGTCGGGGCGGACCCCCTGGTGGTCGGTGGCGGCGGTGACCTGCTCGTCGAAGTCGCAGTGCTCCAGCATCCCGGCGGCCTCGACGATCCGGCGGAGCTGGTGCTCGCCCCAACGACCCCGCACCTGGGGGGCGCGCAGCGCCGACACCAGCTGCTTGGTCTCCGTGCGCAGCTCACCGGAGACGACGTTCATCGTGCGGACCTGCTCGCGCAGCTCCGCGTACGCGTCGATGCGGGCGTGCTCCAGCTCGGCGACGCGGGCCTCGTAGCGGCGCAGGGTGTCGTGCAGCGGCGCGACCGCGCGGGCCACCGCCTCCTGGGACTGCGCGGTCGCCTCGTAGCCCAGCGCCCGCATCGACTGCTCCAGCCGCCCCTCGCCCGCCCGGGTGGCGGCCAGGGTGGCCTCCAACCGGGCGACGTCGGCCGCCGACCGGGACCGGGCGGCGAACCAGCCCAGCGCCCCGCCGACGGCGAGGCAGAGCACCACCACGGCCAGCGTCGAGAAGCTCATCACCAGAGCTTGCCAAACGGGTACGACGCCACGACGCCGGGTACGTTCGATGACATGGAAATTCTGCTCGTACTCGTGCTCGTGGCGCTGCTGGCCGGCGGGGTCGTCTGGCTGCGTCGGGAGAGCGCCGCCCGGGAGGCCCGCAACCTGGCCGACGCGCGCGCCGACGCCCAGCGCTGGTACGAGCGCCTCGGCGGCCAGGTGATGAACCTGCACGGCGACGCCCCGGCGGTGCGGCAGGCGCTGGTCGACGCCGGGGAGCGTTACAACGCGGCGGGCAGCCAGCTGGAGCAGGCCCGCACGGTCCAGCAGTTCCGGCTGGCCCGGGAGACCGCCCTGGAGGGGCTGGCGTACGCGCGGGCCGCCCGGGTCGCGCTGGGCATCGACCCCGGCCCCGAGCTGCCGCCGCTGGCCGCCGCGCAGGGTGCCGGTCAGCTCACCCGCGAGCGCGAGGTCAACGTGCAGGGGCAGACCTTCCGGGCCGGCCCGCAGCCGGGCCGGGGCACGCCCTACTACTACCCCGGTGGGCGGATGCAGGGGCGGCCGGTGCCGGCCGGCTGGTACTCGACGCCGTGGTGGAAGACCGCGCTCGGCGCGGGCGTCGGGGTGGTCGGCGGCATGCTGATCGCCGACGCGCTCTTCTCGCCGGTCTTCGCCGACCCCGGCTACGGCGACCAGGCGGGCGGCTTCGCCGGCGGTGACCAGGGCGACTTCGGCGGCGGTGACCAGGCGGGCGACTTCGGCGGCGGCGAGCAGGCGGGCGACTTCGGTGGTGGCGACTTCGGCGGCGGCGGAGACTTCGGGGGCGGAGATTTCGGGGGCGGCGACTTCGGCGGGGGCGACTTCTGACCCCGGCGTGACCCCATCACCCCCGGCCATCTCGCGCCGGCCGTCCCGCGTCGGGCGTCTTGCGCCCCCGTCCCGCACCGGGGCGTACCGCGCCCGCCGTCCCGCTTTCGAGCGCGCTGAGAAGGGGCACCCCACCACGCGGAACGCGCCGACGGGGTGCCCCTTCCGTGCGGCTCAACCCGTGTTGCGCATCCCGGCGGCGATGCCGTTGACCGTGGTGAGCAGGGCCCGCTCCAGGGCCGTGCCGTCGCTCGGCGCGCGCCGGCCCCCCGGCGCGGTGGCCACCGCCCGGCCCGCCGCCCCCGAGTCCCGGTACTGCCGCAGCAGGGCCACCTGGAGGTGGTGCAGGGGCTCCAGGTAGGTGTCGCGCACCGCGAGGGTGCGCTGGAGCACCGGCGAGTTCTCCAGCAGGGCCGGCGAGGAGGTGACCGCCAACACCTCCCGCTTGGTCAGCTCGTACTCCTGCTCGATCGTGGCGAAGATCGGGTGCAGCTTCTTCGGCACCAGGGTCTCGACGTACCGGCGGGCGATGCTCAGGTCGGTCTTGGTCAGCATCATCTCGACGTTCGACAGGAACGTGCGGAAGAAGTGCCAGTTGCGGTGCATCTCGGCCAGCACGTCGGCCAGGCCGGCCTCGCGGGCCGCCGCCAGCCCCGTGCCGACCCCGAACCAGCCGGGCACGATCTGCCGGGTCTGGGTCCAGCCGAACACCCACGGGATGGCCCGCAGCCCGGCCAGCCCGGCCCCGGTGTTGGGGCGCTTCGCCGGCCGGGAGCCGATGTTCAGCGCGCCCAGCAGCTCCGTCGGGGTGGACGCCCAGAAGTACTCCGGCAGGTCCGGGTTCTCCACCAGCGACCGGTACGACCCGAACGCCGCGTCGGAGACCACGTCCATCGCCGCGTCCCAGCGTTCCAACTGCTCGGCGGGCTGGCGGGGGGCGGTGTGCAGCAGGGTGGCCTGGAGCACCGCGGCGACGGTCAGCTCCAGGTTCTCCCGGGCCAACGCCGGCAGGGTGTACTTGTCGGAGATGACCTCGCCCTGCTCGGTGACCTTGATCGCGCCGTCGAGGGTGCCGTACGGCTGGGCCAGGATCGCCTCGTGGGTGGGGCCGCCGCCGCGCCCGACGGTGCCGCCCCGGCCGTGGAAGAGCCGCAGGTGCACCCCGTGCCGGGCGGCGACGTCGCGCAGCGCCCGCTGGGCCCGGTGGATCGACCACTGGCTGGTGGTGATGCCGGCCTCCTTGTTCGAGTCGGAGTACCCCAGCATCACCTCCTGCACGTCGCCGCGGGCCGCCACGAGGGCCCGGTACGCCGGCAGCGACAGCAACTCGTCGAGCAGCTCGCCGCCGGAGTCCAGCTCCGCCGGGGTCTCCAGCAGCGGCACGATGCCGATGCGGGCCCGGCCGCTGTGCACGTCGACCAGCCCGGCCTCGCGGGCCAGCACGACCGCCGCGAGGACGTCGTCCACGCCGAGGGTCATCGAGATGATGTACGACTCGATGACCTCCGCGCCGAAGCGGTCCTGCACCTCGCGGATGGTGCCGAAGACGTCGAACGTCTTGCGGGCGTTCTCGGTCAACGGGGTGTCCAGCGTCGACAGCGGCCGGCGGCCGGTCAGCTCGTCGGCGAGGAGCTTGGTGCGCTCCAGCCGGGTCAGCGACGGGTAGTCGGGCACCTCGCCGATGGCCGCGTAGAGCTGGGTGAGCACCTCGTGGTGCTTCTCGGCGTGCTCCCGCACGTCCATCGTCGCCAGGTGCAGGCCGAACGCGGAGACCGTACGGATGGTGGAGGCGAGCCGGCCCACGGCGGTGAGCTGGCCGGAGTTGCGGGCCAGCGAGGCGCGCAGCAGTTCCAGGTCGGCGATCAGCTCGGCGGAGCCCCGGTAGTCGCGGCCCGGCACGTGCGGGGTGCCCCGGCGCAGCCGCTCGCGGGTGTTGCCCAGCTTCGCCTTCACGCAGCGGGCCTTGAGCCGGTACGGCTCCTCGGCGTTGACCCGGCGGAACCGGGGTGCCACCTCGGGCAGCGCGTCGAGGTCGGCGGCGAGGCTGGCGGAGAGGTCCAGCGACACCCCGCGCAGCCGGCGGGAGACGGAGACCTCCTTGACCAGGTGCTCCATCGCCGCCTCGGTGGCCGCGATGCCGTGCTCGTGCTGGATGCGCAGCACCTCCCGGGTGACCGCCGGGGTGACGAAGGGGTTGCCGTCGCGGTCGCCGCCGATCCAGGTGCCGAAGGTCAGCGGCCGGGACGTCGGCGAGGTCTCCACCCCGAGGGTGCGCAGCGTGTCGGCGAGGTCGTCGAGCACCTGCGGGGCGGCCTCGGCGTACAGGTCGCGCAGGTAGTAGATGGCGTTGCGGGCCTCGTCGGTCGGGTCCGGCCGGTCGAGCCGCAGCTCGTCGGTCTGCCACATCAGGTCGAGCAGCTCGGCGAGGCGGCGGTTGGCCGGCCCCTCGTCGCTGGCCCCGTAGAGGATCGCGTTGGCGGTCTCGGTGTCCAGCTCGTCGGCGATGGCGCGCAGCTTCGACAGGATCGACCGGCGGGCCGCCTCGGTGGGGTGCGCGGTGAAGACCGGCCGTACGGCGAGCCGGCGGGCCACCGCCGCGATCTCCTCGGCCGGCACCCCGCGCTCGGCGATCATCTTGGCCGCCTGGTCCAGCCAGCCGCCCTGGGTCGCCCGGCGACGGCGCAGGTCCCGGGCCCGGTGCACCTGCTCGGTGATGTTGGCCAGGTGGAAGTACGTGGAGAAGGCGCGGGCCAGCCGGGTGCCGGTGGTGACGTCGAGGCCGCCCAGGCGCTGGGCGGCGGCGGGGGCGTCGACCCGGACCAGGGCGCGGATCTCCTCGACCAGGTCGAGCAGGGGGCGGCCCTCCTGCCGGGCGAGGGTCTGCCCGAGCAGCGTGCCGAGGCGGCGGATGTCGGCCCGCAGTGCGGCGTCGGGGCCGTCGTGGTCATGCTGGTCGGTCACGGGTGCGCTCCTTACGCCGAGGACGAAGGACAGCGCTGTCCGACTCCCTGGATCGTATCCGCGCGCCCCGTCGGTAAGGAGGGGGGCCTTGCAATCGTCTGCGCTGTGGGAAGGGCTCACGTTCCGGCATCTCAGCCCGCGGCGGGCGCGTTTGTGCTGGTCGGGGCGGTCCGGGGCGGTGGCGGGCCCGGCGGCGGCGTGGCGCAGCACACCCCGCGCGGCCGAAAAGCGGTTGGTCGCCCCGGTAGCGTCCGAGCATGGAGTCGCTGCGCTATCCGCCGAAGCCCCGCCCGGGGGACCGGGTCGCCGTGGTGTCACCGTCGGCCGGGCTGCCGGCGATCTTCCCCCACGTGTACGAGTTGGGCCTGCGCCGGCTGCGCGAGGAGTTCGGCCTGGAGCCGGTCGAGTACCCCACCACGCGGGTCGCCGGCGCGGACCCCCGGGATCGGGCCCGGGACGTCACCGCCGCCTTCGCCGACCCGACGATCACCGCCGTGCTCGCCACCGTCGGCGGGGACGACCTGATCACGGTCACCCCGCACCTGGACGACGCCGTGCTGCGGGCCAACCCGAAGCCGTACTTCGGCTACTCCGACAACACCAACGTCCTCAACCACCTGCACCGGCTGGGGATCGTGGCGTACCACGGCGGGTCCGTGCTGGTGCACCTCGGCCGCCCCGGCGCGCCGCACCCGCTGACCTTCGACTCGCTGCGCGCCGCCCTCTTCACCCCGGGTTGGTACGAGCTGAGCCCCGCCCTGCAGTGGGGCGACCAGCCGAACGACTGGCGCGACCCGGCCACGCTCGCCGTCGAGCCGCTGATGTTCCCCGGCGAGGGTTGGCGCTGGCAGGGGCCGGCGACGGTGGTGCGGGGGCGGAGCTGGGGCGGCAACCTGGAGATCCTGCACTGGCTGCTGGCCACCGACCGGGTCGGCGCGGTCGCCGACCACTCGGGCGAGGTGCTGATCGTCGAGACCTCGCAGGAGCTGCCGTCGGCCACCGAGGTGTACCGCATCCTGCGCAACCTGGGGGAGCGCGGGCTGCTCGGGGGCTTCCCGGCGGTGCTCGTCGGCCGGGCCAAGGCGTGGGACTTCGACCGCCCGCACACCCCGGCGCAGCGCCGCGCCCACGCCGCCGAGCAGCGGGCCGCGATCACCAAGGCCCTGACCGAGTACGCCCCGGAAGCGGTCGCCGTCTTCGACGTCGACCTGGGCCACACCGACCCCCAGTTGATCATCCCGTACGGCGGAGAGGTCGTCGTCGACGCCGTCCACCGCCGCATCACCGTCCGCTACTGACGCCGGACGGGCGGACCCGCCCTCAGGCGTCGAGGACGGCGAACGCGCGGACGGGGAAGGTGCCCATCCCGGCCACCCTGGGCGGCGCGGCGGTGAACCGGAAGCCGGTCGCCGGGAGCGCGTCCAGCGCGGTCAGGTGCTCCACGATCGGGATGCCGGCCGCCAGCAGGGCGCTGTGCGCCGGGCGCTCGCCCCGAGCCGCCGGGCCCATGTCGTCGATGTTGATCGAATCGATGCCCACCAGGGTCGCCCCCGCCTCGACCAGCCACGCCGCGCCGTCACCCGTCAGGTACGGCGCGTCCGATGACGCGTACCGGTCGGTGCCGAAGTGCGCGGACCAGCCGGTGTCCAGCAGCACCGCCCGCCCCGTCACCTCGTGCCCGGCGAGCAGCGGGCGGTCCACCGCGCGGGTGCCGGCGGGCACCCGCACCACGATCCCCGGCAGGTCGGCGAGGCGATCCAGCGGGACGCCGGTGAGGTCGGCCCCGCCCGCCCACCGGTGCGCGGGAGTGTCCAGGTACGTGCCGGTGTTGGCGATCATGTCGATCCGGCCGACCTGGAACTCCGTGCCCGGGGCGTACTTCGCCCGGGACGCCTCCCGGGTCAGCCACTCGGTGATCCGGGGGGCCGGCCAGCCGGGCAGGGTCGTCATGCCGTCGCTGATCACGTGGCTCAACTCGACCAACCGCCGCCGTCCCGTCACGCCCCTGACTTGATCACCCCCGGCCCGCCCCGGTCAACCCGCGATTGTCGGACAGTTCCTGTTCAGCGCTGGCGGCAACCGGCCAAGATTCGGGTGTGGTGCGGCCGGCCGGGCTTCGGCGGTGGGTGTCGGTCGGCGGGGATAGGCTGGGGTGCGTCAACCCCCCGTCCGTGTCGGGCGTGGGGGAACTGTCGTGTGCCACTGCCACGACCGCGTCACTGGGAAGTGATCAGATTGCTCACCGGACTCTTCGCCGCCGCACTGGCCGACCCCGGGCTGGCCCGGGCGCGTGACCTGGCGCGCTCCGGTGCCGCGCAGGTCGACGGGCTGGACCTGACCGCCCCGGCGGCGCTGCGCCCGTTCGCCGTCGCGGCGGTCGCGGCGGACCCGACCGATCCCGCCGGCACGGCGGTCGCGAAGCAAGCGGCCGCAGAGGGCACGAACGAGGACGGCGGTGGGGCCGGGCGGCCGGTGCTGGCCGTGACCGCCACCAGCCGGGAGGCCGACGACCTGGCCGCCGCGCTGGGCAGCCTGCTCCCGGCCGAGCAGGTCGCCGTCTTCCCGTCCTGGGAGACGCTGCCGCACGAGCGGCTCTCGCCCCGCTCCGACACCGTCGGCCGGCGGCTGGCCGTGCTGCGCCGGCTGGCCCACCCCGACGCCGCCGACTCCCGGGGCCGGGCCGGGGCGCTGCGGGTGGTCGTCGCGCCGGTGCGGTCGCTGCTGCAACCGCAGCTCAAGGGCCTCGGGGACCTGGAGCCGGTGCAGCTCGCCGCCGGCGAGGAGGCGGACCTGGAGGAGGTCGCCCGCCGGCTCACCGACATGGCGTACGCCCGGGTCGACCTGGTCACCAAGCGCGGCGAGTTCGCGGTGCGCGGCGGCATCCTCGACGTCTTCCCGCCCACCGACGAGCACCCGTCGCGGGTCGAGTTCTTCGGCGACGAGGTGGAGGAGATCCGCACCTTCTCCGTCGCCGACCAGCGGACCATCGAGGGGGTGCCGCTGCTCTGGGCGCCGCCGTGCCGGGAACTGCTGCTCACCCCGGCGGTGCGGCGGCGGGCCGCCGCCCTGGCCGCCGAGCACCCCGAGCTGACCGAGATCCTGGACAAGCTGGCCGAGGGGATCCCCGTCGAGGGGATGGAGTCGCTGGCCCCGGCGCTGGTCGGCGACGACTCGCTGGAGCTGCTGCTGGACTGCATGCCGGCCGACACCCACGTGCTGCTCTGCGACCCGGAGCGGATCCGCACCCGGGCGCACGACCTGGTGCGTACCTCGGAGGAGTTCCTCCAGGCGAGCTGGGCCGCCGCCGCCGTCGGGGGCCAGGCCCCGGTGGACCTCGGCGCCGCCGCCTTCAAGACCCTGGCCGACGTACGCGCGCACGCCCGCGCCCGGCGTCGCCCCTGGTGGACCCTCGCCCCGTTCGGGCTGGACGAGGCGGGCGCGGCCCCGGCCCGGCAGCCCTGGGAGGACGCGCCGGCCGAGGCCGACGTGACGCCCGACGACGCCATCGCGGTGACCCTGACCGCCCAGGCCGCCCCGCTCTACCACGGCGAGACCGACCGGGTGGTCGAGGACCTCAAGCGCTGGGCCGGCGAGGGCTGGACGGTCGCGCTGGTCTTCGAGGGGCACGGCCCCGCCCAGCGGGCCGTCGAGGTGATCTCCGACGCGGGGCTCGGCGCCCGGCTGGTGGAGGAGGTGCCGACCGCCCCCGCGCCCGGCACGGTGCTGGTCACCTGCGGCAGCCTGACCAGCGGTTTCGTCGACGAGACGGCCCGGTTCGCGCTGCTCACCGGCAACGACGTCACCGGCGGGCGGGGCAGCTCGACGCGGGACATGCGCAAGATGCCGAGCCGGCGGCGCAACACCATCGACCCGTTGGAGCTCAAGGCCGGCGACAACGTGGTGCACGAGCAGCACGGCATCGGCCGGTACGTCGAGCTGGTGCAGCGCACCGTCAACGGCGCGAGCCGGGAATACCTGGTCATCGAGTACGCGCCGAGCAAGCGCGGCCAGCCCGGCGACCGCCTCTTCGTCCCCACCGACCAGCTCGACCAGCTCTCCCGCTACGTCGGCGGCGAGCAGCCCACCCTGCACCGGATGGGCGGCGCGGACTGGCAGAAGTCCAAGGCCCGCGCCCGCAAGGCGGTCAAGGAGATCGCCGCCCAGCTCATCCAGCTCTACGCCGCCCGCAAGGCATCCAAGGGGCACGCGTTCGGCCCGGACACCCCGTGGCAGCGGGAGCTGGAGGACGCCTTCCCGTGGCAGGAGACGCCGGACCAGTTGTCCGCCATCGAGGAGGTCAAGCGGGACATGGAGCAGACCGTCCCGATGGACCGGCTGATCTGCGGCGACGTCGGGTACGGCAAGACCGAGATTGCGGTGCGGGCGGCGTTCAAGGCGGTGCAGGACGGCAAGCAGGTCGCGGTGCTGGTGCCGACGACGCTGCTGGTGCAGCAGCACTACAACACCTTCGCCGAGCGGATGAGCCAGTTCCCGTTGCAGATCCGGCAGCTCTCCCGGTTCCAGACCCCGAAGGAGTCCGAGCGGACCCTGGAGATGGTCGCCGACGGCACCGTGGACATCGTGATCGGCACCCACCGGCTGCTCCAGGCGGCCACCCGGTTCAAGTCCCTCGGTCTGGTGATCGTCGACGAGGAGCAGCGCTTCGGCGTCGAGCACAAGGAGCACCTGAAGACGCTGCGCGCCTCGGTCGACGTGCTGAGCATGTCGGCCACCCCGATCCCGCGCACCCTGGAGATGGCGATCACCGGCATCCGGGAGATGTCGACGATCGCCACCCCGCCGGAGGAGCGGCACCCGGTGCTGACCTTCGTCGGGGCGTACGACGATCGGCAGGTGGCCGCGTCGATCCACCGTGAGCTGCTCCGCGACGGGCAGGTCTTCTACCTGCACAACCGGGTCGAGTCGATCGACCGGGCGGCGCGGCGGCTGCGCGAGCTGGTGCCGGAGGCGCGGGTCGCGGTGGCGCACGGCCAGATGGGCGAGGACGCCCTGGAGAAGGTGATGGTCGGCTTCTGGGAGAAGGAGTTCGACGTGCTGGTCTGCACCACGATCGTGGAGTCCGGCATCGACATCCCGAACGCCAACACCCTGATCGTGGAGCGGGCCGACCTGCTGGGCCTGGCCCAGCTGCACCAGATCCGGGGCCGGGTGGGCCGGGGTCGGGAGCGGGCGTACGCGTACTTCCTCTACCCGCCGGAGAAGCCGCTGACCGAGCACGCCCACGAGCGGCTGGCCACCATCGCCCAGCACACGGAGCTGGGCGCGGGCATGTACGTGGCGATGAAGGACCTGGAGATCCGGGGCGCGGGGAACCTGCTCGGCGGCGAGCAGTCCGGCCACATCGAGGGCGTCGGCTTCGACCTGTACGTCCGGATGGTCGGCGAGGCGGTGCAGGCGTTCAAGGGCGAGCGCCCCGAGGAGGAGGCCGACGTCAAGATCGACCTCCCGGTCGACGCGCACCTGCCGCACGACTACGTCGCGGTGGAGCGGCTGCGCCTGGAGATGTACCGCAAGATCGCCGAGGCCCGCGACGACGACCGGCTCACCGAGGTCGTCGCCGAGCTGACCGACCGGTACGGCGAGCCGCCCGCCCCGGTGCAGAACCTGATCGCGGTGGCCCGGTTCCGCCTGCTGGCCCGCCGCTACGGCCTCACCGACGTGAGCATGCAGGGCAAGCACCTGCGCTTCGGCCCGCTGCCGCTGCCCGACTCCAAGCAGCTGCGCCTCAAGCGCTACCACCCCGACTCGGTCTACAAGTCGGCGCTGGACCAGGTCAGCGTCCCCCGGCCGAGCACCCGCCGCATCGGCGGCGAGCCGCTGCGCGACCAGGCCCTGCTGCAGTGGTGCGCGCAACTGCTCACCGATGTCCTCGGCGAGCCCGCCGGGGCGCAGCCGGCGAAGGCGGGCGCCCGGTGAGGGCGCGCGGGGCGGTGCGGGCGCGTAGGGCGGTGCGGGCGCGTAGGGCGGTGCGGGCGCGGGGCGCGGCCCGGTGGGCGGCGTTCCCGCCGGTGGCCCCGCATGAGAGAGTGACTTTCATGCGTGCTCGCCGTCTCATCGCCGCCGCCAGCGTCGCGGCCCTCGGTGCCCTCTCCCTCGCCGCCTGTGGGAAGTCCGCGCCGGACGTCGCCGCGTACGTCGGCGACGCGAAGTACTCCATCGACCGGGTCGACGACATCTACGACAGCGCCCAGAGCCTGTACGCCGCGGCCGTCACGGCCGAGGGCCGCCAGGCCGGCGCCACCCCGGCCCCGGCGGAGCTGCGCTCCAAGGTCACCCGGCAGGACGTGCTGAACCTGCTGGTCAGCATCGAGCTGGGCAAGCGGGTGGTGGCGGCGCAGGGCATCACGGTGCCCGACGAGGTCAAGCCGGAGCAGTTGGCGCAGCAGTTGCAGATGCCGGCCGCCGCCGAGTAC
Source organism: Micromonospora sp. DT233 (assembly GCF_049841815.1). NCBI lineage: Bacteria > Bacillati > Actinomycetota > Actinomycetes > Micromonosporales > Micromonosporaceae > Micromonospora > Micromonospora sp. DT233. The sequence continues at coordinate 173,788 of NZ_JBNCLB010000002.1, read as the reverse complement.
ACCCAGCTCTGGGGCGAGTGGGTGGACATCTCCGCCGCCCTGGGCACGAAGCTGACCCCGAGCGTGCCGAGCGACGAGGCGATCATGGCGGTGTACCGGGCCATCGAGAAGACCGGGGCGATCCAGCCCGGTCTGACCGTCGCCCAGGTCCGGCAGGCGTTCGGCGAGGGCGGCGAGGGCGCGCAGGGTGCCGAGGGCGGCTTCGTGCGCAGCGCCACCGCGCTCAGCTCCGCCCTGCACGAGGAGGCGGAGAAGGCCGGGGCGTCGATCAACCCCCGGTTCCGGCCGATCGGTGTGCCGTCGGTGGTCAGCACCGGGCAGTCGCTGGTCTTCTACTCGCTGCCGTACATCGACGAGGACGGACCGGTCACGGACATCTCCACCCCGCAGGCGCCGGCCGGGCAGTCGAGCGCCCCGGCGGCTCCCGGGGCATGACGGCCCGGATCGTCCTGCTGGTCACCTCGCCCCGGCTGCCGGCCGGGCTGCTGAGCGCCGCCGCCTGGGACGTCGTACGCGGCAACCCGGTGCTGACCGGCGCGGAGAGCGCGCTGACCGACGCGGTGCGGGCGGCGGGCGCCGAGGTGCGCGTGCCGGACGGCCCGGCGGTGCCGGCGCTGCTGGACGCGGCGGCGGCGCACGGCGCGGTGGTCTGGCTGGCCGGCCCGGCCGGCGACGAGGCCCTGGCCCGGGAGTTGGGGCTGCGGTTGGCCCGTGAGCCGGGCCTGGCCGAGTTGGAGCTGATGTACGGCTCGTGGGACCCGCCCGGGGCGCGACTGCTCGACGCCGTGGAGGTGATGGACCGCCTCTCCTCGCCCGGCGGTGACCCGTGGAAGCGGGCGCAGACCCACCGCAGCCTCGCCGGCTACCTGATCGAGGAGTGCTACGAGGCGTACGACGCGATCGGCGCCGACGACACCGACGCGCTCCGCGAGGAGCTGGGCGACGTGCTGTTGCAGGTGTTGCTGCATGCCCGGCTGGCCGAGGAGCTGCCCGAAGGCGAGCGGTGGACCGTCGACGACGTGGCCGGCGGCCTGGTGGAGAAGATGATCCGGCGCAACCCGCACGTCTTCGCCGACGACCGGGCCACCACGCTGGACGAGATCACCGCCAACTGGGAGCGGATCAAGCGGGCCGAGAAGACCCGGGACTCGGTGCTGGACGGCATCGCCCCGAGCCTGCCCGCCCTCGCCCTGGCCGCCAAGATCCTGGAACGCGCGGCCCGGGTCGGCCTGGCCGTGCCGCCGCCGCTGGCCGACTCGCAGGTCGACCCGGAGGGGCGGCTGGGCGCGGGCCTGCTGGGCACGGTCGCCGCCGCGCGCGAGGCGGGGCTGGACCCGGAGGCGGCCCTGCGCCGCGCCGCCCTGGCGTACGCCGACGCGGTCCGCGCCGCCGAACGGGCCGCCACCACCGGCTGATCCGCGCCGGGCGGGGCCACGGGCCGGCCCCGCGCCGGGCCGCCGCCGCGGGCCGGCCCCGCATCCCGGTGGGCGTCGGTGGGAACCCGTGCGGGCGAGCGGACAGAACAGGGCGTGGACAGTTCATATCGGGCCCGGCTGCGCGCCGGCGACGCAGCGGCCTTCGGTCAGCTGTTCGACGATCACGCCGGCGCCGTGCACCGGCACGCCTATCGGTCGACGGGCTGCCGGAGCACCGCCGAGGACGTGGTGTCGCTGACCTACCTGGAAGCCTGGCGGCTGCGCGGCAGGCTGCGGCCCGACGGCGACAGCGTCCTGCCGTGGCTGTTGGGGATCGCCACGAACGTGCTGCGCAACACGAACCGGGCGGCCCGGCGGCACCGGGCGGCGCTGGCCCGCGTTCCGCGCGCGGACACCGTCCCGGACTTCGCCGACGAGCTCGCCGACCGGATGGACGACGTCGGCCGGGTGGCGGCGGCCAAGGCCGCGCTGGCCGCCCTGCGCCCGCTGGAACGGGAGGTCTTCGCCCTCTGCGTCTGGTCGGGGCTGGACTACGCCACCGCCGCCGAGGCTCTCGGGGTGCCCGTCGGCACGGTCCGGTCCCGGCTGTCGCGGGCCCGGACGAAACTGCGCGCCCTCGCCGAACGGGCCCTTCCCCCGGCGCCCGCGCCGCCGACGGCCCGGGAACCCGCGCCGCTTCCCGGACAGGTACAGGGTGGCCGCGCGACTGCGGCCCGGTCGAACCAGGAGATGAACCGATGAACCCACGGCTTGATCCTGCCGAGCGTGCCGCCCTCGCCCGGTCGGTGCCACCACCACCGGGTGGGGAGATCTCGGTCGACCGCCAGCGCGTCCTGAAGGAAGCCTTCATGAACGAGATCACCCCCAGCGCGGCAGCCGCAGCCGACCGACCGGCGGCCCGGTTCCGCCGCCGGCTGGCCTGGCTCGCCGCGCCGGTCACCGCCGCCGCCCTGGCCGCCGCGCTGGTCGCCACCGTCGGCCTGCCCGGATCGGACCCCGGTGCGGGCGGCCGCGTGCACCAGTACGTCACCGTGCTGGCCGGCGACGCCACCGGCGTGGCCCCGCTGCTGGAGCGGGCCGCCCTGGTGGCCGCCGCGAAGCCGGCGTCGCCGGTGGCCGCCGGCAGCTTCGTCTACGTGCGCAGCAAGGTCGCCTGGCTGGTCTTCTCCGACGATCGCGACGGCGGCCCGAAGGAGGCCGGGGTGGACGGGCAGGTGCTCGACGAGGTGCACGACCGCGAGATCTGGCTGCCCCAGGACGGCGGTGAAGGGCTCGTCCGCGAGCGCGGCGAGACGTTCGGTGTGGTGGGCGGCCCCACCCACAGCAGCTACGCCAACCTGCCGACGGACCCGGAGGCGCTGCTGCGGCACGTCTACGCCGTGGTGGCGCCGCAGGACCTGCCCCGCGACCAGGCGGCCTTCGAATACATCGGCGGGGCGTTGCAGGAGAGCCTGCTGCCGCCTGCGGTCAACGCCGCCCTCTACCGCGCGGCGGCCCGGATCCCGGGGGCGGTCCTGGTGCCGGAGTCCGTCGACGCCGCCGGGCGGACCGGGGTGGCCGTGGGCCACACCGACGAGTTCGGCGAGCGTACGGAGTGGATCTTCGATCGGGCCAGCTTCGAGTACCTCGGCGAGCGTTCCTACCTCGTTCGGGACAACCGAACCGGCAAGTCCGGGATGCTCACCGCCACGACCGCCGTGTTGACCCGGGCGGTGGTCGACGAGGCGGGCCGGCGCCCCGCCTGACGCCGGACGCCGGTGCCGGCTCCCCGCTAGGGTCGTCGCATGTCCTCCTTCGCCCCCCGCGCCGAACGGATCGTCGACGCCCTGCTGGCCAGCCGGCCCGGCCTCGCGATGTACGCGGGCGACCACCGCTGCGACGACCGGCTGCCGGACCTCTCCGCGTCCGCCGTGGCCGCCGACCGGGAGATGCTCCGGGACGCCGCCGACGCCCTCTCCGAACTGGACCCGGACGCCCTCGACGTCGAAGATCAGGTCGATCACGCCCTGCTCACCGCCCTCGTGGACCGGGAGCTCTTCGAGGCCGACGAGATCCGCTCGCCCGAGTGGGACCCGCTGGCGCACAACCCAGGGCCGCTGCTGCACGCCCTGGTGGCCCGCCCGTACGCCCCGGCCGAGCTGCGGCTGACCAGCCTGGCCGGCCGGCTCGCGGCCGTACCGGATGCCCTGGCGACCGCCCGCGCGACGCTGCGCGACATGCCCCGGGTGCACGCCGAGACGGCGGTCGGGCAGTTCACCGGGGCGGCGGCGCTGGTCCGCGACGAGGTGCCCCGGCTGCTGGCCGAGGCCCCCGAGCTGCACGACCGGGTGGAGCCGGCGGCGACCGGGGCGATCGCCGCGCTGGAGGAGTTCGTGGCCTGGCTGCGCGCCGGCCTGGCCGCCGACGCCGGTCCCGGCCGGGACCCCCGGCTGGGCCGGCGGCGCTGGGAGGCCCGGCTCTGGCACACCCTCGACACCGAGCTGGGCGCCGCCGAGGTGCAGCGCCGCGCCTGGGCCAACCTGGACCGGGTCACCGCCGAGATCCGCGAGGCGGCGGTCGAGCTGGTCGGCGGCCCGGCCGACGACGAGACGGTACGCCGGGCGTTGGACCTGCTGGCCGACGAGCACCCCGACGAGCACACCATCGTCGACCTGGCCTCGGTGAGCCTCGACGAGGCGACCGACTTCGTCCGCGCGCGGGACCTGGTGACCCTGGTCGACGACCCGTGCGTGATCCAGGAGATGCCCGGCTTCGCCCGAGGGGTGGCGGTGGCGTACTGCGACGCGCCGGGCCCGCTGGAGACCGCGCCGGTGCCGACGTTCTACTGCATCGCGCCCGCCCCGCAGGGGTGGCCGGCGGCCCGGGTGGAGTCGTTCTACCGGGAGTACAACGACCACATGATCCGCAACCTGACGGTGCACGAGGCGATGCCGGGGCACTTCCTGCAGCTCGCCCACGCCCGCCGGTACGCCGGTGCCACCCGGGTCCGGGCGCTGGCCCGCTCGGGGCCGTTCGTGGAGGGCTGGGCCGTCTACGCCGAGGAGCTGATGGCCGGCCTCGGCTTCGGCGGCCTGCCGGTGCGGTTGCAGCAGCTCAAGATGCAGTTGCGAATGACCATCAACGCGCTGCTGGACCAGCTCACCCACTGCGACGACCTGCCCGAGGCCGAGGCGATGGCGCTGCTGACCGGCCGGGGCTTCCAGGAGGAGGGCGAGGCGGCCGGCAAGTGGCGGCGGGCCCTGCTCACCTCCACCCAGCTCTCCACGTACTTCGTGGGCTACAGCGAGATCGCCGAGATCGCCGCGCTGCGCCCCGCCGGGATGCCGGTGCGGGCCTGGCACGACGCGATGCTCGCCCACGACTGCCCGCCCCCGCGTCACCTGCGCACCCTGCTGGGCGTCTAGCCGGGGCGACTGGGGCGGTCAGGTGCCGGTGGGGCGGCGGTCGACGATCCCGGCCCCCGCCGGCACCTCGAAGCTGGCCCCGTCGACCGTGTCGGTGTAGCTGGTCAGCGCCAGCTCCATCGCTGCGCCGTCGAGCCGGCCGGCGAAGCTGCCGAGCACCCCCTCGCTGGTCACGCAGGCGGTGAAGTCGCCGGTCGAGCGGCGCACGTCCACGCAGGTGGCGTGGTGCCCGGCGAGCGTGGTGTCGCTCTGCTCGATCACCGCCTGCGGGTCGAGCGCGGCCTCGGTGAGCAGCCCGACCACCACCGGCGGGGTGATCAGCCCGTGCTTCTTGGCCTCGGTGAAGAGGGCCACCGAGGGCTTCGCGGTGACGACGGGCGGGGCGAGCAGCGTGCAGACGGTCTTCGCGCCGCCGGTGTCGCACCGGGTGGTGGCCTCGGTGGTGACGGTCAGCTTCCCGCCCGGCCAGGTGTACGCCGAGCGGGCCGGCTTCTGGGCCTGGACGATGGCGGCGGCCCGGCCGCCGGTGAGCTGGTAGTCGGCCGAGTAGGTCAGCTCCAGCGCCCGGTCCAGCCGGGTGGCGAGGTCGTTGACCAGATCCGCCCGGCCGATCGCCCGCCCGGCGTCGTCGAGGGTCTGGCAGCCGGTGACCGAGAGCGACGCAATGAGCGAGAAGGCGAGCGCGCGGAGCGTGGTCGAGGCGGCGGGCATGGCGACCAGCCTTGCCGATCGGGTCCACGTCACGCAAACCCGTTGCCGGTTGCGGGGCGAGAATCCGGGAATGTCCGACCTGAGGCCCCGGCGCCGACGGCGGGCGACGCGATGGGCTGGACCGCCGACCGATACGCTGAGTTCAACACCCGCCTCAGCCGCACCGTCGCGGCCCACCCGACCGGAATTACACATACGAGGAGCGACTCAGTGGCAACCATCGAGGGAATCGTCGCCCGGGAGATTCTCGACTCACGGGGCAACCCGACGGTCGAGGTCGAGGTCGGGCTCGACGACGGCACGATCGCCCGCGCCGCGGTGCCGTCCGGCGCCTCCACCGGCGCCTTCGAGGCGATCGAGCTGCGCGACGGTGACGCCGACCGCTACCAGGGCAAGGGCGTCGAGAAGGCGGTCTCGCACATCGAGGACCGCATCGTCGACCAGCTCATCGGGTACGAGGCCAGCGAGCAGCGGCTGATCGACCAGAAGATGCTGGACATCGACGGCACCGACAACAAGGGCGAGCTGGGCGCGAACGCCATCCTGGGCGTCTCCCTGGCGGTGGCCAAGGCGGCGGCCGGCAGCGCGCAGCTGAGCCTCTTCCGCTACCTGGGCGGCCCGAACGCGCACCTGCTCCCGGTGCCGATGATGAACATCCTCAACGGCGGGGCGCACGCGGACTCCAACGTGGACGTGCAGGAGTTCATGGTCGCGCCGATCGGCGCGCCGAGCTTCCGCGAGGCGCTGCGCTCCGGCGCGGAGGTCTACCACGCGCTGAAGTCCGTGCTGAAGAAGAAGGGCCTCTCCACCGGGCTCGGCGACGAGGGCGGCTTCGCCCCGAACCTGCCCACCAACGCCGCCGCGCTGGACCTGATCGCCGAGGCGGTGGAGAAGGCCGGGTACCGGCTGGGCACCGACATCGTCTTCGCCCTGGACGTCGCCGCCACCGAGTTCTTCGACAACGGCACCTACACGTTCGAGGGCGCGGCGAAGTCCGCCGAGGAGATGAGCAACTACTACACCAAGCTCATCGGCGACTACCCGATCGTCTCCATCGAGGACCCGCTGGCCGAGGACGACTGGAGCGGCTGGGCGACCCTGACCGCCGCCGTCGGTGACCGCATCCAGATCGTCGGCGACGACCTCTTCGTCACCAACCCGCAGCGCATCGCCCGGGGCATCGCCGAGCGCTCCGCCAACGCGGTGCTGGTGAAGGTCAACCAGATCGGTTCGCTGACCGAGACCCTCGACGCGGTGGAGCTGGCGCACCGGGCCGGTTTTTCCTGCATGATGAGCCACCGTTCCGGCGAGACCGAGGACACCACCATCGCCGACCTGGCGGTCGCCACCGGCTGCGGCCAGATCAAGACCGGCGCGCCGGCCCGCTCGGACCGGGTCGCCAAGTACAACCAGCTCCTGCGCATCGAGGAGGAGCTGGCCGACGCGGCGCGGTACGCCGGGGTGGGTGCCTTCCCGCGTTACCGTTCCGCCTGAGAGAGACACCTAGCCAGAGCCTCGGGGGAGGGGTGTGACGATGCAGCAGCGCCGCACACCGGGTGGTCAGCGCCCCGCCCGCCGGCCGGGTCAGTCCGGTCGGCCGGGCGGTGCCCGCGCCCGGACGTCGACCCGCGACGGCGTCCGCGCGGAGGCCCGCACCGCCGGCCGGTCGTCCGGCTCGGTCCGGGCCACCGACGGCGTGCGCTCCGCGAGCCGCCCCGCCGCCGCCCGTCGTACGGCGGCCGGTGGCACGGTCAAGCGGCTCACCGCATCCCATCCCCGAGGCCTGACCGGGCGGGCCACCGTGCTCCTCGCGGTGCTGATCGCGCTCGCCCTCGCCTACACCTATCCGGTCCGGGTCTACCTGGACCAGCAGGCCGACATCGAGCGGATGGAGGCGTCCCAGGCCGCCCAGCGCAAGCTGATCGCCGACCGGGCCGCCGAGGCGGCGAAGTGGCAGGACGACGAGTACGTCGCCATCCAGGCGCGGGAGCGGTTCTACATGGTCTACCCGGGCGAGGTCCCGGTGATCGTCCTGAACGACCCGGCCGGCGCGGCCCGCGACGCGGCCGGCGGGAAGGCGCCCGCCCAACCGCAGACCCCCGACCCCTGGTACGACACGCTCTGGTCGAGCGTGCGGGCCGCGAACGCCGACCAGCCCGGCCGGTGAACGGCACCCGCCACGGGCGTCTCGCCCACCTCCCGAAGAGCACCGACGAAAGATGGGCACCGTGACTGTCGTACCCCCGTCGGAGCCGGCGGCGGACTCCGTACCCCCGCCGGAGCGGCAACCGGCCACCGAGCGTGACCTGGCCGCGGTGGCCGCCCAGCTCGGGCGCGTCCCGCGCGGCACCCGGGCGGTGGCCCACCGCTGCCCCTGCGGCCTGCCCGACGTGGTGGAGACGACCCCGCGCCTGGCCGACGGCACGCCCTTCCCGACGCTGTTCTACCTGACCTGCCCGCGGGCGACCGCCGCGTGCAGCCGGCTGGAGTCCGCCGGGCTGATGAAGGAGATGGCCGAGCGGCTGGCCACCGACCCGGAGCTGGCCGCCCGGTACCGGGCCGCGCACGAGGACTACCTGGCCCGGCGGGCGGCGATCGGGGAGGTGCCGGAGATCGCCGGCATCTCCGCCGGCGGCATGCCCGGCCGGGTGAAGTGCCTGCACGTGCACGTCGGCCACGCGCTCGGCGCCGGGCCGGGGGTCAACCCGTTCGGCGACGAGACGCTGGCGCTGGTGGAACCATGGTGGACCGCCGGCCCCTGCGTGGACGTGCCGGCGGTCCCCGACGCGGCCGGGCCGGTGGGTTCCGGCGTGGACGTGCCGGCGGGCGGGTGACCGTGCCGGTCGGCGACGAGGTGGTGGTGCGCCGCGCCCGCACCCGCGACGTGCGCGGCATCCGCCGGCTGGTGGACTCCTACACGGGCAACCGGCGGCTGCTCGGCAAGGCCACCGTCACCCTCTACGAGGACGTGCAGGAGTTCCGCGTCGCCGTCGACGGCGACGACAACGTGCTCGGCTGCGGGGCGCTGCACGTCCTGTGGGAGGACCTGGCCGAGATTCGCACGGTGGCCGTGGACCCCCGGTGCCGGGGCCGGCGGCTCGGGCACCGGATCGTCGGCGAACTGATCGCCGCCGCCCGGGAGATCGGGGTGGCCCGGATCTTCGTGCTCACCTTCGAGACCCGCTTCTTCGCCTCGTTCGGCTTCACCGAGATCGACGGCGCCCCGGTGCCGCAGCCGGTCTACGAGCAGCTCCTGCGCTCGTACGACGAGGGCGTCGCGGAGTTCCTCGACCTGGAACGGGTCAAGCCGAACACCCTAGGCAACACCCGAATGCTCCTCCGCCTCTAACCCCCCCACCCCCCACCCCCCCACCCCCCACCCCCCCACCCCCCACCCCCCACCCCCCCACCCCGTCACGGTGATCAAGAGGTTTGTGTCAATTCTGATCTTCGAATTGACACAAACCTCTTGATCAACCCGGCCTTGGCCCGGCCTTGGCCCGAGCTTGGCCCGGGCGGTCGGGGTGGGTGGGGTGGGTGGGGTGGGTTTCTCAGCGGCCTTGGTCACGTCGGCCATGCTGTCCGGGTGAGGAGTTTTCGTCGGGTGTGCGCGGTGGTGTTGAGCGGCTTGGCTCTCCTTGGGGCCGTACGCCTGGTCGTGCCGGCCGCCGGCGGTCCGGGGGGTGCGCCGCCGGGGGTGGCCCGCCAGCTTGCCTTCCTGCGTGCCGCCCTCGACGACGGCGCGGGCACCGACGCCCAGGCGCTCTTTCCCGAGGGGTGGTTCTTCGCCCACGCCCTCTACGGGCTGGCCCGCGTCGAGTTGGGGATGCGCCAGCCGGCCGGGAAGCGCGCCGAGGCGCTGCGGGAGGCCCGCTGGGCGCTGGCCCGACTGGAGTCGCCGGCCGGCACCGCGCCGTTCCAGGCCGCCCTGACGCCCGCGTACGGGATCTTCTGGCAGGGCTGGACGAACTGGCTGCGCGGCGGCGTGCTCGCCCTGCAACCGGCGGATCGCCGCGACCCGGCGGAGGCCGCGCGGTTCGCCACGGCGTCGGCCGCCATCGGCAGGGCGTTCGACACGTCCGACTCGCCGTTCCTGCCCGCGTACCCGGGGCAGGCGTGGCCGGTGGACTCCACCGTGGCGGTGGCCTCGCTGCGGCTGCACGACGCGCTGCTGCCGCCCCGCTTCGCGGGCACCGTGAGCCGCTGGCTGGACGACGTGCGGCAGCGCCTCGACCCCGGCACCGGGCTGATGCCGCACCGGGTCGAGTTGGTCACCGGGGCTCCGACGGAGGTGGCCCGCGCCACCTCGCAAACCATGATCCAACGGTTTCTCGTCGACATCGACCCGGCGTTCGCCCGGGAGCAGTACCTGCGCTTCCGCGACCGCTTCGTGGCCACCCCGCTCGGGCTGGGCCCGGCCGTGCGCGAGTACCCGGACGGGGTCGACGGGCCGGGTGACGTGGACTCCGGGCCGCTGCTGCTCGGGGTGAGCCTGTCGGCCACCGTGGTCGCCCTCGGCGCGGCCCAGGCCCAGGGTGACGCCGCGCTCGCCGGCGCGTTGGCCAACTACGGCGACCTGGTGGGCCTGCCCGCCGACACCCCGCGCACCCGCCGGTACGCCCTCGGCGTCCTGCCGATCGGCGACGCCTTCCTGGCCTGGGCGAAGACCGCCCGCCCGTGGGTGGCCGACCCACCGCCCCCGCCCCCGGCGACCGTGGCGTGGTGGTGGCGACTGCCGCTGCTGGCGCTGCTGCTGGGCGTCGGCATGCTCCTGTGGTTGCCGGACCTGTCCCGCCTGGCCCGTCGCCGGCGGACCGAGCGTGGCGGGCGACTTGGCCGAGCCGAGCGGAGCGCGTCGGCTGCCGTAGGGTTGCTGCCGTGACGACGCGCGTGGCAGCCATCGACTGCGGCACCAACTCGATCCGACTGCTGGTCGCCGACCTGCCCGACCCGGCCGCCGGGCCGGAGGCACCCTTGGTCGACCTGAGCCGCCGGATGGAGATCGTCCGGCTCGGCCAGGGGGTCGACAAGACGGGCCGGCTCGCCCCCGAGGCGATCGAGCGGACCCGGGTCGCGTTGGCCTCCTACGCTGCCGAGATCGAGAAGCTGGGCGCGGAGCGGGTGCGGATGTGCGCCACCTCGGCGTCGCGGGACGCCTCCAACGCCGACGACTTCCGGGCCATGGTCCAGCGGACCCTCGGCGTGGCCCCCGAGGTGGTCACCGGCGACGACGAGGCGCGGCTGTCGTTCACCGGCGCGGTGCGCGGGCTGCCCGCCGACGCGCAGGAGCCGTACCTGGTCATCGACATCGGCGGCGGCTCCACCGAGTTCGTGGTCGGCACCCGCTCCGGCGGCGTCGAGGCCGCGATCTCGATGGACATCGGCTGCGTCCGGATGACCGAGCGGCACCTGCACGGCGACCCGCCCGGCCCCGAGCAGGTCGCCGCCGCGCAGGCCGACATCACGGCCGCCGTGGACCGGGCGCTGGAGGCGGTGCCGGGTCGGCAAGCCGCCACCCTGATCGGGCTCGCCGGCTCGGTCACCACCGTCGTGGCCCTGGCCGAGGGCCTGACCGAGTACGACCCGGAGCGCATCCACCACGCCCGCGTGTCGTACGACGCCGTGGCGGGGGTGACCGCCGACCTGCTCGGCAAGACCCGCGAGCAGCGCCTCGCCACCCCGGTCATGCACCCGGGCCGGGCCGACGTGATCGGCGCGGGCGCGCTGGTGCTGCGGGTGATCATGGAGCGCGCCGGGATGCCCTCGGTGGTCGCCTCGGAGCACGACATTCTCGACGGCATCGCCTGGAGCCTCCAGCCCGCGCGCAGCTAGCTGCCGCGCTGCTGTCGCGCCGCCGGCCGCGCCCGAGGTCAACGGGTGCGTTTATGGTCGCCAGGGCGACAAGAAACGCACCCGTTGGCGGCGGCACACCGCGCTCAGTCCGTCGCCAGTTCCGGTCGGTGCTCTTTGATCCACTTTTCGACGTCGGTCCGCCGCCAGACCTTCCCCATGGTCAGTTCCTGGTACGGGTCGGGGAAGCTCTTGGAGTTGGTGACGACGCTGACGCGTTGTCGGGACACGTTGCCGAGCATCACGCGGATCTCCGCAGCGCCCACCAAGTCAACCCGATCCATGCCGTGACCGTAGGGCGGCCAGTGTCGTTGTATAGCTCCAACGGCTATATACGCTGACATATGACAACGGCTGGGGCGTCATCAGGGAATGACGACGCCGACTGTTGCCGCAGGCCATGGCTGCCAAGCTCGGGCTGTCCGCCCGCACGTCGCCAACGCCGGTGACGGGGGTGCCGGGGAGGGGCGGTGGTGATGGAGGAGCATCCGCCGGCGTACCCGGGTGGGCCCTGTCTCGCGTGCCGGGAGCCGTGGCCCTGCGTCCCGCGCCGCGCGGCCATGCTCAAGGAGTTCGCCAAGGCGCCCAACGAGGCGCTCACCTACGACGGGTGGACGTGGCTCGACGGGTACGTGCTCGACCGGCGCGGGGACGCGATCGCCCGCCGGTCCCTGTTCGTCATGTCGGCCGGACTGCGGTGGCTGAACCAGCCGGTCGGCAACCGGCCGGTCTTGCCCCGTTCCCGTGCGCGAGCAGGGTGAAGCCGGCGCCGCGCCGCCTAGCTGGCCAGCCGGTCCAGGCAGGTCGTTGCGGTAGTTTGCATTGCACAGTACTGTGCGGTGCGTGGATACCACGCAGCTCTTGAAAGGCGTGCTGGATCTCGCGGTCCTGGCCGTGCTCCGCGAGGAGGACGGCTACGGTTACGACATCCTGCGCCGCCTCCGCGAGGCCGGCCTCGACGAGGTCGGCGACGCCTCCGTCTACGGCACGCTGCGCCGGCTCTTCGCCGCCGGCCTGCTGACCACCTACGTCGTGCCCAGCGAGTCCGGCCCGCACCGCAAGTACTACTCGCTCAACGCCGCCGGCCGGGACCAGTTGGCCCGCTCCGGCAAGCTCTGGCGCTCGTTCGCCACCACCATGGACAGTCTGCTCGACGATCAGGGGGTGACGGCATGACCGTCATGGAGCAGGAGATCACGGAGTACGTGACGCGGGTCCGGGCGGCGCTGGCCGACCTGCCGCCGACCGTGCGCGACGAGTTGACCGAGGACCTGCCCGAGCACCTGGCCGAGGTCGCCGCCGAGGGGGACGGGCCGCTGGCCGACCGGCTGGGCACGCCCGAGGCGTACGCGGCGGAGCTGCGGGTGGCGGCGGGCGCGCGGGGGCCGGCCGCCGCGCGCACCCTGGACCAGCGGGCCGCCGCCGTCGCGGCCGGGCTCCGCGCCCGGCTGCGCGGCGCCGACACCCACATCGGCCCGATCCTCGGGTACGCCTCGGCGAGCGAATACCTGCGGCTGCTCCGCCCCGCCTGGTGGCTGCTGCGGGGTTACCTGATCGCGATGCTGATCACCGTGGTCACCACGGGTGCGCCGTTCGGGCTGCTGCCGAGGCTGGGCGGCAGCACGCTGGCCGCGCTGCTGCTCCTCGCCGTCTGCGTCGCCGCCTCGGTGTGGCTGGGCCGGCGCAACCCACAGCTGACGCGGTGGCCCCGCATCGCGGTGCGCGCCGGCACGGCGGTCCTGCTCGTCTTCGCGTTCGTCGGTTTCGTCGACGCCGACGACCGGCTGGGCTGGAACGAGTCCGGCTACCAGCCCACCTCGGAGCAGACGTCCAACGTCCGCGACGTCTTCGTCTACGACAGCGAGGGGCGGCTGGTGGAGAACGCCCGGCTCTTCGACCAGTACGGCAACCCGATCCGGCTCGGCTATCCGGACTGCGACACCGACGGGCTGATCGCCGCGAAGCCGGTCGCGCCCGTGTACCCGTACTGCCCGGAGTTGGCGCCGTTCCGGTCCGGGCCGCTCGGTGTGCGCCCGACGACCGCCGCGCCGAACGGAACCCCGCCGGCGACCGGGGACCCGGCGGGCGGCCCCGCGCCGACGCCGTCCGGGGGCGCGTCGGTCGACCCGGCCCCGAGGCCGACGGCGCCGACGCTCCCGCCGCTGCCGACGACGCCCGCCCCGACCACCCCGCCGCCGACCCCGAGCCCCACGTCCTCCTGAGGCGTGCGTCCTCGTGAGCGATGAGCGAACCGCACGTCGGGGTGCCCGGATCGCCGGGCATCCCGACGTTGATCGACTTCATGTGCGGCACATGGTGCCTACCCGTCGTCATATAGGCGCCACATGCGGCACATGAAGTCGATCAAGGGGCGTCGAGCGCCCCCAACGAGGGCTGAGGGCGTCGGGACGGCGGTGGTGGTGGGCGTCCCGCGCTGGCGCGGGCAGCGAACTTTGCGCGAGTCAGGTCGAGTACCCTGGCGCTGGCCCTATGCCCCTCCCCTCGAGAGCCCATGGTGGACGACAGAGAGCGCACCCTGATCATTCCCCGCGTGCGGGCGGCGGAAACCCCTGCCGAGGTTCCCGCCCGCGACGGCTGGGAGGAGGGCGCGGCGGCCGACCCGGACAACCCCGGCGACCGGGCCGGGCGCTCGCTCGGGCGGCTCGCCTGGATCGCGCCGACCCTGCTGATGGGCCTGCTCGGGCTGGCCCGGCTCACCTGGCCGGCGCTCTGGGGCGACGAGCTGGCGACCTGGGGGATGGCCGGCGTCTCGTGGGGCGAGCTCTGGGCGGTGGTGCAGAACTTCGATGCCGCGATCGGCCCCTACTACGCGCTGATGCACGTGGTGACCGGCCTGTTCGGGGACTCGGAGCTGGTCCTGCGGCTGCCGTCGATGCTCGCCATGGCCGGGGCGGCCGGCCTCGTCGGCGCGTTGGGCACCCGGCTGGCCAGCCCTCGCGTCGGGCTGACCGCCGGCCTGATCTTCGCGGTGCTGCCGAGCACCTCCCGCTACGCCCACGAGGCCCGGCCGTACGCGATCGCGGTCTTCGCCGCGGTGCTGGCCACCTGGCTGCTGGTCCGGGCGATCGACCGCCCCGGCGCGGCCCGCTGGGTGCCGTACGCGGGCGCGGTCGCCCTGCTCGGCCTCGGCCAGTTCGTCGGGCTGCTGCTGCTGGCCGGGCACGCGCTGGTGGTCCTGCTCATGCGGCCCCGCGCGACGTGGGGGTGGCTGGTGGCGGCGGTGGTCGGGGTGCTGCCCGCGCTGCCGGTGGTCTACCTGGCCCGGTCCCAGCAGACGCAGGTGTCCTGGATCCCGGCGGCGAGCCTCGACCGGGTGGCCGACCTGCCCGGCGGGCTGACCGGCGACCCCCTGCTGGGCGGGTTGGTGCTGGCCCTGGCGCTGGTCGGGATGTCGCTGCGCCGCCCGGCGGTGGTCTACACGGCGTGGGCCTTCGTGCCCGTGCTCGGGCTCTACCTGGTCAGCCAGGTCACCCCGCTCTGGCTGCCGCGTTACCTGCTCTTCGTGCTGCCCGCCTTCGCGCTGCTGGCCGCCACCGCGCTGGGGCGGGCACCGGTGCTGCGCGGGCTGGCCGTCGTGGTGGTGGCGGCCGTGGTGGCGCTCCCCAGCCACCTGCAACTGCGCGACACCGACGGGCACACCCAGGCCAGCCGGGACCTGGGCGCGCTGCTGGTGGAGGAGGGCGAGGCCGGCGACGTCGCCGTCTACGGCGGCAACGTCGGCGGTGACCAGCGGGTCGCCCGGGACGCGGTGGCCCGGTACACCCCGGCGACCAACCGCCCCAAGGACGCGCTCCAGGCGCAGGCCGCCCGCACCGGGGGGTCGTTCACGGCCCGCGAGTGCGAGCAGGTCGCCACCTGCCTCGGTCAGCCGCGCCGGATCTGGGTGATCCGCACGGGCCGGTTCGACGACCCGCTGCGCGGCCTCGGGGACCCGAAGGAGCCCCTGCTGCGCAGCCAGTACGACGTCGACCGGCTCTTCAAGCCCACCGGCTTCTCGGTCGCGCTGCTGGTGCGCCGGGCGGTGGCGACCGAGCAACCGCCGGTGCGCTGACCGGGGAGATTTCGTTGTCGAGCGTTACGGGAGAGCAGACATGCTGGCGTTCCTGCTCCAGGTGAACTCCTGGCTGAGCAAGGGGCAGCTGTACCTGTTCGCCCTCTTCATGATGATGATCTGGGCGTTGTGGCTGATGCGGGTCGTGCTGTCGTCGTCGTACCGGCCCTGGACGGCCCCGTACGAGACCAGCACCTCGGTGATCATCCCGGTGGTGGACGAGGAGGAGGAGCTGTTCCGGTCGGTGCTGGACCGCATCCTGGAGCAGCGGCCGACCGAGGTGATCGTGGTCATCAACGGGCCGCGCAACACCACCCTGGAGAAGATCTGCGCGGAGCTCGGGGTGCGTTGGGCGTGGACGGAGATCGCCGGCAAGCGCAACGCCCTCCAGGTGGGGGTGGGCATGGCGACGGGGGACATCGCCGTGCTCGTCGACTCGGACACCATCTGGACCCGCAACACCCTGGTGGAGCTGATCAAACCGTTCCGGGACCCCCGGATCGGCGGGGTCACCACCCGGCAGCGGATCCTCAACCCGGAGCGCACGGTGCTGACCCGGTGGGCGGACTGGCTGGAGAACGTCCGCAACGAGTACTCGATGCCGGCCATGAGCGTGCTCGGCACGGTGGGCTGCCTGCCCGGCCGGACCATCGCCTTCCGCCGGTTCATCCTGGTACGCAACATGGAGCGGTTCCTCTCCGAGCGCTTCCTCGGGGTCTTCCTGGAGGTCAGCGACGACCGGACGCTGACGAACTACACGTTGCAGGCCGGCTTCCGCACGGTCTACCAGTCCACCTCGCTGGTCTACACCGACGCGCCGCTGGAGCTGCGCAAAC
This sequence comes from Micromonospora sp. DT233, assembly GCF_049841815.1. Classification (NCBI taxonomy): domain Bacteria; kingdom Bacillati; phylum Actinomycetota; class Actinomycetes; order Micromonosporales; family Micromonosporaceae; genus Micromonospora; species Micromonospora sp. DT233. Next base: position 157,479 of record NZ_JBNCLB010000002.1, on the reverse strand, counting down.
TGGTCAAGCAGCAGTACCGCTGGGCCCGCGGCTCGCAGTACAACACCCTGCGGATGCTGGGCTGGATGACCCGGCGCACGCCGGTGCTCGCCGCCTTCTACGTGGCGGACATCATGGTGCCGTTCGTGCTGGTCGGCTCGTACCTCTCCTGGGCGATCTCGCTGGCCGTCGGCGAGACCGTCACCATCTACGACGAGTTGCGGCTGCCCGGCAACCTGGTCGGCTGGCAGGTCATCGCGGTGATCCTGGCGCTCAGCGCGGCGATGACCATGCTGTCGCTGATGATCCGCTTCGCCCGGCACTTCGCCTTCCGGCCCCGCGACCTGGTCTACCTGCCGGCCTTCATGATGATCAACACGCTGGTGCTGATGCCGGTGCGGGTGGTGGGCTTCTTCCGGATGGCCCACAACGCCGGGTGGGGCACCCGGGCCGGCGGCTTCCAGGGCGAGCGCCGGCGCAACCCGCTGGTGCTGGTGCCGTACCTGCTGGGGGGAACGATGCTCGTGGCGTCGGTGCTGCTCGGTGTCTGAGCACACGCGGACCGGTAAGGGCCAGTTCCACCTCTGGATGGCCGCCAACACGGTGGTGCTCGTCCTGCTCAGCGGCTGGGTGGTGCACCGGGCCCTCGGCGCCCCGCCCACCTCCGTGCCGCCGGCCGGCGCGCCACCGTCCAGTGTGGCGGGGGCGGCCGACGACGGGACGTCGGTCACCCGGATCCCCACCAAGCAGACCGTCATGTCGACGACCGGCTACCGGTTCGGGCTGAGCGCCCCCCGGGTGCCCTGGTCCCGGTCGGAGATCGACGACATCGCGACGAAGGCCGGGGCCCGCCCCACCCTGCTGCAGTACTTCGTCAAGTGGACCGACGACTTCCGGCCCGAGGGCGTCGACGCGGCCTACCGCAACGGCGGCGTCCCGGTGATCTCCTGGGAGCCGTGGAACGGCGTCAAGCAGGGCATGGACCAGCCGCAGTACGCGCTGAAGCGGATCATCGCCGGGGAGCACGACGAGTACCTGGTGCGCTTCGCCACGGCGGTGCGGGCCCACCGGTGGCCGATCGGGATGCGCTTCGCGCACGAGATGAACGGGGCCTGGTACCCGTGGTCGGAGACCCGCTCGGGCAACCGCTCCGGCGAGTACGTCAAGGCATGGCGGCACGTGCACGACATCTTCACCAAGGTCGGGGCGACCAACGTCATCTGGATCTGGAGCCCGAACATCATCCGGCCGGTGCCGGGGGTCAGCCTGAAGGCGCTCTACCCCGGTGACCGGTACGTCGACTGGATCGGGATGGTGGGCTACTCCACCGGCGAGCGGACCGCCAACCAGCTCTTCGGGCCGACCCTGCGCCGGCTGCGTGCGTTCACCGACCGCCCGGTGCTGATCACCGAGACCGGCAGCCGGCCGGGGAGCTACCGCCTGCCCTGGATCCGCGACCTGTTCGTCTGGATAGGCGACCGCAAGGACGTGGTCGGGTTCATCTGGTTCGAGTACGACCGGGCCGACGGCGGCACCGGCGACTGGCGCTTCACCACCGAACCCACCGTGACCAAGGCCTTCCGGACCGGTCTCGCCCGGCTGAAACTGGCCCCGCCGCCCCGCTGAGACTGCGCCGCGCTGAGCAGTGCCGCCGCGCTGAGCACCGCCGAGGGCCGCCCGCCGGCCCGACCCGCCCCGCCGACGGCGCGCGGGGCGAGACCGCAAGGAGGAGCCGCGATGAGGGTCTCGATCCGACTCGGCCTGCTGGCCGGCTTCATGATCATGGTGAGCCTGTTCGCCTCGCTGGCGGCGCTGCGCCAGCACGCCGAGCCGGCCGAGGACCCGACCGGCCGCGCCGCGACGTACGAGACGGCACTGGTCACGGTGGACGCCGGGGTGACCCGGGGGATGCTCAACAACCCGGCGGCGTACCAGAACCAGGCCGGGCCGTCCGCCCCGCTCGGCCCGGCCGACGCCCGGCTGGTCCGCGACCTCAAGCCCGCGCTCACCCGGGTCTGGTCGGCGCCGGGCGCCTACCACGACCCCGCCACCGACCGGTACGACTACGACCCCGTCGCTCCCGACGGCGGCACCGTGTACGGCTACCTGGACCAGGCGACCGCCCACTCCGGCCGGATCCTGATGAACGTCGACCAGTGCGAACAGCAGCTGATGACGACGGCCACCCCGCAGCGCTGCCGGGAGGTGCTCAAGAACGGCATCCGGCACTACAAGCAGCGCTACCCGGCCCTGCGCTACGTCGAGGTCTTCAACGAGCCCGACCGCCCCTGGGAGACCCGGGCCGACGAGGCGCGGGCCATGTCGGCGGCCGAGTACTACGAGTGGTACCGGATCGGCTACCAGATCGTCGGCGAGGTCAACGCCGAGCTGCGGCCGAAGCACCCGCTGCGCGTCGGCGGCCCCGCCACGTACAGCTTCAACGAGCCGTACCTGCGGGAGTTCCTCGACCTCTACCGCGACGACCCCGACCCGACCAAGCGGCTGGACTTCCTGTCGTACCACCAGTACCAGCGGCGCGACGACCCGGCCGCCGTCGCCGGCGAGAAGGCCACCGTCCGGGGCTGGCTGCGCGAGCGCGGCCTGCCCGAGAAGATCCCCACCTACGTCACCGAGTACGGCGTCTTCCCCGGCGCGAACACCGGCCCCTCCTTCGCGGCGGACCTGCTCACCCACGCGGCGGCCATGGCCACCCTCGGCTACTTCTACGTCGAGGGCGGCACGGACGTGCCGATGCACTGGGTGTTCAACCACAGCAGCAACGACCGCAAGTCGATGTTCGTCGACGGCGTCGACGGCGCGGTGTACCCGTACTACAACCTGGTCCGGATGCAGCGGATGCTGAAGAAGATCCGGGTCTCCGCCGGCTCGGACGCGCTCACCCCGAAGGGGCTGGGCGTGAACGCGCTGGCCACCCGGGACGCCTCCGGGGTGGCCGTGCTCACCACCAACTACCAGTGGACCGACCGCAACGTCACCCACGGGGTCACCGTGAACGTCGGCAACCTGCCGGCGGAGTTCGCCGACCGGCGCATCCGGGTCGAGCGGTACCTCGTCGACAAGGTGACCAGCAACTACGCGCACGACCCGGCGAAGGCGTCACTGCAACGGGTGCAGCGGTACACCGTGGAGACCGCCGACGCGATCAGCACCAACTTCGAGCTGGGGCCGAACGCCATGTCGCTGCTCGTGCTGACCCCGGTGAAGTGAGCCCGAACCGGTTGAGGGGCTAGCGACGTGCCGGGCGGTTGGTCCGCCGGACCACCAGCAGCACCACGAGCAGCACCACGATGGTCACCATCGCCACCAGCCCGATCAGGACCGGTACGAGCCAACGCAGGTCGGTGCCGCCGTCGCCCGGGTCGGCCGTGTCCTCATCGACCGCCGCCGGCACGGCCCCCAGCGGGTTCGCGTCGACCGGGGGCACCTCGGCGGTCAACGCCCGGACCAGGTCGAGCCGACCGAAGCCGTACCGGTCGTCCCGGCCGGGCGCCCCGGCGTCCTGGGCGGTCGAGACCAGCCGGTTGACCACCTCCGCCGCGCTCGCCTTCGGGTAGCGGGCCCGGATCAGCGCCGCCGCCCCGGCGACCAGCGGCGCGGCGGCGGAGGTGCCGCCGTCCACGGTGACGTAACCGCCCTCGGTCAGGTCGGACCAAAGACCGGCGGTGGTGGAGATGTCCACCCCGGGGGCGGTGATGGCGACCTGCTCGCCCCGGGTCCCCCCCGACCACGGCTTGCCGTCCCGGTCGGTCGCGGCCACCGCGATCACCCCGGGCAGCCGCGCCGGATAGATCACCCCCGCGTCGCCCTGGTCGGCGTTGCCGGCGGCGGCGACCACCACCACGTCCATGGACTGCGCGTAGCGCACGGCCTCGTTGAGGGCAGTGTTGGTCTTGGGGCCGCCGTTGGAAATGTTGATCACCTTCGCGCCGCGGTCGACCGCGTACCGGATGCCCTCCGGCAGGTTGCTGCCGGCGAAGGTGTTGGTCGCGATGGTCACCGGCAGGATGCGCGCCTTCGGGGCGATGCCCAGGGCGTGACCCCGGCCCCCGCCCCGGGCGGCGATCAGCCCGGCCACCCCGGTCCCGTGGTTGTGCTCGTCGACCTTGCCCTTGTCGTCGCGGCCGATCAGCCGCTTGCCGTCGAGGACCCGGCCGGCCAGGTCCGGGTGGGCCGCGTAGACGCCCGTGTCGACCACCGCGACGATGACCCCCTCGCCGGTGGAGATCTTGTGCGCCTCGGTGACCCGCAACGCGTCCAGGTGCCACTGGCGTTTCAACGGGGGCGCGGCGGCCAGGGCGGGTGCGGGCATCCCGACGGCGACCAGCGGGATCCCGACCGCGACCGCCAGGACACCTCGGCGCAGGGCCGCCAGCGGCGTACTCATCCGTCTCTCCTCATCACCTCGGCACACCCGGTCGAGGCGACCCTATCGGACGGTGACCGGCAATCCTGCCCCGCCGCGTGCCGCGTGCCGTGGGCGGTGCCCGCCCGGCGCTCCACGTCGGGCGTCGGCTCGGTAACCTGGGCGGCGTGCACGAACGCCCCGGGAACGACCGCCCGATCCGGGCGGGTCACGCGAGAGGGCCGGCCCGGCGGCGGGCGGTCCTCTGTGGAGTGGTGGCCGCGCTGCTGACCACCGTCGTCGTACCCCCGACGCCGGTGCGCGCCGCGCCCCGGTGCGGCCCGGCCGGTGATCCGGCCCCCACCGCGACCCCCTGGCCGCTGCGCCGGCTGGAGCCCTCGGCGGCCTGGCGGCTGACCCGGGGCGGCGGGGTCATCGTGGCCGTCATCGACTCCGGCGTCTCCGCCATCCACCCGGTGCTGCGCGGGCAGGTCCGCGCCGGCCGCGACTTCAACGGCCTGATGCAGCGCCAGGGCCAGTGCGACGAGGCCGGGCACGGGACGATGGTGGCGGGCATCATCGCCGGTCGGCCGGAGACCGGGGTGCCGTTCAGCGGCGTCGCGCCGGCCGCCCGGATCCTGCCGATCCGGGTGCTGCCGGACACCCGACGCACCAACGACGAGAGCCTGCCCGGCCAGATCGCCCAGGCCATCCGGTACGCGGTCGACAACGACGCCAAGGTCATCAACCTCTCGCTGGAGACCCTGCCCCGGCCCGAGCTGGCCGCCGCCATCGAGTACGCGCTGGCCAAGCGGGTCGTGGTGGTCGCCGCCGCCGGCAACCAGCAGCAGCAGCGGGACCAGCCCGCCTACCCGGCCGGATACCCCGGTGTCATCGCCGTCGCCGGCGTCGACGAGCAGGGTGGGCACGTCGGCACCTCGATCAGCGGCAACTTCGTCGACATCGCCGCGCCCGGACACAACATCGTCGCCCCGGCGCCGGGCGGCGACGGCTGGCTCACCGAGCCGGAGGGCGGCACCAGCTTCGCGGCGGCGTACGTCTCCGGCGTGGCGGCGTTGGTCTGCGCGGCGTACCCCGACCTCACCCCGGCGCAGGTCGCCGACCGGTTGACCGACACCGCCGACAGCCCGCCCCATGGTCGGGACGCGGAGGTCGGCTACGGGGTGGTCAATCCGTACCGGGCGGTCACCAACCTGCTCGGCACCCGCGCCAACCCGCCGCTGGGGGCGATGGCCAAGCCGGTGCCTGTGCCCGACCCGTGGGCCCGGGAACGGGTCGTGGCGATCTGGGCGGCGATCGTCGGCGGGTTCCTGGCGCTCGCCCTGCTGGTGGCACGGCCGGTCATCCGGCGGGGCCGACAGCGGGGTTGGCGCCCCGGCCGGCGTCCGCTCGACACCCCGAACAGCACCCGGCCCCGACCGGCCGGACCCGCCGGGGCCTGAACAACGGGCCGGGGCCCGACCAACCGGCATGCGGTGGTCGGGCCCCGGTGGGCAGTTCAGCGCAGGACGCCCGGCGAGCTGTCGCCGTCCGCGCCCCAGACGTCCTCGTCCTCGTCGAGCCAGGTGGTCCGGTTCGCCTCGTCGTCGCCGTAGCCGGCCCCGGTGCCACCGGCACCGACCAGGCCACCCCGGCCGCCGACCCCACCGCGGGCCGCCCCCGGGCCGCCGGCACCGCGCCCCGCGCCGGCCCCCCGGCCGGCACCGGCCGCGCCGCCGGCTCCGCCGAGCATGCCCGGTGCCCCGCCGGCCATCCGGCCACCCGCAGCCAGGCCCCGGCCGCCGGCACCCCGGCCACCCGCGCCTCGGCCGGCGCCCGCACCACCGGCACCGCCCATCATCGGCGGCATCACCGGCGCCACCGGGCGGCCGAGCGCGCCGCCACCGGGGATCGAGCCGGCACCGGCACCACCGCCCAGGCCGCCGCCGGCACCGAGGCCGGACGTGCCGGGCAGGCCGCCACCTCCGGCCCCGGGGAGGGGGGCGGCACTGGCCAGGCCGGAACCGTACTCCCCGCCCTTGGGGCCACCACCCGAGCCGGTCTGCGGGTTGCCGAAGTCGGGCGGGGTGGTGTTGGTGGTGGGCTCGGGAACGTTGCCGTAGGTCGGCGGGTCCTGGTGGGAGGTGGACGGCGGGCCGAAGTTCTTCGTCGGGGGGAGTTCCGGCGCGCCCCCACCGCCGGGGGTGGCGGAGGCGGGCAGCGTGGGGACGCCGCCCGGGGCGCCGCCGCCCGCCCCGCCGGTGTTCAGATTCGGCGTGTCCAGCGCGTTGCGGCGTTTGATGGGCACCTCGCCGGGCTGCCCCGGCATGGTGGGGGCCTGGCCCTGGTACTGGTTGTCGACCCGGTTGTAGACCTTGGCGGCCTCGTCGGTCTTGTCGTTGAGCCAGTCGGCGAGGCCGGTGATCGGGTCCAGCAGGCCGAGGAAGTCCGGGCCGACCTTCGCCTCGAAGAAGCCGACGCCGAGGGTGAGGTGCCCGTTGCGGGCCTCCAACACGTCGTTGACGCACTTGGCCGGGATCGGGAAGTCCTGCTGCGCCTCGGTCAGCCGGTCGGCGGCGGCGTTCAGGGAGTGGACGATGCCGTCGTCCTTCTCGGCCTCCTCGATCAGCCGCCCGCTGCTCTTGGCGATCCCGTCGATGTGGGTCTTGAACGAGTCGAACGCGGGCCCCTTCCAGACCGTACCCAGGTCCGCGGTGTTCTTCTCCAGGCTCTCCTTGACGCTGCGCAGGTTCTTCAGCAGCTCGCTCCACCCGAGGGCGGCACTGGCCACGTCACCGGGCCGGCCGTCGATGACGACCTGCTGACACATCTCTTCCCAACTGGCACCCATCAGGCCGCTCCCGCCCTAGCTCTCGCCGCCGCCGTTGGCGGCTCCCGCGAAGATGCGATTGATCTGCTCGGCGGTCATCTCGTTCGCCTTCTCCGCCGTGTCGTAGTTGTCCTTGACCTTGCGCAGCACCTCGACCGCGGCGTCCAGCTGCTTGGCCAGCTCGAGCACCCCCGCCTCGGTGCCGCTGTAGAGGGCGGCGTGCTTCTCGGTCAGCCGGCCCGCCCAGGCGAATCCCCCCAGCGGGCTCTTCTGGCCCATGCCCGACGGCATACCGGCGGCGGCAGCGGCGCCCTTGCCGCCCATCAGGTCCTGGATGTCGGCCATGTTGTGGTAGAGCCGGCGCAGGTAGGAGGCGTGCGCCTCCAGCCACTGGATCGCCCCCTGCAGGGTGGAGGCGTCCCACTCGGTCTTGACACCGGCCTCGTTCGGGCCGGCGACCAGGTCCGACGGCGTCTGGGCATGGTTGACGTTGTCCATGCCGAAGCCGTTGAAGCTGACCCCGGTGGCCGGTGGGCCGAGCGGGATGTGTGGGGTCTCCACCTCGATTTTGTCCGGCTGTGAGGTTCTGTCAGTCATCCGTGTCCTCCCCGTGGGCTGGCGTGTCGTGGCGATCGGCGGTGGCCGCTAGGAGCGGTCCGGGTCGGCGCGCGGCGGCGCGGGCGGGGCCGGTGGCCCGGCGGCGCCCGGCCGGGCGGCCCCGGGCGTCGGCGGAGCGCCCGGACCAGGGTGGACGCCCGGACCAGGGTGGACGCCCGGACCCGGGTGGACGCCCGGCGGCGGGTAGCCCGGCTGCGGCGGGTAGCCCGGCTGCTGTCCCGGCGGTGGCGGGTGCCCCGGATACCGCCCCGACGGGGGGTGCCACTGCGGACCGGCCGGGGGGTGACCGGGGGGCGGCGGCCAACCGCCGGGCGGTGGCCAACCGCCGGGCGGCGGGGCAGCGCCGGGCGGACCGGTCTGGGACCGGCGCCGCGTCGACCGACGGATCGCCAGCACGATGAGGACGATCGCGCCGACGACCACCGCCAGGCAGAGCCCGACCTGGATCGCCGCGCCGGCCTTGTTGGTCACGCCGAACTCGATGGCGCGGCTCTTGTCCGAGTCGTCGGCCTCGTCGGCCGGCGGGTCCGCCGGCTCCGCCGCCACCAGCGGGTTGCCACTGACCGCCGGCACCTTGCCGCTCAGCGCGGCGACCGGGTTCACGGCACCGAAGCCGAAGACGTCGTCGCGGCCCGACCGGCCCTCGTCGTCGGCGGTCCGGATCAACCGGTTGATGACGTTGGCCGCGTCGAGGTCCGGGTACCGGGAGCGCACCAGCGCGGCCACCCCGGAGACGATCGCGGCGGAGTCACTGGTGCCGTCGGAGAGGCCGTAGCCGTTCTTGGAGACCGAATACGGGACAGAGCTGATGATGCGCTCCTGCGGGGCGGCCAGCACCACCTCCGGTCCGCCTACGGATCCGCTGAAATGATCGCCGGTGCGGGCAAGGCCGGAGACCGCGACGACCCCCGGGATGTTGGCCGGTGCCACCACGGTCAGGTCGCCCTGCTCCCGGTTGCCGGCCGAGGCGACCACCACCACGTCGTTCTCCAACGCGTGCCGGATCGCGTCGACCTGGGCCTGGTCGGCCTGGCCGCGTGCGCCGAGCGACAGGTTGATCACGTCGGCACCGTGGGCCACCGCCCAGCGGATCGCGGTGGGCAGCTCACCCGGGTTGAATCCCGCGCCGACCGAGACCGGCAGGATCTTCGCGGCCGGGGCGATGCCCAGGAGCCGGTCCTCGCCCCCGCCCCGGCCGGCGATCAGCGCCGCCATGGCCGTGCCGTGCCCGATGTCGTCGCTGTCCCGGCGACCGTCGGCGGCGGCGTCACTGCCGAGCCCATGCCCGGGCAGCACCTGGCCGCGCAGGTCCGGGTGGGTGGCGTCCACCCCGCCGTCGATCACCGCGACGGTGACGCCGCCGCCCTTGGCGAGCTTGTGCGCCTGGGAGATCCGCAGCGTGTCCAGATACCACTGGTATCCCCGCACGGTCTCGGCGCGCGCCGGCGCGGCAGTGGTCAGCAGGCCGGCGCCGGTGGCGACCAAAATGGCCAGCAGCGCCGCCCCGGGCCGTCGGCCCGCGCGGAAGCCGTCTCTCCTACGCATCGCTCTCCCATGACCCGCCGGCGACTCTCGACACAGAACGGCTCCGGCCGGTCGGACCGGACCGGAGCCGTTCTGGCGATTATCTCAGCCCCACATCTTCGAGTTGCTCATCTCGGTGGAGACGTAGTTCTCGCGGGCGATGCCCACCGCGCCGCCGATCTCGTTCAGGATCTTGTTGATGTCCCGCACGGCGGTGTCCCACTGGGTCTGATGCTGCTCGTAGGCGGCCCGGTCCTCACCGTCCCACTGGAGCTTGGACAGCATCTGCCGGAGCGTGTCGAGCTTGCCGTCGATGGTCTTCGAGATGCTCTGCATCTGCGCGTTGCTGGCCTCGAGGACCGCGTAGTCAACCTTGATCGTCACGATGTCTTCCTCTGCTGTCGCCTACGGTCACGGGTTGAGGGCAGAGTGGAACTTGTCCAGCATCTGCTGCTGCTCTTCGTCGTTCACCTGGTGCGTGGTGCCCGACTTGTCGAGCAGGTCGGCGATGTTGTCCATCGCCGTCAGCAGCTTGCTGGTGTCCTCGTTCCAACGCTGCATCAGCTGCTGGAAGCCCGTGGACGCCGAGCCCTTCCACGCGATGGCGAGGTCGTCGACCACGCCCCACAGCTTCTTGAGCTCGCCGTCGACCTCGCTGCGCGTGGACCGTACGTCACCTGCGGCGGTATGCAGGGTTCCAGCTTCGACCTCGAACGCCATGCTTCACACCCTTCCGTCTTTTGTGGCGGCTGACGCGCCGCGATTCCCCCGCGGTGAAGCGGTCACACCCCACCGACGGAAACTTTCGTCCTGACGGTAACCCACGAGGTCCAACCCACGCAGTCCTGAGTCGATGCGTCCAGGGCGGCGCGATACCACTGTGGGCGGTCGGTAACCGCAGGAAGACAGTGCGTGCGGACGTGACCCGGCAACGTGTTGTGGGACAGTCGGTTCGTCGATCACGCGGGGCCCGGCGCCGACGAGCGTCTTTGCTACAGTTCGGCCGGATGTCGCCCGTGGCCCGTCGACGAAGGAGCGCTGATCCCGGATGGTTAGCAAGCACATCTCGTCCGAAGCGATCGAGGCGATTCGGGAACATCTCCAGAAGAACGCCCTTTCCGGGCCGAACGGAATCGACGCGATCAAGGCCAAGCTTCCGGACACCGAGATTCCCTTTCCACACTTCGGCGTGATCGGCACTGCGCTCGCCCTGACCTACGGGGACACCCGGGAGAAGGCCGCGACCGCGCTCGACGAGCTCCGCGAGAGCGTCCAGGACTACCTCGACGAGCTGGCCACCGCGCGGGAGACCTGGATCAAGGCGGAGGACGCCAACACCGTGGTGACGAGCTAGCAGAAGGAACGGGGACTGAGCATGGTCAGCGTGGGCAACGCCGTGATGTTCGCGGCCGTCAAGGCGATGGTCGAGGCGAACGCGAAGATCGCGAAGGCCGCCCTCATCGCGGTGGTCGCGGTGGGCAGCATGGCGGCCAATCCGTTCGAGATGTCCGATGCGGCGACGGCCTGGAAGGAGATGGCGAACGATCTCGGCACGTTCGCCAACCACCTGGACGGCGCGCTCGGCAAGGGCGACGACTGGACGGCCGACGACAAGGACGCGTTCGCCGCCTCCATCACCAACTTCAAGGGCGAGATCGAGCAGTTCAAGAGCTCGGTGGGCGACATCGCGGGCACGCTGGAGATGGTCTCCAACGCCTACGTGGTGTCGTTCGTTGCGCTGATCGCGTTCGCCGGGGCCTGCCTGGCCATCCTGCTCGGCCTGCTGGTGCTCCTGTTCATCCCGTACACCTCGGCCGCCGCACGGGTGGCGATCGAGGGGGTCGGGGCGGTCCTGGCCGCGCTCTCCGCCAAGATCGCCGTCCTGCTCAGCAGCCTGACGGCGGCCGTGGCGGCGATGTTCGCCGCCGTCGCCTACGGGTGGATCAACGTGAGCTCGCGGAACAAGAGCATCCCCAGCGCGCCCGACTTCGAGCAGATCCGGATCGACTACGAGGCGCCGCGGCGCTTCGAGGTCCAGGGCGGCTGACGTGAACCACCACCAGCGACAGCGGAGAGTCTGAGATGAGCGACCCGAACGTGGCGGACCTGGAGCGCATCCTGCGCGACAGCGAGCAGCGGATGCAGCAGTTGTCAGAGGTGGAGACCCTGCTCGCCGAGGTCACCAGCCGCCACGCCACCGAGGACGGAATGGTCGCCGTCGAGCTCGGCGCGGACGGCACGCTCCGGGAGTTGGAGATCAACCCCCGGGCCATGCGGCTGGACTCCTACACCCTCGCCGAGCTGATCACCGAGGCGTTCAACGGCGCGCAGCAGGGCCTGCAGGAGGCGGTCTCCCGGGCCATGTCCGATACGCTCGGCGGTGACGACCTCGGTGACGTGCTCGGTGAGGCGCGGGACTTGCGTAAGAGCATGGACGGCGTGCTGGAGACGGTGTCGCAGTCGGTCAACGACGCGATCGTGCAGGCCAGCCGCTTCAAGGGCCGGCGCTGACCGGCGGAGGAGAGGATTCCGATGGGGCTTGGTGAAGGGCTGCTCGTGGTGCTCTACCTCCTTGTCGGGTGGGTGCTGCTCTGGGTCATGTGGTGGTGGTGGCGTCGCGACTCGAAGCCGAAGGGCAAGGGCCCGCGGCGGAAGTAGCCGCCGTCGCAGCGCCGCCCAGTCGCGCTCGGTCAACGATGCCATCGTCCAGGCCAGCCGCTTCAACGGCCGGCGCTAAGCGGCGGGGAGAGATCCAATGGGTTTTGGCGACCTGCTGCTCATGGGGCTGTGGGGACTTCTCTGGTTTTTCCTTATTGCGCTCGGTTGGTGGTGGGTGTACCGGAAGCCGAAGGGTAAGGGGCGGAAGTAGTCGTCGCCACAGCGTCGGTCAGTCGACGCCGGGGGTCGGTGCCAAGCGAATCGTGATGTCGGGGCGGGTCCACCAAGCGGTGGGCCCGCCCCGACGTCGTCCCGGCTCCGGGCGATCGATCACGGCTCCGACCAGGCGGTCTGGATCAGCTGCTGACCGTCGCGCCGGCGGACCAGGGTGCCCCGGCCCGGCGGCTGCGGGCTCGGGCGCAGCGTCCCGAAGACCGCACCCTCCTCGCGGTTGCCGGACATCAGGAGGCCCGGCGAGTCCAGCTCCCGCAGGCGTTGCAGGACCGGCTCGTAGAGGGCCCGCCCCAGCCCACCGGCCCGGCGGGTGACGATCAGGTGCAGGCCGATGTCGCGGGCCTGCGGCAACAGCTCGTGCAGGGCGCTGAGGGGGTTGTTGCCGCCGGAGGCCACCAGGTCGTAGTCGTCGACCAGGATGTAGAGCTCCGGCCCGTGCCACCAGCTCCGGTCGCGCAGCTGGGCGGTGGTGACGTTGCCGTCGGGCAGCCGGTTCTGCAACGCGCTGCGGATCGACCCGAGCCCCTGGGCGAAGACCTGGTTGGAGGGGGCGAACTCGAGCAGGTGGTCGCCCTCGACGGCGCCGAGCAGGCCCCGGCGGTAGTCGGCGATCACCAGCCGGGCCTGCGCCGGGGTGTACCGCTCGACGATGCCCCGGGCGATCAGGCGCAGCAGGTTGGTCTTGCCGCACTCGGCGTCGCCGAAGATGGTCAGGTGCGGCTCGCCGGCCAGGTCCAGGTAGACCGGGGCCAGCGCCGACTCGTTGACGCCGATCGGCAGGCCCGGCGCGGCGCGGTCGACCAGCCGGGCCAGCTCGGTGACCGGCAGCTTGCGGGGCAGCAGCCGCACCTTCGGGGCGGGCGCCGAGGGCCAGGCCGCCGCGACCTGCTCGGCCAGCGCGGTCGACGCCTCGGCCAGGTCGTCGATGGCGTTGCTGCCGTCGATCCGGGACACCGCGGCGAGGAAGTGCAGCTTGTTGGGGGTCAGGCCCCGGCCGGGCGCCTTCGGCGGCACGTTGACCGCCGCCCGCCGGTCGATCTCGGACTCGGTCGGGTCGCCCAGCCGCAGCTCCAGCTTCGTGCCCAGCAGGTCGCGCATGTTGATGCGGATCTCCGCCCAGCGGGCGGCGGTGAGCACCACGTGCACGCCGAAGCCGAGCCCCTGGCCGGCGAGGTTGGTGATGGTCTGCTCCAGCTCCTCGTACTCCTGGCGCAGGATGTGCCAGCCGTCGACGACCAGGAAGACGTCGCCGAACGGGTCGTCGGCGAACTCGCCGGCGGCCCGGCGGCGACGGTAGCTGGCCACCGAGTCGATGCCGTGCTGGGCGAAGCGCGCCTCGCGCTCGTCGATGATGGAGACCACCTCGGCGACCGTCCGGCGGACCGCCTCGGTGTCGCGGCGACGCGCGACGCCGGCCATGTGCGGCAGCCGGATCAGGCTGCGCAGCGCCCCGCCACCGAAGTCGAGGCAGAAGAACTGCACCTCGCGGGGGGTGTGGCTGAGGGCCAGCGACGCCAGCATCGAGCGCAGCATGGTGCTCTTGCCGCTCAGCGGCGCACCCACGATCACCACGTTGCCGCCGGAGCCGGCCAGCTCGACCATCATCGCGTCGCGGCGCTGCTCGTACGGCCGGTCCACCACGCCGACCGGCACGGTGAGCTGCCCGCGACCCGGCCAGCCGGGCACCGTCAGCCCGAGCGTCGGGTCGGTCGTCAGCGGGCCGAAGAGCTCGCCCAGGCTGGGCGGGGCCCCCAGTGGCGGCAGCCACACCTGGTGTGCCGGGGTGCCCTGCCCCCGCAGCCGCTCGGTGATCACGTCGAGCATGGTGGTGACCTTGCCCGACTCGGCCGGCTCCTGCGCCGCGTCCGGCTGCGTCGGGGTCTCGACCCGCTCGGCGGGCACGAAGTCGATCCCGTACGGCACGATGCTGCGCTGCAGCGCGGCCTGGCTGGCGCCGCTGCGGCGACCCGCCGCCCGGTACTGGCCGGAGACGTAGGCGGCCCGGAACCGCAGCATGGTGGAGGTGTCGGACTTCAGGTACCCGTGGCCGGGCGCGCTGGGCAGCTCGTAGGCGTCGGGCACGCCGAGCACGATCCGGCTCTCCACCGCCGAGAAGGTGCGCAGACCGATCCGGTACGACAGGTGGGTGTCCAGCCCGCGCAGCTTGCCCTCCTCCAACCGCTGGCTGGCCAGCAGGAGGTGGACGCCGAGCGAACGACCGAGCCGACCGATCATCACGAAGAGGTCGATGAAGTCCGGCTTGGCGGCCAACAGCTCGCTGAACTCGTCGCAGATGATCATGAGGCTGGGCATCGCCGGCAGCGGCTCACCGGCGGCGCGGGCCTTCTCGTACTCGTACCGCGAGATGTAGTTGCCCGCCGCGCGCAGCACCTCCTGGCGGCGGTTCATCTCACCGGCGAGGGCGTCGCGCATCCGGTCGACCAGCGGCAGCTCGTCGGCCAGGTTGGTGATCACGGCGCTGGTGTGCGGGAGGGCGTCGAGGGAGGCGAAGGTGGCCCCGCCCTTGAAGTCGACCAGGACGAAGTTGAGCTCCTCCGACGAGTGGGTGACCGCCAGGGCGGCCACCACGGTGCGCAGCAGCTCGCTCTTGCCCGAACCCGTCGCGCCGATGACCAGCCCGTGCGGCCCCATGCCCTCGTGGGCCGACTCCTTGAAGTCGACCTCCACCACGTTGCCGTCCGGCCCGAGCCCGAGCGGGATGCGCAGCCGCTCGCGCTGCGACCGGGGCTGCCACGTCCGCCGGACGTCCACCGCGGCGGCGTCGCCGATGCCCAACAGGTCGGGCAGCTCCGTGCTGCGGGCCAGCGGCTCCTCGCTGACCGTCTGCCGGGACAGCCGGTACGGCGAGAGCTGGCGGGCCAGCCCCTCCGCCGCGGCGGCGCCGAGCTGGTCCGGGCGGCCCAGCGGCGAGGTGGACTTGCCCTGTACCAGCTGCAACGCGGTGCCGTCGGTGACGTCCAGGCAGATCAGCCAGCGGCCGACGTCGCGGGGCACCACGCCGGAGAGGTCGATGACGGTGGTGCCGAGCAGCCCGGCCCCGATCAACTGGCAGCTCGCCGGGACCTCGCCGCCGTCCAGGACCACCACCACGTGCGGCCCGTTGGCGAACGGCTTGGCCTCCCGGCTGTAGCGGGGACGGCCGGACAACTCGTTGGTCAGCGCCTGCTCGGCGTCGGCGAGGCTGGCGAAGACCAGCCGGCGCGACCCGGCCGCGTCGGTGCGGCTGTGGTGCTGCGCGTGCGGCAGCCACTTGACCCAGCCCCAGGCCGGGTGCCGGTCGGCCGCCGCGACCACCACCAGGATCAGGTCGTCGGGGGCGTGGAACGTCGCCAACTGGGCCAGCATCGCCCGGGTCAGCCCCAGCACCGCCTCGCGCCCGCCGCGCAGCGCCACCCGGCTGAACGACCGCACCGAGAGCGCCGTGGGCAGCTCCGGCACGGTCGAGTGGGTACGCACGAAGCGGCGCAGCGCGACCGCGCTCATCGGCTCCAGGTCCTCCACCGGCTTGGTCTCCGGCGGGACGATCTCCACGGCCAGCCGCTGCGCCCCGGTGGCGATCCGGGCCTCACCGAAGTCGTCCTCGGTGGTGCGGCGTTCCCAGAGCCGCCGGGAGGCCGCGATGGACCAGAGCGCGTCCGGCTCGGGGTGCCGCCAGCGCATCGCGGCCCGCTGCTGCTCCGCCGCCCGGCGGGTCTTGCGGCGCACCTGGGTCAGGTACCGCATGTAGTCGCGCCGCTCGGCGTTCAGCTCCGCCTTCTCGTTGCCGCCGCTGCCCATCATGGAGCCGACGAACATGCCGAGCATCGAGACGCCGAAGAGGCCGCCGGCGACGTACGTCATCGTCCCGCCCTGGCGCCCGGCGTAGAGGAAGGCCATCGCGCCGACGCCGCAGAGCATCGGCAGGATCATCAGCAGCTGGCCCATCCCCCGGGGCAGCTGCTCCGGCAGCTCCGGCGGCGTCTCCAGGAGCACCTCGCCGCGCGGCAGCGCGGGGCCGGGCTGTCGTGGGGGCCGTCGGAAGACCACCGTACTCACGTCGTTACTCCCCCGATCGCGCATGACATCCGGCTATCCGCCGACGGGACCCGTCAGGGGGCATCGTACGTGCCGCCCGACGTAGGTAATCTCCCGTGGGCATGGTGCGACCCGGCGGCACCGTCCGCCGGCCACCGCCGGTTACGAGCGAGTGCAAGGGAGGCCCTGGTGACGATGACGGGGACCGGCGAACTGAGCCGGGTCACCATCGTGGCACCGAGAACCCGGATGGATCTCGCCCTACCGTCCGATGTGCCCCTTGCCGACCTGCTGCCCACCCTGCTGCGGTACGCCGGCGAGGACCTCGCCGACCAGGGCGTGGTCCACGGTGGATGGAGCCTGGCCCGGCTGGGCGGCCCACCGCTGGACGGCGGGCAGACGGCCGGGCAGCTCGGGGTACGCGACGGCGAGGTGCTGTACTTCAACCCGCGCGACGCGGTGACCCCGGACGTCGTCTTCGACGACGTGGTGGACGCGGTGGCGACCGCCACCAACCGGAGGCCGGGCGGCTGGCAGCTCGCCACCACCCGCCGGTTCTCGGTCCTGTTCGCCTCGGCGGCGCTGCTCGGCGGCGCGGCCGTGGCGCTCCTGGCGGGGCCGCCGCACCTGCCGGGGGCGCTGGTGGCCCTGCTGCTGGCGGTCGTCACCCTGGTCACCGCGGCCGTGCTCTCCCGGGCGATGGGGGACAGCTCGACGGGCTCCGCCCTGGCCCTGGTGAGCCTGGTGTACGCCGCGACGGGTGGTCTGCTGCTGCTCGGCGGGGACCGGCAGCTCACCGAACTGGGCACCCCGCACGTGCTGCTGGCCGCCACCGGGCTGCTCGTGTTCGGCGCGGTGGCGGCGCTGGCGGTGGGCGACCGGGCGCCGCTGTTCCTCGGCACCACGGTGATCGGCGCCGCCCTCGGGCTGGCCGCGGTGGTCTGCCTCGCCTTCGGCGTGGACGCCGCCGCGTCGGCCGCCCTGCTGACGACGATCGCCTTCGGGGTGCTGCCCGCGTTGCCGATGACGGCCTACCGGCTGGCCCGCTTGCCGATCCCCTCCATCCCGACCGGCCCGGAGGACCTGAAGTCCGACGACGAGACCTTCGACAGCCGGCAACTGCTCTCCCTCAGCGACCGGGCCGACCAGTTCCTCACCGGCCTGCTCTGGACGGTCTCGGTCATCGTCCTCGGTGGAGAGGTGGTCCTCGCCCTCGACGGTCGGCTGCCGGCCGTGCTGCTCTGCGCGGTGCTGGCCCTGCTGCTCCTGCTGCGCGCCCGGCCGCTGGCCAGCCGGGCGCAGCGGACCCCGGTGCTGCTGGCCGGCTCCGTCGGCCTGGCGCTGGCCACGGCGGCGGTCTTCACCGGGCTGCCGGTGCTGCTGCGCCTGGGGGCGCTGCTCGGCGGGCTGGCGCTGATGGCGGTGATCAGCCTGGTCTACGGGCTGACCGTGGCCGGCAAGAACATCTCCCCGGTCTGGGGCCGCGTCCTGGACATCCTGGAGATCCTGCTGATCGTCGCGGTGGTGCCGCTGGCCGCCTGGGTCTGCGGCCTCTACGGCTGGATCGCCAACATCAACCCGTGACGAGTGCCGGCGTGCCGGTCGTGGTGCCCGCCACCGCGACCGGCGCGCAGGCGTAGACCGCCGGCCCGTGTCGCCCGTCGAGCCGCCGGGCCACGTACGAGTACCGCTGGGCCACGTCCTGCACCCGCGCCAGTTGGTCGGCCAGCCGGTTCTCCGGGGCGGCGAGGCGCAGCAGGGGCGCACCCACCCGACCGCCTGCCGCGACCAGCACGGAGACGGTGTGCGACAGCACCGGGATCGCGGTCACCGCGTCGGTGAGCCCGCCGACCGGCGCGCCCGGCCGGTTGCGCAGCTCCAGGCAGCACTGGGTCCAGCCGCTGCCCGCGAGGCCCGTCCAGCCCTCCACCTGTGACTGGGCGGTCACCTCGAGCCCCGCGGCGGTGAACACGGCCGCCGACAACTCGTCCGGGTCGAGCATCCGGTAGGACAGCCCGGCGGTGGTCAGCGCCTTGCCGAGCCGGCCGGCGACCGCCGCCATGGTCCGGCGGACGCCGTCGAGCCCCCCGCCCCGGTTCACCGCCTCGGTCCGGGCGTCGGTGGCGGAGAGCCGGGCGGCCACCCAGACGTCGCGGCGGAAGGCGGCCGGCGCGGCGGGATTCGGGTACCAGACCAGGCTCCGCGCGACCACCTGCGTGAACGAGGCCGGCCCGGTGAAGCCGGCCAGCACCCGCACCACCTCGTCGATCGCCGCGCCGGGCAGCGGGCCGGCGGATCCGTCCGCAGCGGTCACCACGCAGGCGACGAACCAGCCCTGGTCGTCCTGCCCCAGGCCCAGCCGGTTGCCCCGGTCGTCGAACCCGTCGATGGTCAGCTGCGGGGCCAGCGCGGCCAGCCGTGGGTCGGCCGCGCCGGGGGAGAGGGCGGCCCGGCGGGCCGCGTGGCCGCGCCGCTTGAGTCGGCGGCGCAGGGCCAGATCCTCGTACCACCAGCGGCCGCCCCGCCGGGCGAAGGTCGCCAGCACCACGATCAGCGCCAGCGCGCCGACGGCGCCGACCACCCAGATCGGCTTGTCCGAGGCCGCGCCCACCGCCAACACGCCGACCTCGAGGACGACGAGCTGGCCGACGGCCACCGGGCCGAGCCGGCCCCGGCGACGCCGGTCGACCCGTGCACCGGCCGGCGCGACCACCTCGCGACCGCGGGTCGCCTGAATCTGGGTCATCGCTGAGCTTCCTCCTCTGGACGGGGCCGCCCGACGTCGATGGGCGGGTTCGCCCGGCGTCCGCCGCCGGGCGGCGGGCGGCGGGTCGCCGGGGGCCCCTTATCGTAGAGAAACCCGAGACGCCCGGCCGAGCCGTTCGTCCCGGAACCCCTCACCCCGCCGGAGGTAGTGCATGCGGACCCGCCGTGACCAGGTTCAGGCGTACCGGTTCGTCACCCGCCGCATCGTCTCGGCGTTGCTGTCGGGCGATCCGGAGACCACCGATCTGCCGATGCGGCGGCTGGGCCTGGCGATCTTCGGCAGCGCCATGGTCGCGACCCTCGTCCTCGCGGGAGCGGGGGTGTACGGCCTGGTCACCAAGGGTGGATCCCCATTGGAGGCGAACACCCTCGTGATCGAGAAGGAGACCGGGGCGACCTACGTCTTCGTCGACGGCCGGCTGTATCCGACGCTGAACTACGCCTCGGCCCGGCTGATCCTCGGCGAGGAGACCCCGGCGGTGCGGTCGATGTCGCAGGCGTCCATCCTCCAGCGGCCCCGGGGCCGGACGGTGGGCATCGTCGGCGCCCCCGACGACCTGCCCGACCGGTCGGCGCTGGTCGGTCTACCGTGGTCGGTCTGCAACACCCCGGACCCGGTGGACCCGCGCCGGTCGGCCACCCGGCTGGTGATCGACCAGGCCCTCTCCGGCGGCTCGGCGCTGGGCGACCAGGCGCTGCTGGTGGCGGTCGGCGAGCAGCGGTACCTGCTGGCCGGCAACACCCGGATGCAGGTGCTCGGCGGCGGCACGGCGATCGCCGCGCTGAAGATGGCCTCGGTCCGCCCGATCGAGGTCGGCCAGCAGTTGATCAACGCGGTGCCGGCCGGGCCGCGGCTGAAGGAGCCCTTCATCCCCGGCGACAAGGAGCGCAGCCAGCTCTCGGTCGGCACCGGGCCGGCCTGGGTCGGGCAGATCTTCCGCGCCGCCGACCAGCACTACGTGCTGACGCGCGACGGCCTGGTGTCGATCGGTGAGATCACCGCGCTGCTGCTGCGGCGCGACGGCGGCGGGGTCAAGGACATCACCCCCGAGCAGGCGGGCCGGGTGCTCAGCGAGAAGCGCATCGAGGACGAGGGCATTCCGCAGAAGCTGCCGGAGGTGCGCCAGGCGGGGCCGGGGCGGGCGTCGGTCTGCGCGACGTACCGGGCGGGCTCGGCGGGCGGCCCTCCGACGACGACGATCGAGGTCTTCGACCGGACGCCGCCGGAGCTGTCGCCGACCGCGCCCGGCTCGATCGAGGTACGCCAGAACGGGCGGGACAGCGTCCGCACCGCCGAGCGGGTGGTCGTGCCGGGCGGCAAGGGCGCCCTGGTGAAGGCCATGCCCGGTGTCGGCGAGGGCGGGCAGTCGACGACCGCCTCCACCGTCTACCTGATCACCTCGCAGGGCGTCCGCTACCCGCTCGGCACCCGCTCGGGCGACGCGGCGGCGGCCCTGGGCTACGGCGGGGTCACTCCGCTGGCCGTCCCGGCGTCGCTGCTGGCGCTGATCCCGACGGGGCCGACCCTGGAGCCGGAGGCCGCGCGCAACTACTTCGACCCCGGCTCGCCGGCCGCCGCGCGGTCCGGGCAACCCGTTCCGTCGGGCTCTCCCGGGCCGGCGTCGAGCGGCGGGCCGGAGCCGACGGGAAGCGCCGGACCAGCCGGACCCGGGCCGACCGCGTCCGGCCAGCCCGGTCCGGAAGGACCAGCCGCGCCCAATGTGGACGGAACGTCGGGTGGGGCCGGCAGTTGATCGATCGCCGGGTCGCCGGGCTTGCGCGGTTCCATTAGTCTGAAGCCCGCGACCAGTGCCACGACGACCACGGGGATGCTAATGGGTGCGAAGACCAGCGTCGACGTACTGTCCTTGGAGGATTTCCATCAGCGGCTGGCCGCCCGGATCACCGAGGCCGACCACCTGCTCAAGAAGCTCAACACCGAACTGCAGTGCCGCCCGCCCGCGCTCGGCTCGTTCAAGGACGCGGTGAGCAACACCCAGCAGTACACCGCCCTGCACGACCGCTACGTCGACCGGGTCACCCGTCTCCGGAAGTCGCTGCTGGCGGTCCAAGAGGCGACGCAGAAGATCCTCGACAACTACCGCACGACCGAGGCGCGCAACGCGGCCAACGCCGACGACATCGCCCGCGTGCTCGGTGGCATCGACGATCCGCTCGCTCTGGAAGGGAGCCCCCGTGTCTGACGAGTACGTGCAGCGCTACCAGCCGGTCAGCCACGAGCAGCTCTACCAGGGTGTGCAGGCGGGCCGGCCGGAGCAGATCGACACCCTCGCCGCCGAGTGGAGCTCCCTGAAGGACACCGTCGACGAGCTCGGCCGTGCCCTGCGCAAGGATCTCAGCGCCCTGCGGCAGAGCTGGGTCAGCGACGCCGGCGACGAGTTCCAGCAGCGGGTCAGCCTGGTGGTGCAGTATTCCGGCAGCCTGGCCAAGGGAATGGGCGCGGTCCACCAGGGACTGTCGCTGATGTCGGGTCCGCTGCGCTCGGCGAAGAAGGAAGCCGAGAGCCCGGACGAGACCGACGACCACGACAAGGCCATCGGCGGTGCCGCAGCGGGTTCGCTCCTGGGCCCGGTCGGTGCCGTCGTCGGCGGAATCGCCGGACACCAGCAGGACGAGGAGGAGAAGGAGAAGGCGCACCAGCGGATGGTGAAGGTGGTGGCCGAGCTGGCCGCCAGCTACGACGTCTCGGCCTTCGACCGGTGGGTCCCGCCGGAGCCGCCCCCGCCCGGCACTCCGGGCGGGGTGAGCGACGACTCAGCCGCTCCGCAGGGCGGGCCGGGCGCGAACGCCCCCGGCAAGCTGCCCGGCGGCGGTGCCCCGGCGCACACCGGCACCAGCGGGATCGACAAGCCGACCGGCGGGATCCATGCCTCGTTCATCGAGGACGAGCCGTTGGGAGAGCCGGTCGAACAGCACTTCGCCGACCCGATCCCCACCACCGACTCGGGCACCTCGCTGGCCGGGACCGGCGCGCTGGGTGCCGGCACGCTGCTCGGCGGGTGGGCCGCCGGTGCCGGCGGAGTGGTCGCCAGCGCGGCCCGGGGCGGCAAGACCGCCAGCGCCAGCCCGAAGTCGGGCTTCTCGACGGCGGTGCCGATCGGCGGGGTGCTCGGTACGGCCGCGCTGGCCGCCGGGGCCGGCGGGTCCGGTTCCGCCCCGGTGGGCCGTCCCGCCGCCGCTGGTGCGGGGATGGACGGTCGGGCCGCGACCAGCACCAGCCGGGTCGACGCGAACCGGCCGGGCGCGGGTGACCGGTCGGCGGCCGGCGGCCGTTCGGCTGGCGGTCGTCCGGGTGCGGCCGGGACGATGCGCCCCGGGGTGCTCGGTGGCGGTGCCCCCGGGCACGGCGCGGCCGACGACGAGACGGCGAGCCGGAGCACCTGGCTGACCGAGGACGACATGGACTGGAAGGCCGGCGCGGCCGACACCCCGCCCGTCCTCGACGGCCGCTGAAAGACCGACGACACCGAGCGCGCCACCGGACTCCGGTGGCGCGCTAGGTGTCGTGTCGCGATCCATCAGGGACGGACGTCACGTCCGAGGGGGCAGCGCGAGGGATGGCTCGTCGCTAGGTTTGCGCTGTTTAAGCGCCCCGGAAGGACAGTACGTGGACAAGCAGGTCAGCACCCTCGATCCGGCCGAGACCGAGACCGCCATCGGGGGGTCGGCGGAGACCGGCACGGCATCGCCGGCGGATGCCCCGACGACCGGAGACGCCGACGGCGACCGGCGGGGCGGCGGTGCTGACGACGGCGCTGCCGGCAGCGCGCCGGACGGCGACAGCGACCCCGACGACACCGCCGACCCCGACGGCGGCGACCCCGAGGCCGGTGGCTGGAGCCCGCTGGCGCGGATGCTGACCGTGCTCGGCGGGGTGGCCGTGCTGGTGGGGGCGCTGGTCGTGCTCGGGCTGCGGTACGACGTGGCGGGCCGGCTGCTGACGCCCGACCGGACGGCCTCCGCTGCGGTGGGGGACTGCCTGGGCCGCCTGCCCGACGTCGCCGACAGCGGGCAGCGCCGGGCGGCGACGGCGCAGGTGGTCGACTGCTCCTCCCCGGAGGCCGCCTATGACGTGGTCGGGCGGCTCGACGGGCAGAGCGAGCAGCAGGCCCGTGACGGCCGGCAGTGCGAGCCCTTCGTCGCCCGGGGCGGCGCCTACTACACCTACAGCAGCGTCCCGGCCGACGGGACCGGGTACCTGCTCTGCCTGGCCCCCCGGGGCTGACCCGGCCGGATCCGGCTGCCGCCGACGCCGATGGGCCGGGCAGGGGGCGACGGGCTCCGGCGAATCCCCGTGAACGGGAGGTGAATGCCACTCTCCGCGCGTCTTCCCCGAGCCGCCCGCCGCATGGCAGGCTACCGCCAGGTAACAGCGCGAACAGCCAACGATGACTGACCGCTAGGAGGACGGCCATGGGCGAGACGGTGAGCTACCGCCGCGACGGTGCGACGAGCGCGGGTTATCTCGCGATACCCTCGGGCGGTGCGACCAACCCGGCGGTCATCGTCATCGCGGAGCGTTGGAATCTCGTCCCGCACATCACCGGCGTGGCGGATCGGTTCGCCGAGGCCGGGTTCGTCGCCCTCGCACCGGATCTCGGCCACGGCGCGCCGGCCGAGGCCATCGACGAGACGACGATGACGGCGGCACGGATGGACGAGGCGGCGGCCGAGATCGCCGCCGCCGCCGACTACCTCGCCGGCCGCTCCGAGGTCGCCGGCAAGCTCGGCTGCGTCGGGTTCCGCGCCGGGGGCAGCCTGGCGCTCTGGTCGGCCACCAGCTCCGACCGGATCGTCGCCACGGTCGGCTTCTACCCCGTGCTCCCCTGGGCGCGGATGCGCCCCGAGTGGAACGACTACGCCGGCAAGAGCGCGGTCGTCCACTGCGCGGAGGCGGACGGCGCCTCCGCCGCCGAGGGGGTGCAGGCCGCCCGGAGGGCGATCGAGGCGGCCGGCGGCAGTTGCGCCCTGCACGACTACCCGGGCACCGCGCACTCCTTCTTCGACGACGACCGGCCGGAGGCCTTCGACCAGCGGGCCTCGGCCAGCGCCTGGGCCCGCACCCTCGAGCTGTTCCGAGCGAAGCTTGGCTGAGGCCCGTACCCCCGTCGAGGTGGTCGCCCGCGCCGCGCGGGCGACCGACCTCGCCGACCTCGACGGCGCGGTCGTCGACTGCTTCGCCTGCCCACGCCTGGTCGACTGGCGCGAGGAGGTCGCCCGGACGCGGCGGGCGGCGTTCCGCGACCAGGAGTACCGGGGCCGGCCGGTGCCCGGCTTCGGCCCGGCCGACGCGCGGATCGGGATCCTCGGCCTGGCCCCCGCCGCGCACGGCGGCAACCGCACCGGGCGGATCTTCACCGGGGACCGCTCCGGCGACGTGCTCTTCGCCGCGCTGCACCGGGCCGGGCTGGCCAACCAGCCCACCAGCGTCGCCGCCGACGACGGGCTCGCCCTGCGCGCCACCCGGATCTTCGCGGCCGTGCGCTGCGCCCCGCCGGAGAACAAGCCCACCCCGGCGGAGCGGGACACCTGCGCGCCGTGGCTGCACCGCGAGGTCACATTGATCCAGCCCACCCTGCGGGTGGTGGTGGCGCTCGGCGCGTTCGCCTGGGCCGCGTGGTGGCCGACCCTTCGGCAGGTGTACGACATCCGCCCGCCCAGCCCGCGACCGACGTTCGGCCATGGGGCACACTGGTCCGGCACGGCCGCACCGGCACTGCTGGGGTGTTACCACGTCAGCCAGCAGAACACCTTCACCGGGCGGCTGACGCCGGGAATGCTGGACGACGTGCTCTCCCGGGCGAAGCAGATGGCCGGAGTGGACTGACGGCGTGGGGCGGTGGCAGTGGACCTCAGCGTGCTGCGCAGGTGGTGGCCGATCGGGGCGGTGAGCGCCCTGCTGGCCGCTGCGGCCCTCGCCGCCGGCCATTCGACGCTGGGCGCCAGCCGCATCCCGCCCGCCGGCGAGAACATCCCGTACGTGCCGGAGTACCCGTCGGTGCAGCCGCCGCCCTCGATCCCGGTCGAGCCGCGCGACGCGGGCGAGCCGACCCAGGCGCACATCCCCGAATGGCTCGGCACCGTGGCGGTGGTCCTGCTCGGCCTCGCCATCGCCGTGGCGCTGGGCTACCTGGCCTGGACCCTGATCCGGGGGGTGGCCCGGCGCACCACCCGGGCGTTGCCCGCCGGCCGGGCCCGGCGCAGCGCCCAGGGGACCGCCCGCGAGGTCGTCGCCGCGCTCGACGCCGGCCTGGTCGAGCTGGACGACGCCGACGTCGACCCGCGTACCGCAGTGATCGCCTGCTGGGTGCGGCTGGAGGAGGCCGCGGAGGCGGTCGGCGTGGCCCGGCGGACCGGGGATACCCCCACCGACCTGGTCACCCGCCTGCTGCGCGGCGACCCCGCCGCCGGGGTGCCGGCGATCGCCAGCGCCGACGTGCTGGCCGAGTTCGCCCATGTCTACCGCGAGGCCCGGTACGCCACCCGCCCGGTCGACGAGCGCACCCGCGACCAGGCGCGGGCCGCGCTGGGCCGGCTGCGCGGCGAGCTGACCGCCGTGGCCGCCCGCCCGGCCGAGGAGGCGTCGGCGTGAGCGCCAGCATCGACGACCTGCTCACCTTCGAGGAGGAGCAGCCCATCCAGGCGGGCGCCGCCCGGGGCAGCCGGGTCCGGGGGGTGTTGAAGGCCCTCGCCTCGGCCGGGGCGCTGACCGCGGTGGTGCTGGTCGGGCTGCGCACAGTCGGTCTGCAGGTCTCGCTCTGGGTGGTCGTCGCCGGGGTCCTGGCGCTGCTGGCCGTCCGCCGGGTCACCACCGCGCTCACCCCGCCGCCGCGCCCGCGGTCCGGGGCCGCGATGCCCGCCGGCGAGGAGGACGGCCAGTACCACTGGGCCGCCCGGGACGCGCTGCGCGCCGCGATCAACGGCTGGGAACGGCCGCTGGACTGGTCGGCGGGCAACCCCGAGCGCTTCGCCGGCCGCATCCTGCCCCGCCTGGGCGAGCTGGCCGACGAGCGGCTGCGCCAGCGCCACGGCGTGACCCGCGAGTCCGACCCGGCCCGCGCCCGTGCCCTGCTGGGGGAGCAGCTCTCGACGTTCCTCGACACCCCGCCCCGCCGTACCCCGTCGCCGCGCACGCTCGCGGCGATCGTCGCCGAACTGGAGAAGATCTGATGAAGGACGTGGACCGCACGGTCTCCGCCGCCGAGGTCGGCCGCCTGGCCAGATCGGTGCTGGACGCGGTCGGCTCGGTCGTGGTCGGCAAGCGGGACGCGCTGGAGTTGGTCCTCGCCGGCATCCTGGCCGGCGGCCACGTGCTGCTGGAGGACCTGCCCGGCCTGGGCAAGACGCTGACCGCCCGCTGCTTCGCCCAGGCCCTCGGGCTGGACTTCCGCCGCCTGCAGTTCACCCCCGACCTGCTCCCCGCCGACGTCACCGGCTCGTTCCTGTACGACCAGCGCAGCGGCGACTTCTCGTTCCGCGCCGGCCCGCTCTTCACCAACCTGCTGCTCGCCGACGAGATCAACCGGACGCCGCCGAAGACCCAGTCGGCGCTGCTGGAGGCGATGCAGGAGAAGCAGGTCTCGGTGGAGGGCGTCACATACCGGCTGGACCCGCCGTTCCACGTGCTGGCCACCGCCAACCCCATCGAGTACGAGGGGACGTACCCGCTGCCGGAGGCGCAGCTCGACCGGTTCCTGCTGCGGGTGTCGTTCGGCTACCCCGACCACGACGAGGAGTGGGAGGTGCTGCGCCGCCGGATCGCCCGTCGTCGCGAGGAGGCGGAGATCAAGCCGGTCGTCGACGCCGCCACCCTGCTCGCCATGCAGGCCGCGCTGGAGGACGTGGTGGTGGAGGACTCCGTCGGCCGGTACATCGTGCAGTTGACCGCCGCCACCCGGGAGCACCCGTCGGTGCTGGTCGGGGCGTCGCCGCGCGGCTCGCTGGCGCTGCTGCTGCTGGCCCGCGTGCGGGCGGTCTTCGCCGGCCGGGACTTCGTGGTGCCGGAGGACGTCAAGGAGGTGGCCGTGCCGGCCCTGGCCCACCGGATCACGCTGCGCCCGGAGATGTGGCTGCGCCGGGTCGACCCGTCCTTCGTCGTCGGTGAGGTGCTCGACCAGACCCCGGCCCCGGCCAGCGGCGCGCTGCCCAGCCACGCCGCCGGACGGCCGGGGCGCTGACGGCCGTGCCGGACCCGCAGGGCCACCAGCCGGAGGCCGAGGGGCAGCAGCCGGCGGCGGGCTGGACGCCGACCTGGGCGCTCGGCCGGGCGGTACTGCTCACCGGCCTGCTGCTGATCACCGGGGTGCTGCTGGGCCGGGTCGACCTGGTGGTGCTGGCCGCCCCGTTCGCGCTGGGCACCGCGTACGCGCTGCGCCGCCGGCCCACCGCGGGCCCGCAGCTCTGGATCACCGCCGACGGCGAGCACCTGGTGGAGGGGGGCGACTTCGCCGGCTCGGTGAGCATCGGCAACCCGGACACGGTGGGCTACGACGTGGCGGTGGTGCGGACCCGCGTCTCGCCCTGGCTGCTGGTCGAGCGCGCCCAGGTCGGCGGGGCCCGGGTGGACCTGTCCCGCACCGGGGTGGACCGGCCCTTCGTGACGGTCGTCGACACCGGCACCGCCGTGGACCTGGAGCTCACCGGTAAGGCCCGGCGCTGGGGCCGGCACCCGGTCGGCCCGGCCGGTGCCCGGGTGGCCGCCGCCGGTGGCCTGCTGGTCTCCCGGTCGGTGCTCACCGAGCGGGTCAGCGTGGGGGTGTACCCGAGGACGGAGCCGTTCGAGGCGGTGGAGGCGATGCCCCGGGCGGCCGGCCTGGTCGGCG
This sequence comes from Micromonospora sp. DT233, assembly GCF_049841815.1. Lineage (NCBI taxonomy): Bacteria > Bacillati > Actinomycetota > Actinomycetes > Micromonosporales > Micromonosporaceae > Micromonospora > Micromonospora sp. DT233. Next base: position 129,629 of record NZ_JBNCLB010000002.1, on the reverse strand, counting down.
CGCACCACTCCCGCCGCCCCGGCGAGGGCGGCGAACTGGCCGGGGTGCGCGTCTTCGGCCCCGGTGACCGGCTGCGCCGCATCGACTGGCGGGTGTCGCTGCGGGCCCGGCAGCTGCACGTCGCGGCCACCCTGTCGGACCGCGACGCCGAGGTGGTGATCCTGCTGGACGTGCTGGCCGAGGCCGGGCGCTCCGGCGGGGTCGGCGGGGCCGCGTCGGTGCTGGACACCACGGTCCGGGCCGCCGCCGCGATCGGCGAGCACTACCTGCACCGGGGCGACCGGGTGGCGATGCTGGAGTACGGTCCGGCGGCCCGCCGGCTGCGCCCGGCCTCCGGCCGCCGGCAGTACCTCACGCTCTTGGAGTGGCTGCTCGACGTGCGGGCCGAGGCGTCCCCGCACGAGCCGTACGACCAGGTCTTCGGCCCGCAGGTGCTCTCCTCGGACGCGCTGGTGGTGGTGCTCACCCCGCTGCTGGACGAGCGGTCCGCGCAGATGCTGGCCCGGATGGCCCGCTCCGGGCGGTTCGTGGTGGCGGTGGACACCCTGCCGACCGACATCGCGCCCCCTGGCCGGGGTCGGGGCTGGGCGGAGGTGGCCTTCCGGCTGTGGCGGCTGGACCGGGCCACGATGATCAGTCAGCTTCGTGAGCACGGGGTGCCGGTGGTCGCGTGGGCCGGCGCGGGCAGCCTCGACCAGGTCCTGCGGGACGTCTCCCGGCTGGCCTCCGCACCTCGGGCGCGTGGCCGGTGACGGCCGCGACGACGGTGGGTCGGCCCGGGACGGCGCGACCGGGTGGGCACGCGGCGGCCACGGCGGGGACGGGAGGGCGGAACGGGTGAATCCGGTCGAGGTGGTGACCAACCGCGCCCGCTCGGTGCGGACGGCGGTGCTGCGGGTGAGCCTGGCCCCGCTGCTGGTCCGCGCCGGGATCTTCGGCACGGTGCTGGTCGGCCTGCTGCTGGCGTACCCGGTGCAGTTGCTCATCGGTCGGCCGCTGGCCGCGCTGGCGCTGGTGGCGCTGCTGCCGGCGATCGGGCCGCGCCGGGTCTGGCCGACCTTCGCCGCCCTGGTCACCGTGGGCGGCTGGCTGCTGGCCACCGAGGGGTACGACCGGCCGATCGCGTTGTGGCGGCTGCTGGCCGTGGCGGCGGCCCTCTACCTAACCCACTCGCTCTGCGCGCTGGCCGCCCTGCTGCCGTACGACGCGGTGGTGGACCCGGAGCTGATCGTGCGCTGGCTCACCCGCGCCGGTGGGGTGCTGGGGGCCTCGGCGGTGTTCGGGGTGCTCCTGGTGCAGGTCTCCGCCGTCGGCGGGGACCGCGGCCTGCTCGCCCTGACCGTGGTGGGGCTGCTGGTCGCGGTGGCGCTCAGCGCGCTGCTGGCTTGGCTGATACGTCGCAAATAGCGCCGACGGCGGACACGTCGCGCAGTTCACAGCGGTTGTGCTCCATCACAGAAGAGGGTCTCGGACGGGATTAGCCGAGCCGGCCGGGGAAAGATAGACGACGTGAATCCGAAGCGGATCCTTGTCGTCGGTGCCGGGCACGTCGGTCTCTACGCCGCCCTGCGCCTGTCGAAGAAGCTCTCCTCGCGTGAGGCCGAGGTCGTCGTCGTCGACCCGCAGCCCCACATGACCTACCAGCCGTTCCTGCCGGAGGCGGCGGCGGGCAACATCTCGCCCCGGCACTCCGTGGTGCCGCTGCGCCGGGAGTTGCGCAAGTGCCGGGTGGTCGCGGGCACGGTCACCCGGATCGAGCACGGCCGCAAGGTGGCCACGGTGCAGCCGATCAGCGGCCCGGCCACGGAGTTCGCCTACGACCACGTGATCGTGGCCCCCGGCGCGGTCTCCCGGACGCTGCCGATCCCCGGGCTGCTGGAGCGGGGCATCGGCTTCAAGACCATCGGTGAGGCGATCTACCTGCGCAACCACGTGCTGGACCGGCTGGACGTGGCGGCGGCCACCCCGGACCCGGAGGTCCGGCGCAGCGCGTTGACCTTCACCTTCGTCGGCGGCGGGTACGCGGGCATCGAGGCGCTGGCCGAGATGGAGGACATGGCCCGCGACGCCCTGCGGTACTACCCGGAGCTCAAGCCGGAGGACATGCGCTGGGTGCTGGTCGAGGCGACCCAGCGGGTGCTGCCCGAGGTCGACCGGGACATGGGCGCCTACACGGTGCAGCAGCTGCTCAAGCGCAACATGGACCTGCGGCTGGACACCCGCCTGGAGTCCTGCGTCGATGGGGTGGTCAAGCTCTCCGACGGCGAGAGCTTCCGCTCCGACACCATCGTCTGGACGGCCGGCGTGAAGCCGTCGCCGATGCTGGACGCCACCGACCTGCCCCGCGACGACCGCCGCCGGGTCACCTGCCTGCCCACCCTCCAGGTCGTCGACGGCGACCGGGTGGTCGAGGGGGCGTGGAGCGCCGGCGACTGCGCGGCGGTGCCGGACCTGACCAAGGAGCCGGGCAACTTCTGCTCGCCGAGCGCCCAGCACGCGGTGCGCCAGGCCGCCCGGATGGCCGACAACATCGCCAACGTGATCCGTGGCGGCGAGCCGGTGCAGTACAAGCACAAGCACGCGGGCAGCGTGGCCAGCCTCGGCCTCTACAAGGGCGTCGCGCAGGTCTACGGCATCAAGATGACCGGCCTGCCGGCGTGGTTCATGCACCGGACGTACCACATGAGCCGGATCCCGTCGTTCAACCGCAAGGTCCGGGTTTTGGTCGACTGGACGCTGGCGTTCTTCCTCAAGCGTGAGGTGGTCGCCCTCGGCCAGCTGCACGACCCGCGCGAGGAGTTCGTCGAGGCCTCCCTGCCGGCGGCCCCGCGCAGCTGAGCTGGCGCGGCACCGCGCGTCAGGCGCGGTGCCGCCAGACCCAGGCGTCGGCGACGCGGGTGGCCGGGCCGTAGAGCTGGTCCAGGGTGGCCCGCAGGTCCTCGGCGTGCGGGGTGCCCTCGGCCAGGGCGAAGCAGGACGCGCCCCAGTGGTCGGCGTCCCGGTCGGCCTGCCGGCGCTCCGCCTCGCCGACGATGGGCCGGCCGCCGTGGCGGCCCACGTCCGTGAGCAGCGCCGACGTGGGCCGCTTCCAGGTGCCCATGGCGGCGGTGCCGTCGCGCCCGTACGGGCCGATGAAGAAGCCCTCCGGCAGGCCGAAGGCCGCGTCGGCGGCGGTGGCCCAGCGCATCGGCCAGGGCTCCTGCGGGGTGGGCAGGGGCACCGGCACCAGCACCCCGCCGGGGTGGACGCACTCCCGCCAGTGCCCGGCGGTGACGAACTGCGGCAGCGCCGGCCGGTCGGCGGTGGGCAGCGGCGCCGGGACGACCGGCAGCAGCGCCACCCCGACCGCCGCCGGGACCAGCCGGCGGGCGATCCCGGTGCCGCGCAGCGCCCGGTCCACCGCCAGCACCAGCAGCGTGGCGAGCGCGGGCAGCGCCGCCAGGGCGAAGCGCATCGGTAGCGCCCCGTCCACCACCGGCAGGCCCTCGAAGAGGCGGTACGGGCCGGCCACGGTGGTCGGTTGGCCGTCGAGGATCACGGTCGGGCCGAGGGAGAGCGCCCCCATGGCCAGCGCGCCGGCCGCGCAGGCGAGCACCAGCGGGCGGCGGCCCAGCCAGACCGCGCAGCCCAGGGTCACCAGCAGCAGCGGCCAGCCGAGGAACGCGTTGTACTCCGCCGGGCCGGTGGTGAGCCCGGCGGCGGCGTCGTCGCCGAGGATCGACAGCGGGGAGCGGCTCCACCAGCTGCGCAGGTCGGCGGAGAAGTACGCCGGGCTGAACATCCCGTCGGCGACGCCCAGCGGCCCGGCGAACTGGAACCACAGCGGGTACGCCAGCACGATCAGGGCCAGCCCGGTGGCCAGCAGCATCCCCCCGGCGAAGCCGGGCAACGCCCGACGCAGCAGCTCCCGGTCGGCCACGGCGTACGCGACGGCCATCACCAGCAGCGTCAGCGCGCAGAGGAACAGCACCTCCTCGCCGACGAAGACCTGCACGCAGACCACGGCGGCGAGGCCGAGGGCGGAGGTGAGCATCCGCCGCTGGTCGGCGCGGCCCCCGGTGCCGCCTTCGGCGCGGCCCGGGGAGCGGCCCCCGGCGCGGCCCGGGGCGGCCGGCCCGGCCAGCGGGTCGGCGGCGCGCAGCAGCCGGACCACCAGCCAGACGATCACCGGCACCAGCCACTGCGCGGTCATGTGCAGGTGGCTGTTGGTCTGCGCGACCATCCCGGGGCCGAAGCCGCAGAGCCCGGCGCCGAGCGCGGCCGCCGCCGGGTGGGCCCGCAGGAGCCGGGTGAAGAGCAGGTACCAGGCCATGGCGGTGCCGGCGAGGTTGAGCCCGGCGAGCAGGGCGAACGTGACCGGCGCACCGAGCAGCAGGGTCACCGGGGCGAAGAGGACGCCGAGCGCGATGACCGTCGTGTTGGCCATCATGTTCACCCCGTCCGGGGCGTTGAGCCGGTCGCTGAGCAGGCCGAAGTCGCCGAGCAGGGCCCGCGCGTCGACGGCCAGGAACCACTCGTAGAGGGCCTGGTCGGCCGGGTTGAGCGCCAGCACCCGGCCGGACGGGTCCGGCCACAGCCCGTGGGTGAGCCACCCCGCGAGGGCGGTGCAGAGCAGCCCCACCAGCAGGTCGTACCGGTGCCGCGCGGCGGCCCGCCGCAGCCGCGCCCACCGGGCACCGGTCGGGGCCGGGGCCTGCGCGCGGGGGGCCTGACCGGGGGCGGCGTCGGGGGCCGTGGGGGCTGCGCTGCTCACGCCTCGACCCTAGTGCGGGGGTGCCATCGGGGTACGCCGGGACGTCATGGAACCGCTACGGTGGCACTGCACGCCGAAGGCCGGCGCGCGGGCCGCCCGCCCGGGTGGTGGAAAGGCAGACACGGCCGCCTTAAAAGCGGCTGCCGCAAGGCGTGCGGGTTCGACCCCCGCCCCGGGCACATGACGTCACCCTTCCAACGAGATCATCGAAGCGTCGGGCCGGGGCGTCCGGGCCGCAGCACCGGGCTCCGGCGGGCGGTCGCCGCCCTGCTGGTGCTCGCCGGGCTCGCCGCCTGCTCGCCGTCGACCAACTCCCCCGGGGCACCGACCGAGCCGACGAGTCCCGCCGCGTCCGGTGCCGCGCCGACGCCCGTGGCACAGCCGGACTTCACCGCGTTGGAGGCGGAATTCGACGCCCGGCTCGGCGTCTACGCCGTCGACACCGGCACCGGCGCCACCGTGGAGCACCGCGCCGACGAGCGCTTCGCCTACGCCTCGACGTTCAAGGCGCTCGCCGCCGCGGCGGTGCTGGCGGCGACCACCCCCGCCGAGCTGGACCGGGTGGTCCGCTACACCAAGGCCGACCTGGTGCAGTACTCGCCGATCACCGAGCGGCACGCGGGGCAGGGGATGCCCCTGCGCGACCTGGCCGAGGCCGCCGTGCGCTACAGCGACAACACCGCCGGCAACCTGCTGCTGGCGCGGCTCGGCGGCCCGGCCGGCTTCGCGCGGGCGCTGCGCGGCCTCGGCGACCAGGTGACCAACCCGGTGCGCATCGAGACCGACCTCAACGAGGCGACCCCGGGCGACGAGCGCGACACGAGCAGCCCCCGGGCGCTCGCCACCGACCTGCGGGCGTACGTCCTCGGCGACGCGCTCGCCGACGACGACCGCGCGCTGCTCATCGGGTGGCTCAAGACGAACACGACCGGGGACGGGCTCGTCCGGGCCGGCGTCCCGGCCGGCTGGCAGGTCGGCGACAAGACCGGCTCCGGCGGGTACGGCAGCCGCAACGACATCGCCGTCGTCTGGCCCCCCGGCGGCGCGCCCATCGTCATCGCGCTGCTCTCCAGCCGCGACGAGCCCGACGCCAAGTACGACGAGAAGCTGCTCTCCCGGGCCACGGAGCTGACGGTCGCCGCCCTGCGCCCGTAGCCCCCGCCGGACACTCTCAGCTTCCCTTCAGCTTGGTGATCGGCGGCGACCCGGCCCTGGGCCGTACCCTGGGAGGGCACGTAGACGTGCGACGACCCCCTGAGGGAGGCCAGACAGTGAAGACCTCGAACCCGGTGCTCGCCCGGCTCGGCCAAGCGGCCGAGCGGGAGCGGTCCGCCGGGTACGCCCCGGCCGGGCCCTACGGGCAGCCCGGCTATCCGCAGCAGCAGTACCCTGGCGCGCCGGGCTACCCGGCCGCGCCGCCCACCGTGACGCCGATGACGATCGACGACGTGGTGGTCAAGACCGTCGCCCTGCTGGGCATCCTCGGCGTCTCCGCCGCCGCCGCCTGGGTGCTCGTCCCGGACCGGCTGCTCAGCGTCGCCTGGATCGGCGCGGCGGTGGTCGGCCTCGTGCTCGGCCTGATCATCTCGTTCTCCCGGATGGCGAACCCGGCGCTGGTCGTCACGTACGCCGTCGTCGAGGGCGTCTTCGTCGGCATGGTGAGCAAGGCGTTCAACTCGCTATACGACGGCATCGTGCTCCAGGCCGTGGTGGCCAGCTTCGGCGTCTTCTTCCTGATGGCCATGCTCTACCGGGCCCGGGTCATCCGGGCGACGCCGAAGTTCGTCCGCGGCGTGGTCGCGGCGATGGTCGGCCTCTTCGCGGTGATGCTGGTCAACCTGGTGCTGGCGCTCTTCGGCGTCAACACCGGCCTGCGCGACGGCAGCCCGCTGGCCATCGGCTTCAGCCTGGTCTGCATCGTGGTCGCGTCGCTGAGCTTCGTGCTCAGCTTCGACGAGATCGAGCGCGGCATCCGGATGGGCCTGCCCCGGCGCTACTCCTGGACCGCCGCGTTCGGCATCCTGGTCAACCTGGTCTGGCTCTACATCGAGATCCTGCGCCTGCTGAGCTACTTCCAGGGCGACGACTGACCTGCGCCGCCGACGACTGCGCCCGCCCCCGCGACCCGCGGCGGCGGGCGCCGTCGTCTCCGGGCCCGCCCGCGCCGCAGCGGGGTCGGCGTTTGCCCGCCGCCGCCGGCCCCGCCGGGGCAGAGTGACTGCGAGGGGTACGTCGGCCAGGAGGTGACGGTGCGCAGTGCGAACCCGGTGCTGACCCGGCTGGACGACACCCGCCGCCGGGAACGTCAGGTGCTCGGGGCGGCCGGCGACGAGCCGATGACCGTCGCGGACGTGGTGGCCCGCACCGTCGGGCTGCTGCTGCTCACGGCCGCCACGGCGGCGGTGGCCTGGTTCGTCGTCCCGCAGGCGGTATGGATCTCCGCCGCACTGGCCGGCTCCGCCCTGGCGACGATCGCCCTGGCGCTGGTCATCTCCCTGCGCGGGAGCACCAACCCGGTGCTGATCGCCGGGTACGCGGTGCTGCAGGGGCTGCTGCTCGGGGTGGCCAGCCGGGCGTTCGAGCTGGTCTACCCGGGGATCGTGGTGCAGGCCGTGGCGGGCACCTTCGGCGTCTTCCTCGGCATGGCCCTGCTCTACGGCTCCCGGGTGGTGCGGGCCACCCCCCGGCTGGCCCGGCTGGTCGGCGGCGCCCTGATCGGGATTCTCGCGATCAGCGTGGTCAACCTGGTCGCCTACCTGGTCACCGGCCGGCAGGGGCTGGAGGTGTACAGCCTGACCGCCGAGGTGGGCTGGCTGCCGTACGTCTTCTCGGTGGTGGCGATCCTGGCCGGCGCGTTCAGCTTCATCCTCGACTTCGACCTGGTCGAGCGCTCGGTGCGCGCCGGCCTGCCCCGCCGGTACGCCTGGTACTGCGCGTTCGGGCTGCTCGCCGGGCTGGTCTTCCTCTACTGGCAGCTGCTGCGGCTGCTCAGCTACCTGCGCCGCTGACGGTCTCGCGGACTCCGGCGGCGCTTTCGTGGGCTCGGGCGGGCTTACCCGGACTCCGGCGGCGCTTTCGTAGACTCAGGCGGTGAGCGCAGCGGAACTGGGTCGGTCGGTGGAACTGCTGGTCGGCCAGGTCGGGCACTGGCAGCAGCCGCGCTGGGCGGCGACGGCCGGTGGCGGCAACGTGTCCCGGGCCGACCTGGTGCATCGGCTGGTGCAGGAGCTCGCCAACCTCGGCGCGGACGCCGAGGGCCGGCCCCGGCGCACGGTGCCCCGCCTCGACAACGACCTCGCCCTGCCTGACCAGCTCCGGGTGGTCACCGCCGACCTGCTGGCCGCCGACCCGCCCGCCGAGGCGCTGGCCCGCGCCGCCGCCGAGGTGACGGCGACCCGCGCCGCCCTCTGACTTCTCGCGCGTCGGCGCCGCTGCGGGGCCGGCGGCGCGCGTCGGCCCCGCAGCGGACGGCCGGCGCGCTTCGACCGCCACCCGGCAGCCGGGTGCGCCGCAGCCGGGCCGGCGAGGAACCCGGCCCGGCTGCGGCACCCGGGTTCAGCTCAGGCGCTCCAGGACCATGGCCATGCCCTGGCCGCCGCCGACGCACATGGTCTCCAGACCGATGGTCTTGTCGTGCCAGTCGAGGGCGTTGAGCAGGGTGCCGGTGATCCGGGCCCCGGTCATGCCGAACGGGTGGCCGATGGCGATCGCCCCGCCCATCACGTTCAGCTTCTCCTCGGGGATGCCGAGCTGCCGGTAGGAGGGGATCACCTGGGCGGCGAACGCCTCGTTGATCTCGACCAGGTCGACGTCGTCGATGCTCATGCCGGCCCGTGCGAGCGCCTGCTTGGACGCCTCGACCGGGCCGAGCCCCATGATCTCGGGGGAGAGGGCGGTGACGCCGGTGGAGACGATCCGGGCCAGCGGGGTCAGACCGAGGTCCCGGGCGCGCTGGGCGCTCATGATCACCACGGCCGCCGCGCCGTCGTTGAGCGGGCAGCAGTTGCCGGCGGTGACCCGGCCGTCGGGGCGGAACACCGGCTTGAGCCCGGCCACGCCCTCCAGGGTCACCCCGGCCCGGGGGCCGTCGTCGGTGCCGACCACGGTGCCGTCGGGCGTGGTGACCGGGGTGATCTCCCGGGCCCAGAAGCCGTCGGCGATCGCCTTCTCGGCGAGGTTCTGGCTGCGTACGCCGAAGGCGTCCATGTCGGCGCGGCTCACGTCGTGCACCTGGGCCAGGTTCTCGGCGGTCTGCCCCATGGTCAGGTAGATGTCGGGCAGTTCGCCGGCGGCGCGCGGGTCGGTCCACTCCTGCCCGCCGCCCTGGGCGCGCTGCGCGGAGCGTTCCCGCGCGGCGGCGAAGCGGGGGTTCTCCCAGCCGCCACCCACCAGCGCCTGCGCCTCCGGCGGCAGCCCGTCGGAGTTGCCCCGGGCGTACCGGGAGACCATCTCGACGCCGGCGGAGATGAAGACGTCGCCCTCGCCGGCCCGGATCGCGTGCATCGCCATCCGGGTGGTCTGCAACGAGGACGAGCAGTAGCGGGTCACCGTGGCGCCGGGCAGGCCGTCCAGGCCCATCAGGGTGGCGACCACCCGGGCCATGTTGAAGCCCTGCTCGCCGCCGGGCAGGCCGCAGCCCAGGTAGAAGTCGTCGATCTCGGTCGGGTCGAGCTGGGGGACCTTGTCCAGGGCCGCCCGGACGATGGTGGCGGCGAGGTCGTCGGGGCGGAGCTCACGCAGGGAACCCTTGTGCGCCCGGCCGATGGGGGAGCGGGCGGTGGCGACGATGACGGCGTCGCGGGACGACTCGGTCGGCATGACCCCACGTTAACTCGCCGGTAACTTCGCGCGGAAGCGCCAGCCCCCCGGGAAATATCACCCCACCCCACCCCACCCCACCCCACCCCACCCCACCCCACCCCCACCCCCGCGTCGATCAAGAGGTTTGTGTCAAGAAACGGCGTCCGGCTGACGCAAACCTCTTGATCGACGCGGGGGGCGGGGTGGGTGGGGTGGGCCGGGCGGGGTGGGCGGGGTGGGCGGGGTGGGTGGGGTGGGGTGGGGTGGGGGGTGGGTGGGGTGGGTCAGTGGCGGGAGGTGGCGTTGGCGGCGGCGGCGACCGCCGGGATCAGTGCGTGCGCCCACACCCGGTACCCGTCGGCCGACGGGTGGAAGCCGTCGTGGCAGAAGGTGCCGGCGTCGGCCCGGAACACCGGGCCGGTCTCGGCGCAGAGGTCGACGACCGTGCCCCCGGCCTCGAGCACGGCGGCGGTCTGCGTGCGGGCGATCCGCCGGCCCGACCAGCCGACCAGGTGCCGCAGCGGCGGGGCGATCGCCCGGACCGCCCCCAGGTCGGGGCAGGTGCCCACGACCACCTCGACGCCCGCCTCGCGCAGCCGCCGCACGGCCGCCCCGAGGTAACCCCCGGCCTCCGCCGGCCGGCGCAGCCCGGTGGCGTCGTTCGCACCGATCAGGATCACCGCCACGTCGGGGCGCGGCCCCAGCAGGGCCCGCGCCACCTGGGTGGCCAGGTCGACCGAGCGGGAACCGGAGACACCCACGCTGGTCAGGTGCACCTGGCGGCCGGCCGGCCCCTCGGCCAGCAGGCGGGCGAGGTGCCCGCCGACCGTGTCGCCGAGCCGGGCCACCCCCACCCCGAGGGCGGACGAGTCGCCGAGCAGCACCAGCCGCAGCGGCGGCGCACCGGCCCGCCCCACCGTGGCGCGCAGGGCCAACCCCAGCTCCGGCTGGGCATACGGGCGGTGGCGGGCGACGAACGCCTCACCGGCCAGGACGGCCGCGCCGCCGATCGTCCCGGCGATCAGGGACAGGGCCGCCGCCCGGCCCAGCCGGACGGCGAACCCCATGTCGTGGCTGCCACTCTGCTCGGTCATGGCCGTCCCTCCAGGGTGGGTGTGTCGGCGGTCGGGCCGGATTGCGGCACCGCGCCGACGCCGAAGAAGGCCCGTCGACGCAGCTGCGCCCACCGGCCGGCCGGACCGCGGTCGCGCCCGCGCACCCGGGTGGCGCTGACCTCCGTGCCGGCGTTGCGGGCCGCTTCCTGGGCGGCCTCGGGCAGCGACCGTACGCCCTGGACGCGGTCGAGGCCAGGGCGGTTCTCGGCCCCCGCGCCGATCGCGGAGAGCACCGTCGGCAGCAGCGCGGCGGCGGCCATCGCATACCCCTCCGCGGAGGGGTGGAACCGGTCCCAGGCGAACATCCGCGTCGGCTCGGCGACGAACCGGGGGCCGAGCAGGTCGCCGAGGGAGACCGTCCAGCCGCCGGCCTCGACCACCGCCACCGTCTGCGCGGCCGCGAGCTGCCGGCTCCACCGCCGGGCCAGCCAGCGCAGCGGCGGCCGGATCGGCTGGATCGCCCCCAGGTCGGGGCAGGTGCCGACCACCACCTCGCAGCCGGCGGCGCGCAGCGCCCGGACCGCGTCGACCAGGTAACGCACCGCCAGCGCCGGCGGGGTGCGGTTGGTGACGTCGTTGCCGCCGATCAGGATGACCGCCACGTCGGGCTCGAACTCCAGCGCCGACTCCACCTGCGGCCGCAGGCCGGGGGAGATGGCGCCCACCACGGCGAAGCGGCGCAACCGCACCGGCCGGTGCAGCCGGCGGGACAGCCCGGTGGCCAGCAGCGAGCCGGGGGTCTCGCGGCGGCGGTGCACGCCGTACCCGGCGGCCACGGAGTCACCGAGCACGACCATGGTCAGGGCCCGGCCGGGGAGCTTCGCGCCGTAGACGCCGTCGCAGCGCGGCGGTGGCGCCTCGGCCGCCGGAATGGTGCGCCGGGCCTGCCGGGCCTGGCCGAGCAGCACGCCGCCGGTGGCCACGGCGGCAGCGGCGGTGGCGCCCGTGCCGATCGCCGCCAGGCGGGCGACCCGCCGGGCGTGCTGCCAGCGCGAACCAACCGGTGCGACGGAAACAGCGACCCCCATACTGCGAGATTATCGCGCCGCACCGACATGGCGCTGTCGTCGTGACGGCCGGGGAAGGGCTGGAAGTCGACCGTTTCGGGTACCACTTGCGTCGACACCGCACGCTGGCGGGCGACGAGGGGAACCGGACATGGGGAAATCACTGAAACGCGGCGCGGCCTTCACGGCGCTGGCCCGGGCGCTGACCGCCGGGGCGCGGGGCGGGCCGTCGCTGGGCACCCGGCTGGCGGCGCTGCCCCGCATGATCAGGGCCACCACCAAGGGCGAGTACGACGGCGGCCTCCGGCTGGCGCTGATGACCGCGGCGACGGCGTACATCGTCTCCCCGATCGACCTGCTGCCGGAGATCCCGCTGGCGCTCTTCGGCCTGGCCGACGACGCCGTCATGGTCACCTGGCTGGCCGGCAGCGTGCTGGCGGAGACCGAGCGGTTCCTGGAGTGGGAACGGCGTCGCGCGTCCGTCATCCCCGGGCATGTGACGCCCTGACGACACGTACCCTGAGCGTCGACCGACCGTCTGCCCGGCCGCCCCGCCGCCGGTGCCGCAACGAAGGGCACAACGAGGTGCAGTACTACGACAACGTCGTCGAGATGATCGGCAACACCCCGCTGGTACGGCTGCGCAACGTCACCGAGGGCATCCGGGCGACCGTGCTCGCGAAGGTGGAATACCTCAACCCGGGCGGGTCGGTCAAGGACCGCATCGCGCTGCGGATGGTCGAGGACGCCGAGGAGGCGGGCATCCTGAAGCCCGGCGGCACCATCGTCGAGCCGACCAGCGGCAACACCGGCGTCGGGCTGGCCCTGGTGGCCCAGCTCAAGGGCTACCGGTGCGTGTTCGTCTGCCCCGACAAGGTCAGCCAGGACAAGCAGGACGTGCTGCGGGCGTACGGCGCGGAGGTGGTGGTCTGCCCGACCGCCGTCGCGCCGGAGGACCCGCGCTCCTACTACAACGTCTCCAACCGGCTGGCCCGGGAGATCCCCGGGGCGTGGAAGCCCGACCAGTACAGCAACCCGGCCAACCCGCGCTCGCACTACGAGACCACCGGCCCGGAGCTGTGGGAGCAGACCGGCGGCGAGCTCACCCACTTCGTGACCGGGGTGGGCACCGGCGGCACGATCTCCGGCATCGGCCGGTACCTCAAGGAGGCCTCCGCGGGGCGGGTGAAGATCGTCGGCGCCGACCCGGAGGGCTCGGTCTACTCCGGCGGCACCGGCCGGCCGTACCTGGTCGAGGGGGTCGGCGAGGACTTCTGGCCCGAGACGTACGACCGCAGCGTCGCCGACGAGATCGTGGAGGTCTCCGACAAGGCGTCGTTCGAGATGACCCGGCGGCTGGCCCGCGAGGAGGGGCTGCTGGTCGGCGGCTCCTGCGGGATGGCCGTGGTGGCCGCCCTGGAGGTGGCCCGCCGGGCCGCCCCGGAGGACGTGATCGTGGTGCTGCTGCCCGACAGCGGCAAGGGCTACCTGTCGAAGATCTTCAACGACACCTGGATGGCCCGGTACGGCTTCCTGGACAACTCCGGCAGCGAGCCGACCGTCGCCGACGCCCTCGCCGGCAAGCCGGGCGGGCTGCCCGAGCTGGTGCACGTGCACCCGACCGAGACGGTCCGCGACGCCATCGACTACATGCGCGAGTACGGCGTCTCCCAGCTCCCCGTGCTGAAGGCCGAGCCGCCCGTGGTGACCGGCGAGGTGGCCGGCTCGATCGCCGAGCGGGACCTGCTCGACGCCCTCTTCACCGGCCAGGCGCACCTGCACGACACCATCGAGCGGCACATGGCCGAGCCGCTGCCGATGATCGGCGGCGGCCAGCCGGTCAGCGAGGCGGTCGCCATGCTGGAGAAGTCCGACGCGGCGCTGGTGCTGGTCGACGGCAAGCCCAAGGGCGTGCTGACCCGCCAGGACCTGCTGGCCCACCTCGGTTCCCACTAGGCAGGCAACGAAGGGCACCTCCCATCGCGGCTCGGATGGTGAGGTGCCCTTCGTCGTCACGACACTTCGCGGGCGTAGCGGAGCTGAGGGGTGGGGTGGGCGCCGATGTACTCGTCGCGGCGCTCGCCGGTGGGTCGCCAGCCGCCGTGCTCGTAGAACCCCCGCGCCGCCGTGTTGCGCTCCAGCACCCAGAGCACCCCCCGACGCCAGCCCCGGCCCCGCATCGTGGCCAGCGCGTCGGCCATCAGCGCCCGGCCGGTGCCCCGGCCCCGCTCGGTCGGCTCGAGGTGGATGGCGTTGAGCAGGCCGGTCGCCGGGTCGTCGCCGTCGTCCGGGCCGACGTAGCTGAACCCGACCAGCCGGCCGTCCCGCTCGACGACGGTCATCACGTGGTCGTCGCGCTCCCAGCCCCACCGCTCCGCCCAGTAGGCCCCCATCGCCTCCGGCGTCGGATCGGCCAGGGCCTGCGGCGGCAGGAACGACGAGTACGCCGCCACCCGGGAACGCTGGTGCAGCGCCCCCACCGCGTGCAGGTCGTCGACGGTCGCCCGCCGGAGGATGATCGTCACCCGCCCGAGGCTACCCGCCGGGGCGGGACCGGCACGGTGGCCAGATCCTCGGCGATCACCAGGTCGCCGTCGAAGTGCTCGCGGGCCTCGTCGGCGAAGCGCCGGGCGTCGGCGTACCGCTGGGAGAAGTGGGTGAGCACCAGCGTGCGTACCCCCGACTCGGCCGCCACCCGCGCGGCCTGGCCGGCCGTGAGGTGCCCGACCTCGGCGGCGAGCGCGGCCTCCGAGGCCAGGAACGTCGACTCGATGACCAGCAGGTCGGCGCGCTCGGCGAGGGCGTACACCCCGTCGCAGAGCCCCGTGTCCATCACGAACGCGAACCGCTGCCCCGGCCGGGGCACGCTCACCTCCTCGCGGGTCACGCGCCGCCCGCCGACGTCCAGGTGGCCGACGCGCAGCAGCTCCCCGACGGCCGGCCCGGCGACGCCGTACGCGGCCAGCCGCTCCGGCAGCATCCGGCAGCCGTCCGGCTCGACCAGCCGATAGCCGTACGTCTCGATGGGGTGCCGCAGCCGGCGGGCCTCCAGCGTGCCGACGCCCAGGGCGATCCGCTGCCCGTCGGCGCTGATCGGCTCGACGGCCAGCTCGGCGGTCTCGTGGAAGCTCGACGCGTGCCGCAGCCGGGCGAAGTACTCCGCCCCGCCGGCCGGGAAGTGCACCGCCACCGGGCGCGGCACCCGGTCCAGGGAGAGCCGCTGGATGGTGCCGGGCAGGCCGAGGCAGTGGTCGCCGTGGAAGTGGGTGACGCAGATGCGGGTCAGGTCGGTGGCGGTGACGCCGGTGTGCAGGAGCTGGCGCTGACTGCCCTCGCCCGGGTCGAAGAGGATCACCTCGTCGTCCCAGCGCAGCACGTACCCGTTGTGGTTGCGGGCCCGGGTCGGCGTCTGGCTGGCCGTCCCGAGGACCACCAGTTCGCGCATCGACACGGTGCCCCCGGTGAGCATGGAGCGACCCCCGGGGTTCTCCGCGCTCGCGCGCGGGCCGGCTGGACTTGGCCGGCACCCCGGGGGTCGGGTGGCTGTCGTGGATTCGCCGCACCGCTGCCACACGGTCTCGACGATCGTGCATGTCCGCCTCGCGGCGGACGAGTTTTCACTGTCGAGGACAGCGGCTAGCGGACAGCCACCTCACGAGTCCGATTGCTATACAAGTCTGGACCACCTCCCTTCACGTGTACCGCCACGTTAACCACTTCCACGGCCCCTCGGCAACGGATTTCGATCACAACCCCGCGCGGCCGGTGCCGGACTCGGCCCGGCCGTGGGGCGCGAGGGCCGGCGGCGGTCGGGACCAGTGCGGGCGGTTACGCGTCGGCGATGCCGATCGGGCCCTCGCGGGGGCCCTCGTCGCTGGCCGGCTGCACCGCCAGCGACGGGAAGTCGGCCAGGTCGCCCTCCGGCTCGGCGTCCCACTCGGGGAAGACGAGGTCGCTCTGCAGGTACAGGCAGAGCAGCTGGGTGAGCTGGCTGAGCCCGTCGAGGTGGGTGCGCTCGTGGCCGTGGGTGGCGTCCACCCCGAAGCCGAGCAGGGCCACCCGGGCGTGCGCGCCCGCCTCGACCGCCGCCGCCACGTCCGAGCGGTAGAACTCGAAGACGTCGCGGACCAGGTCGATGTCGTGCTCGCGGGCGATCGCGGCGAGGTTGCGGGTGAGGTGGTAGTCGAACGGGCCGACGCCGTCGCCCATCGCCAGGGTGGCCGCGTTCTCCCGGGACTGCTGGCCGGGGGCGACGACCGCCGCGTCCACCGAGACGATCTCCGCGACGTCCGGGTCGAGGCCGTGGCTGGCCCCGTGCCCGATCTCCTCGGTGACCGTGACCAGCAGGTGCGCGGTGACCGCCGGGGTGACGTCCGCGTCGACCATCGCCTTGAACGCGGTCAGCACCGCCGCCACGCCGGCCTTGTCGTCCAGGTGCCGGGACTTGACGTACCCGCCGGGGGTGACCGTCGGGTTGGGCAGGAACGCCACGAAGTCCCCGACGTCGATGCCGAGGGCGCGCAGCCCGGCGGCGTCCTCCACCGGCTCGTCGACGCGGACCTCCACCTGCTCCCAGCCGACCCCCTGGAGGTCGACGTCCTCGTTGTAGCGGTGCCCGCTGGCCTTGAGCGGGAGCACCTGGCCGGTGATCACCCGGTCCAGGCTGTCGGTGAAGATCCGCACGTGCGCGCCCTCGGCGAAGCGGGCGCTGTGCGTGCCGATCTGCATCAGCTCCAGCCGGCCGTTCTCCTTGAGCCGCTTCACCATGCCGCCGATGGTGTCGGTGTGCACCACGATCGCCCGGTCCGCGCCGGTTTCGCGGGGGCCGGGCAGGCAGGCGCCGAGCGCGCCACGCCGGGTCAGCGTGGAGGTGATCCCGAGCGCGGAGAGGCGCTCCCCGACGTACTGCTGCACGTGGTCGGTGCGCCCCGACGGGCTCGGGATCTCCAACAACTCCACCAGTACCTGACGGAGGTAATCCAGGTCGATCTTCAGCGGAACGGGTTTGCGTGCGGTCATGCCTGAGAGCTTGCCGCACCCGCCGGGGTCCAGAGACGCTGCGGTGCCCGCGTGCCGGGGAAGAGCAGGTCGACGAAGCGTTCGGCGGTCGGCTGCGGCTCGTGGTTGGCCAGGCCGGGCCGCTCGTTCGCCTCGATGAAGACGTGCTCGGGCTGGTCCGGCGCGCCGACCAGCAGGTCCAGGCCGGTCACCGGGATGTCCAGCGCCCGGCTGGCCGCCACGCACGCCTCCGCGATCTGCGGGTGCAGCTCCTCGGTGACGTCGTGGATGGTGCCGCCGGTGTGCAGGTTCGCGGTGCGGCGGACGGCCAGCACGGTCCCCTCGGGCAGCACGTCGTCCAGCGCGTACCCGGCCTCGGCGATGACGTCCCGGGTCATGTCGTCGACCGGGATGCGGGACTCGCCGCCGGTGGCGGCGGCCCGGCGGCGGCTCTGCCGCTCGATCAGCTCGGCGATGTCGTGCACGCCGTCCCCGGTGACCTGCGCCGGCCGGCGGATGGCCGCGGCGACCACCTCGTGGTCGATGACGATCACCCGCAGGTCCTCGCCGTCGCGCATCTGCTCGATGAGCACGTCCGGGCAGAAGCCCCGGGCCAGCGCGACGGCGGCGGTCAGCGCCTGCGGGGTGCGTACCCCGACGGTGATGCCGTTGCCCTGCTCGCCGCGCGCCGGCTTCACCACCACCCGGCCCACCTCGGCCAGGAACGCCGCGTCGGCGTCGTCGGAGGTGGCCGTGCGCCCGCGCGGCACCGACAGGCCCGCCTCGGTGAGGATCCGCCGGGTCACCCGCTTGTCGTCGCAGCGGCTCATCGCCACCGCCGAGGTCAGCTCCGACAGCGACTCGCGGGTGACGACCGCCCGCCCGCCGTTGCTCAGCCGCAGCTCGCCCCACTCCGGGTCGGTGACCTCCACCCGGATGCCCCGGCGCATCGCCTCGTCCGCGACGATCTTCGCGTACGGGTTGAGCCGGTCGTACCCGGGCGGGGTCGACGGCAGGAAGAGGCGCTCGTTGATCGGGTTCTTCCGCTTCACGCAGAGCGTGGCGGTGCGGTAGAAACCGAGCCGCTCGTACAGCCGGATCGCCCCGGTGTTCGCGGCCAGCACCGACAGGTCGACGAAGGCCCGGCCGCGCGCGGTGAGGCGGGCCGCCAGCGCGGTGAGCAGGGCCTGGCCGGTGCCGGGCGGGGCGGTGTTGAAGTCCACGGTCAGGCACCAGAGGCTGGCCCCGTTGTCCGGGTCGGCGAAGACCGCGACGTGGTCGACGCCGGTGATCGTGCCGACCAGCTCCCCGGCGGCGTCCTCGGCCACCAGGTGCAGGAACCGGTCGGTGCGGGCGTTGGCGACCAGCACGTCGACGGGGGCGGTGACCATGCCGTTGCGGGCGTAGATCCGGTTCACCGCGTCCGCGTCGTCGGCGTCGCGCAGCGTGCGGATCCGCAGGCCGGGCACGCCGCCCTGGTCGTCGCCGTCGCCGCGGCCGTCGCCGTCGCGCTCGCCTTCGCCCGGCTCGGCGGCGGGCTGCCGCTGGGCCGGCGCCCCGGCGGGTCGCAACCGCAGCCGGTACGTCAGCGACGGGTCGATGAACAACTCGTCGTGCAGCCGGGACACCAGCACGTGCGGGTCGCGCAGGTAGATGCAGATGTCCCGGGCGCCGGCGGCCTCCGAGCGCAGCACCGCCGCCACCGCCGCCTGGTCGCTGAAGGTCTGGCCGAAGACCAGCCGCCCCCAGCCGCAGTCGAGCACCACGCCGTCGCCCCCGGCCGGGCGCTCGGAGTCGACGCCGTCGCCGCCGGGCTGCTCCGGGTCGGTGCCGCCGACCGGTGCCATCGGGTCGCCGCCCGGCCCCACCCGCTCGCGCCGTCGGCCGGGGCCCGGCTCGCCGCCGGTGCCCGCCACGTCGGCCGCCGATGTGTCGCCCACGGTCAGTCGATTCCGTGGCTCTGGAGCCACATTTCCAGGAGTCCCAGTTGCCACAGCTTGTTTCCGTTCAACGGAGTGAGTTCGGCGTTCGGGTCGGCCAGCAGCGCGTCGACGTACTCGGTGCGGAACAGGTTGCGGCGGCGGGCCTGCGGCGCGTGCAGCGCGTCGCGTACCCGGTCGAGGAGCTTGCCCTCGAGGTGGGTGAGGCCCGGCACGGGGAAGTAGCCCTTCGGCCGGTCGATGACCTCGTGCGGCAGGACCCGGCGGCCGATCTCCTTGAGCACGCCCTTGCCGCCCTGGGCCAGCTTCAGCTCCGGCGGGCAGCTCGCGGCCAGCTCCACGAACTCGTGGTCGAGGAACGGGACCCGCGCCTCCAGCCCGTGCGCCATGGTCATGTTGTCGACCCGCTTCACCGGGTCGTCGGTCAGCATGATCTGCGTGTCGATGCGCAGGCCGGCGTCGACCGCCGTCTGCGCCCCCGGCCGCCCCAGGTGGGCGGCGACGAACTCGCGGGCCGGGTCGCCGTCGGCCAGCCACGCCGGGTCGAGGACCCGGGCCAGCCCGGCCGCGTCCCGATCGAAGAACGCCTTCGCGTACGTGTCGACGGCCCGCTCCCGGTCGACGCCGGCCAGCGGCGGATACCAGTGGTAGCCGCCGAGGATCTCGTCGGCGCCCTGCCCGGACTGGACCACCTTGACGTGCTTCGACACTTCCTGACTGAGCAGGTAGAACGCCACGCAGTCGTGGCTGACCATCGGCTCGCTCATGGCCGCCACCGCCGCCTCCAGCGGGGGCAGCAGGTCCCGGGCGGCCACCCGGATCTGGTGGTGGTCGGTGCCGAAGCGCTGCGCCACCAGGTCGGAGTAGACGAACTCGTCGCCGGAGCGCCCGCCGACGGCGTCGAAGCCGATGCTGAAGGTCGACAGGCCGCGCTGGCCCTCGCCGGCCAGCAGCGCCACCACCAGGCTGGAGTCCAGCCCGCCGGAGAGCAGCACGCCCACCGGCACGTCGGCGACCATCCGGCGGCGCACCGCCGTGGTCAGCGACTCCAGCAGCGCGTCCTCCCAGTCGCGGGCGGACCAGCCGGCTCGCTCCTCGCGCCGGGTGAAGGCCGGGTCCCAGTAGAGCCGCTCGTGGGTGCTGCCGTCGGCCTCGTACACCCGGACGGTGGCCGGTGGGAGCTTGGCGACCCCGCGTAGGATCGTGCGCGGCGGCGGCACGATGCTGTGGAAGCTCAGGTAGTGGGCCAGCGCCACCGGGTCGATGCTGGTGTCCACGCCGCCGCCGGCCAGCAGCGCCGGCAGGGTGCTGGCGAAGCGCACCGCCCCCGGGGACTCCGCCACGTAGAGGGGCTTGATGCCGAGCCGGTCGCGGGCCAGCACCAGCCGGCCGGTGTCCCGCTCGCTGATCGCCACGGCGAACATCCCGATCAGGTGGTCGACGAAGTCGAGCCCCCACTCGGCGTACGCCTTGACGACCACCTCGCTGTCGCCCGCGGAGAAGAACCGGTGGCCCTTGGCCTGCAGCTCCTCGCGCAGCTCACGGTAGTTGTAGATGCAGCCGTTGAAGACCCCGGTGAGCCCGGCCGCCGAGTCGACCAGCGGCTGGCAGCTCGCCGCCGAGAGGTCGATGATCTTCAGGCGGCGGTGCCCGAGGGCGGTGGGCCCCTGGGACCACACCCCGCTGTCGTCCGGGCCCCGGTCGCTCATCGTGGCCGCCATGCGCTCCACCGCCGCGACGTCGGCCCGCGAGCCGTCACGGCGAAACTCCCCAGCCAGTCCGCACATGACAGACAATGCTGCCAGAGGTCAGCGCGGTTCGCCTGTTGAGATGATGTCGATGCGGTTACGCGGTTGCTAAAATGCGCGCCCCTCCGCGCGGCCCCGCTCTCCATCCGCCGATCCTCGCCGGCCACCCGGCCCTCTGAGGCGGATCCCGGGCGCCGGCGATGTGACAAAGCCCGCACGGCCGGCGGACCCCGCCCCGCCGGCCGGCGGAGATGCCCCGCCGGCCGCGCGGTGCCGGCGCTCAGGCCGTACGGGCCACGCCGACCGGGCAGCTCAGCCCGTTCGGCCCGTGGTTGCAGTACCCGTTCGGGTTCTTGGTGGGTGCGAGATACTGCTGGTGCTGGTCCTCGGCGAAGTAGTAGTCGCCGAGCCGCTCGATCTCCGTGGTGATCTCGCCCTTGCCGGCCCGCGCCACGATCGGCGCGAACGCGTCCCGGGACGCCTGCGCGGCGGCGAGCTGATCGTCGCCCGTGACGTAGATCGCCGACCGGTACTGGGTGCCCACGTCGTTGCCCTGGCGCATGCCCTGGGTCGGGTCGTGGTTCTCCCAGAAGACCTTGAGCAGGTCCTCGTAGCTGATCACCGTGGGGTCGTAGACCACCTGGACCACCTCGGCGTGCCCGGTCCGGCCCGAGCAGACCTCCTCGTACGTCGGGTTCGGCGTGACCCCGCCCGCGTAGCCGGCGGACGTGGTGAGCACGCCCGGCAGCGTCCAGAACAGCCGCTCGGCACCCCAGAAGCAGCCCATTCCGAAGACCGCGACCCGCGCGCCCTCCGGGAACGGACCCTTGAGCGGGGTGCCCAACACCTCGTGCCGGTCGGCGATCGGCATCGCGATGAGGCGGCCCGGCAGGGCCTGGTCGGGGGTGGGCAACTCGGACTTCATTCGGCGCAGGAACACGGTGGAACTCCTCTCGTACCTCTGCAGCCTGTAACACCGCCGGCTGCCCCTTCCTTACCCACTTCACCCACACCCAGGCGGAGCACGGGGGGCCGTACCAGCTCAGAGGGCCGCGGCGATGCGGGCGGCGTGGGACTCCGCCTCGGCGTCGTCGGCGTAGCGGGTGCGCGGCCAGAAGAAGCCCCGCAGGCCGTCGCCCTTCGTCCTCGGCACCACGTGGGTGTGCAGGTGCGGCACCGACTGGGACACCAGGTTGTTCATCGCCACGAAGGTGCCGCCGGCACCCAGACCCGTCTGCACCGCCACGGCGAGGCGCTGGACCAGCCCGAAGTAGCCCGGCAATGCCTCGGCCGGCAGGTCGGCCAGGGTGACCAGGTGGGCGCGCGGCACCACCAGCACGTGCCCCCGGAACACCGGCCGGGTGTCGAGGAACGCCACCCCGTCCGGGGTGTCGGCGACCCGGAACGCGGGGACCTCGCCGGCCACGATCCCGCAGAACACGCACCCGCCCGCCCTGTCCATCCGGCCAGGCTAGTGCGCCCGGCCCGTCCCCGCCCGTGCGTCGCGCGCCGCGCCGGGCGGTGTCGGGGAGCGAGGGGAACGCCCAGACCCCGGAGGCGTTGCGGCGGGGCAGCCCCTGTGCACCGACTAACGTCTGGGGGATGAATCACGGCTTCGAGACGCTCGCCATCCATGCCGGCCAGGACCCGGAGGCCCGCACGGGCGCGGTGATCCCGCCGATCTTCCAGACCAGCACCTACGCCCAGGACGCCGTCGGCGCGCCCCGGCTGGGCTACGAGTACAGCCGCTCCGGCAACCCCACCCGGGACGCGTTGCAGGAGTGCCTCGCCGCGCTGGAGGGCGGCCCGGTCGCGCTCGCCTTCGCCAGTGGCCTGGCCGCCGAGGACGCCCTGCTGCGCGCGGTGTGCAAGCCGGGCGACCACGTGGTGATCCCCGACGACGCGTACGGCGGCACGTACCGGCTCTTCGCGAAGGTGACGCAGCGGTGGGGGCTGTCGTACACCCCGACGAAGATCTCCGACGTCGACGCCGTGCGGGCCGCGATCCGACCCGGCGTCACCCGGGTCGTCTGGGTGGAGACGCCGACCAACCCGCTGCTCGGCATCGCCGACATCGCCGCGCTGGCCGCCGTCGCCCACGAGGCCGGGGCGCTGCTGGTGGTGGACAACACCTTCGCCTCGCCGTACCTTCAGCAGCCGATCGCCCACGGCGCCGACGTGGTCGTGCACTCCACCACCAAGTACGTCGGCGGGCACTCCGACGTCGTCGGCGGCGCGCTGATCGCCGCCGACCGGGACCTCGGCGAGGAGCTGCGCTACCACCAGAACGCGATGGGCGCGATCAACGGCCCGTTCGACGCCTGGCTGACCCTACGCGGCATCAAGACCCTGGGCGTACGGATGGACCGGCACTGCGACAACGCCGAGCGGATCGCCGCGTACCTGGACGGGCACGCCAAGATCGGTCAGGTCATCTACCCGGGCCTGCCGTCGCACCCCGGTCACGAGGTGGCCGCGAAGCAGATGCGCCGGTTCGGCGGCATGATCTCGTTCCGGGCGGCCGGCGGCGAGGAGCACGCCATCGAGATCTGCAACCGGACGAAGCTCTTCGTGCTCGCCGAGTCCCTCGGCGGCGTGGAATCCCTGATCGAGCACCCGGGCCGGATGACACACGCAAGTGCGGCCGGCTCGCCGCTTGAAGTTCCCGGCGATCTCGTGCGACTGTCTGTCGGCATCGAGACGGTCGACGACCTGCTCGCCGATCTGGAGCAGGCGCTGGGCTGACCGAGCAAGCGCTGGGCTGACCGCTGGCTGGGGAGGGTGGCCGTGCAGGACATCATGCCGACCTGGGTGGGTGCGACCGCGAAACAGATCGCTCGCGGCGTACGCCGGGGTGACGTCTCCGCCACCCAGGTCGTCGCCGACCACCTGGACCACATCGCCCGGGCCGACGCGGACCTCGCCGCGTTCCGCACCGTGCGCGGCGGGGAGGCGATCACGGAGGCGGAGAAGGTCGACGAGCAGGAGGAGCTGGCGAACCTTCCGTTGGCCGGGGTGCCGGTCGCGGTCAAGGAGAACACCCCGGTCGCCGGCCTGCCCACCTGGAACGGCTCGGCCGCCGTACGGAGCGCCGTGGCGGAGGCCGACCACGAGGTGGTCCGGCGGCTGCGCGGCGCGGGTGCGGTGATCCTCGGGGTGAGCCGGATGCCGGAGCTGGGCCTCTGGGCGCTCACCGACGACCCCAGCGCGGTCACCCGCAACCCGTGGGACCCCGGGCGCACCCCGGGCGGCTCCTCCGGCGGGGCGGCCGCCGCGGTCGCGGCCGGGCTGGTGCCGCTGGCGCACGGCAACGACGGGCTCGGCTCGATCCGGATTCCGGCGGCCTGCTGCGGGCTGGTCGGGCTGAAGCCCGGCCGGGGGGTGGTTCCCTGCCAGCTCGGCGCCGACGACTGGTTCGGCCTGACCGAGCACGGCATGCTGGCGACCACGGTCGCCGACGCGGCGGTCGGCTTCCAGGTGCTCGCCGGTCGGCGGCAGGAGAAGCTGGTCCCGCCGCAGCGGCTGCGGGTCGGCGTCTCGCTGGCCTCCCCGGTCCGCGGCATCTCGGCCGACGCGCCCAACCGGGACGCGGTGGCCGCCGCCGGGCGGCTGCTGGCCGCCGCCGGTCACGACACCGTCCCCGCCGACCCGGTCTACCCGACCAAACTGGGCCTGCAGGGCATCGCCACCTGGTTCGCCGCCGCCGCCACCGAGGTGCGGGCCGCCGGGCTCGACCGGCGCGGCCTGCAGCGGCGTACCCGCCGGCACGTGGCGCTGGGGGAGTGGGCGCACCGCCGGGGGTACGTGCGGGAGGCCGACCGGGCCGCCTGGCGTGCCCGCTCGATCGACTTCTTCGCCGACCACTCGGTCGACCTGCTGCTCACCCCGGCGCTGGCCGGCCCGCCGCCGGCGGCCGCCGCCTGGTCCGGCCGGTCCTGGCGGGCGAACATGGCGGCCAGCATCCGGTACGCCCCGTACGCCGCCCCGTGGAACATCGCCGGGTTGCCCGCGATCGTGGTGCCGGTGGGCCGCCGTCCCGACGGGTTGCCGGTGGCGGTGCAGCTCGTCGGCCCGCCCGGCTCGGAGCTGCTGCTGCTCGGCGTCGCCGGGCAGTTCGAGCTCGAGGCGCCGTGGGCCCGGCACGCCCCCGGCTACCCCCGCAGCGGGACGGGCGCACCGGCCACGGCGTGACCGCGTCACCGCCCGGCGCTGTGCCGTCACGGAGTCGTCGCCGCAGGTAGCGGGGGTGCGCGGGGTGGTGTCGCCGCCGGTGGCCGGGGCGACGGGTGGCACGATCGGGGCATGACGGAACTGGTCGGTCTGGCCGACGTGCGCGCCGCGCGGGAACTGCTCGCCGGCGTCACCCGCACCACCCCGCTGGAGCCCTCCCGGCCGCTGAGCGCGGCGCTCGGCGGGCCGGTCTGGCTCAAGTGCGAGAACCTCCAGCGCGCCGGGTCGTACAAGGTGCGTGGGGCGTACGTGCGGATCTCCCGGCTGTCGGCGGCGGAGCGCGACCGGGGGGTGGTGGCCGCCAGCGCCGGCAACCACGCGCAGGGCGTCGCGCTGGCCGCCGGGCTGGTCGGCACCCACGCCACCGTCTTCATGCCGGTGAACGCGCCGCTGCCGAAGGTCGCCGCGACCAAGGGGTACGGCGCGCAGGTCGAGCTGGCCGGCCACACCGTCGACGAGGCCCTGGTCGCGGCGCAGACCTTCGCCGAGCGCACCGGGGCGGTGCTGATCCACCCGTTCGACCACCCGGACGTGATCGCCGGGCAGGGCACCGTCGCGCTGGAGATCCTCGAACAGTGCCCGGAGGTACGGACGATCATCACCGGGGTCGGCGGGGGCGGCCTGATCTCGGGCATGGCGGTCGCGGTCAAGGCCCTGCGGCCGGACGTGCGGCTGATCGGGGTGCAGGCGGCCGGGGCGGCGGCCTACCCGCCGTCGCTGGCCGCCGGGGAACCCGTCCGCCTGCCGGTGTTCAACACCATCGCCGACGGCATCGCGGTGGGACGCCCGGGGGAGCTCACCTTCAACCACGTCCGCAAGCTCGTCGACGAGGTGGTGACGGTCACCGAGGAGGACATCTCCCGGGCGCTGCTGATGCTGCTGGAACGGGGCAAGCAGGTGGTGGAGCCGGCCGGGGCGGTGGGCGTGGCGGCGTTGCTGGCCGGCGTGATGCAGGTCGAGACGCCGGTGGTGGCGTTGCTCTCCGGCGGCAACATCGACCCGCTGCTGATGATGCGGGTCATCGAGCACGGCCTGGCGGCGGCCGGGCGGTACCTGCGGGTCACCGTGCGCTGCTCGGACCGGCCGGGACAGCTGGCCTCCCTGCTCGGCGAGATCGCCGAGCACCGGGCGAACGTGGTCGACGTGGAGCACCAGCGGGCCAACCCGCACCTGCACCTCGGTGAGGTCGAGGTGGCGTTGTCGGTGGAGACCCGGGGGGTCGAGCACTCCGACAAGCTGATCGGCGCCCTACGGGCCAGCGGTTACCAGGTGGTCCTCGCCGCGGGGTCCTGAGCGCGCCCCCGCGGGCGCGGGACCGACGTCTCCCCGGGGCCGGCAGCCGGCCCCGGGGAGACGTCGGGTGGGCTCAGCCCGCGAACGGCTCGAAGCTGACCACGGTCACCTTGATGTCCGCGCCGCTCGGCGCGGTGTAGGTGACGGTCTGCCCGGGGCGGCTGCCGAGGATCGACTTGCCGAGCGCCGACTCGGGGCTGTAGACGGTCAGCTCGGTCGTCGAGGAGATCTCCCGCGACCCGAGCAGGAAGGTCTCGGTGTCGGCGGTGTCGTCGTCGAAGTAGATCGTGACGACCATCCCGGGGGAGACGACGTCGGCGGTCGGGGCCTCGCCGACCTTGGCGGTGCGGAGCAGCTCCTTGAGGTAGAGGATCCGGCCCTCCGCCTTGCCCTGTTCCTCGCGGGCGGCGTGGTAGCCGCCGTTCTCCCGCAGGTCGCCCTCTTCGCGCCGGGCGTTGATCTCGGCGGCGATGACCGGTCGGTTGGCGATCAGCTCGTCGAGCTCGCCCTGGAGGCGGTCGAACGCGTCCTGGGACAGCCAGGTGGCGGGAGCCTCGTTGTCAGTGTTGGACACAGGCGGTCTCCTCGTGTGTTCGGACTGGCTGACGGTAAACCACCAAGTTACCAGTGCCGCGCCCGTAGGGGTGCCGGCGATTACCGCGGGTGCCGGTGACGGAACCCGGAGTGTGTGCGGCAGGGGAACGTTTCGGCAGCTCAGCCGGTGGGACGGCAGCGCACCACCTCGCTGGCGTGCGGGCGGGCGGTGGTGACCAGCCGGTGCCGCAGGCCGAGCTGCGACTCGCCCGCGCGGGCCGGCAGGGTCACCTCCTCCCGCGCCACCTCGGCGCCGTCGTACGAGCGGGCCCGCAGCAGGCAGGTCGCCGACTCGCCGACCGGCACGGTCACCCGGAAGTCGATCACCACCTGGTTGTCGGTGATCTCCGTGTAGGAGATCACCTTCGCGTCGTAGTCCGGGTCGCCGTACTTGTCGTACTGGCTGTAGGCGGCCACGCCGAGCACCGCCACCAGCGCGACGGCCAGCAGGGCGACCAGCGCCGGGCGGCGGCCGGTCTCCCGGCGGCGGCCGTAGCGGCCGGGCGGGAAGACCGGGGCAGCGGGGGCGATTGTGGCGTGCGTCTCGGTCACCGCTGGGTATCTCCTGGCGTCGTTGTCGGTGGCATCGGCAAGAATGGCAGGGTCCATCTTCCAAGCCCGGCGCCGACTCGTCGGACGAGCGCCGAATCACCGATGATGACTCAAGGATGACAGGTCGGCCCGCGTCCGGCGTCAGGTCAGCATCGGTGGGATCAACGAGGAGCGCCGCACGTGGCAGAGCAACTGCGCCTCATGGCCGTTCACGCGCACCCCGACGACGAGTCGAGCAAGGGTGCCGCGACCATGGCGAAGTACGTGGCCGAGGGGGTCGACGTGCTGGTCGTGACCTGCACCGGCGGCGAGCGCGGCAGCGTGCTCAACCCCAAGATGGACCGGCCGGACGTCTGGGCCAACATCGGTGAGATCCGCCGCGCCGAGATGGACGCGGCCCGGGCGATCCTCGGCGTCGAGCAGGCGTGGCTCGGCTTCGTCGACTCGGGGCTGCCCGAGGGTGACCCGCTGCCGCCGCTGCCCGAGGGGTGCTTCGCCCTGCAGGACGTCGAGGTCGCGGCCGGCCCGCTGGTGCGGCTGATGCGCCAGTTCCGCCCGCACGTGGTCACCACCTACAACGAGGAGGGGGGCTACCCGCACCCCGACCACGTGATGACCCACAAGGTGACCGTCGCCGCCTTCGAGGCCGCCGGCGACCCGGCCCGGCACCCCGAGCTCGGTGCGCCCTGGCAGCCGCTCAAGCTCTACTACGACGTGGGGTTCTCCAGGGACAAGATCCAGGCCCTGCACGACCGCATCGTCGCCGCCGGCCTGCCCTCGCCGTACGAGGAGTGGTTCAAGCGGTGGGAGGAGCGCCCCGACCGGGGCCGCCGGATCACCACCCGGGTCGAGTGCGCGGACTACTTCCCCGTCCGCGACGACGCGCTGCGCGCCCACGCCACCCAGATCGACCCGGACGGGTTCTGGTTCCAGGTGCCGATGGAGCTCCAGCGGGAGGCCTGGCCGACGGAGGACTTCGAGATCGCCCGCTCCGTGGTCGACAGCCCGGTGCCCGAATCCGACCTCTTCGCCGGGGTGCGCGGCACGGTCCATGCCCGCTGACCCGGTGGCGGGCTACCCTGGTCACCAGTCGCACTACGGAGGAACGCCATGCTGACCGCTGCCCAGGTGCTCGCGGAGAACAACTTCGGTGACACCCGCACGGGGGGCCTCGCCGGCCCGATGGGCCTGTTCCTCATCCTGGTCCTGGCCACCGCGACCGTGCTGCTGATCCGCAACATGAACGCCCGGCTGCGCCGGCTGCCCGACCGCTTCCCCGCCACCGGCACCGCCCCCGGGCCGGTCCGGGTGGAGGATTCAGTCGTCGATCCGACAGACGGGACTGAGAGGCAGGAGTCACGCCCGGCCACTCCCGGGGCGTCCCAGCAGGGCTGAGACGCGTGATCCGGGCGTGATTCACGCCGAAGCCCGTTGTCGCCCCCTGTTGCCGCCCCCGGCTTTGGCTTAGCCTTCCCGCCGGGGGCCAAGAGTCCCCTTAGCCGCGCGCGGGAAGGGGCGCCGATGACCGGGTCAGCGACGGCTGCCCACCGTGCCGTGCACCGGTCGACGGACGGGCCGGGCCGGTGACCTCCGGCTGGGGCCGCGACCGGCTCGGCGTGCGCGGCGTGCCGCACCGCGTGTTGCTGCTGACCGCCGCCGTCGCGCTGACCGCCCTGTCGGCCGTCGTGGTCGGCCTCACCCTCCCCACCGAGCTGCCGGCCGACGATCCGCTCCCGGCCCCCGCCCGCTTCGCCGTCGCCGTCGTGGCGTTCGCCGTCGCCCAGCTCGCCCGGCTGCGCTTCCGCGTCGGCTCCGGGATGGCCAGCATCACCTGGGGCGAGGCCGCGCTGATCGTCTCCCTCTACCTGGTGCCCGCCGGCTGGCTGCCCGCCGCCACGCTGCTCGGCGCCGGCGCGGCCTGGGCGGCGCTCTCCGTGACCGGCGACCGCCGGTCGCCGGTGGAGACCGTCCGCATCGTGACCTCGCTGACCTCCGCCACCGCCCTGGCCGTCACCGTCGCCACCGCCTTCGGCGCGCCCCTGCTGGCGGCCCCCACCCCGGAGCTCGTGCTGGCCCTGGTCGCCGGCGCGGTGACGTACCTGCTGGTCGGCGCCTGGCTGGGCGGGGTCACCGTGGCGCTGCGGCACGGCGTGCCGATGGCCCCGCCGCTGCTGGCGGCGCTGCACGGCAAGCTGCTGATGTTCGTCGGGAACGTCTGCGTCGGCCTGGCCGTGGTGGCGCTGCTGGAGGTCGACGCCCGCTGGCTGCTGCTGGGCCCGCCCGTGCTCTGGCTGCTCCAGCAGACCTACCGGCACCGGCTCCGCGCCGACCAGGAGCGGCGCAGCTGGCGGGCCTTCGCCGAGGCCACCGCCGGGCTCAACCAGCTCGACGAGCGGGGGGTGGCCACCGCCGCCGTGACCGGCGCGGCGACCCTCTTCGGGGCCGAGGCGGTCGAGGCCGACGTGGCGCGGGGCGACGGCCGGTGGCGGCGCTACCGGGTCGACGCCGCCGGCCAGGTCGTCGACCGGGAGGTCGGCCCGCCGGTCCGCGCCGAATCCGACCCGTGGGAGCTGGTCCGGCCCCTGAAGGTCGGTAGCACCCGGGTCGGCGAGCTGCGGATCCGCTTCCCCCGCAGCGCGCCGCCCACCGCCCGCGAGCAGGACGCCGTGGCCGCGTTCTCCGACGCGCTCGCCGCGGCCCTGCACGACGCGGCGACCCACCGCGAGCTGCGGCTGATCACCGCCCGGTCGTCGTACGAGGCGGTGCACGACCCGCTCACCGGGCTGCTGAACCGGGCCGCCATGCTCAGCGAGGGCGACCGGGCCCTGCGGCAGCGTGCCCATGACCACCCGGTCGCCCTGCTGCTGCTCGACGTCGACCAGTTCAAGGAGGTCAACGACACCCTCGGGCACGCCGCAGGCGACCAGTTGCTGCGGCTGACCGCCGAGCGGCTGGGCGCGCTGACCCGCTCGGGTGACCTGCTGGGCCGGCTCGGCGGCGACGAGTTCGCCCTGCTGCTGACGACGGTCCCGGTGCTCGGCGACCGCAGCGCCCCGCTGGCGTACGCGCTGCGCCAGGCCCGGGAGATCGCCGAGCGGCTGGCCGCCCCCACCGAGGTGGCCGGGGTGCGGATGTCGGTCGAGGTCTCCGTGGGGGTGGTGGTGGCCGAGGCCGGGGCCGCCGACCTGACCGAGCTGCTGCGCCGGGCCGACATCGCCATGTACCAGGCCAAGGGCGGTGGCGGCAGCGTCGCCGCGTACGACAGCTCCCGGGACGCCGCGAGCACCGACGCGCTCGCGCTGCTGGCGGAGCTGCGGGAGGCCCTCGCGGCCGACGACCAACTGGTGCTGGCCCTGCAACCGGCGGTGGACCTGGCCACCGGGGCGCCGACCGGGGTGGAGGCGCTGATCCGCTGGCGGCACCCCCGCCGGGGACTGCTCGGCCCGACCGAGTTCATCCGGCCGGTGGAGCACAGCGAGCAGCTCGGCGCCTTCACCCGGTACGTGCTGGACAAGGCGCTCGGGGTGGCCGCCGACTGGGCCCGGCAGGGGCTGGACGTGCCGATCTCGGTGAACCTCTCGGCCCGCAGCCTGCTCGACCCCCGGCTGCCGGCCGAGATCGGCGAGGCGCTGCGCCGCCACCAGGTGCCGCCGCACCGGCTGGTGCTGGAGATCACCGAGACGGTGGTGATGAGCGAGCTGGACGTCATCGACGAGGTGCTGGCCACGCTGCGGTCGATGGGCGTGCAGCTCGCCGTGGACGACTTCGGCACCGGCTTCTCGTCGTTGTCGTTCGTCACCCGCATCCCCGTCGACGAGCTGAAGGTCGACCGCTCGTTCGTGATCCGGATGGCGGAGTCGCCGGAGGCGGCGGCGATCGTCCGGGCGACCGTGGGGCTCGCCCACGAGTTGGGCCTGCGGGTGGTCGCCGAGGGGGTGGAGACCGCCGAGCAGCGGCTCGCCCTGGCCGAGCTGGGCTGCACGTCCGCCCAGGGCTACCACTTCTTCAAGCCGATGCCGGCGGACAAGATCGGCGCGGTGCTCGGGTCGCTGCTCGACTCCGCGCAGGGCAACGTCTTCCCGCTGCGCGCCGACGGCGCCTGACTGACCGCCTCCGGTGCTGCTGCTACCGACCGGCGGGCGGGCGCAGCATCGCCGGGTGGAGCATGGTGGCGTCGCCGCGCCGGTACAGGGCGGCCGGGCGGCCGGTGGGCGGGTTGCGCCGCTGCCCGGTGGGCACCACGAAGCCGCTCACCCCGGTGACCTTGCGGTGGAAGTTGCGCGGGTCGAGGCGTACCTGCCAGACGGCCTCGTAGACCGCGCGCAGCTCGCCGATGGTGAAGGTCTCGCCGCAGAACGCCGTGGCCAGTGGGGAGTACTCCAGTTTGGCCCGCGCCCGTTCCAGGGCGTCGGCCAGGATGGTGTCGTGGTCGAAGGCGAGCCAGCCGTGGCCCAGCCGGTCGTGGTCGATCGGCTCCCACCGGGCCCGCGCCGCGTCCGTGCCCGCCACCGGGATGGGCAGGTCGGGGGCGATGGCCAGGTAGGCCACCGAGGCGACCGGGCCGCGTGGGTCCCGCTCCGGCGTGGCGTACGTGCGGACCTGTTCCAGGTGCAGCGCGCGAGCGTCCAACCCGGTCTCCTCCGACAGCTCCCGCGCTGCCGTGTCGTCCAGGTCCTCGCCGGCCCGGACGAAGCCGCCGGGCAGCGCGGCCTGCCCCTCGAACGGAGGCTTGCCTCGCTCGATCAGCAGGACCGCCAGCCGGCCGTCACGGATCGTGAGAATCGCCAGGTCGATGGCGATTCGGAAGACGGTGCGCTGGTCGGACACAACGGAAGGGTAGCGGCCGGCCCGGAGGCGGGCGCGTGCATCCCGATCAGGTGAGGCTTCGGCCATCGCGGCTGCGGCCGGCGGCCCAGACCTGGTCGAACTCGCGGGTGAAGTGCCGATACCAGACCGGATCCCGGTCGGCACGCAGGGTCAACGTCGCCTCGCGCCCGTCGGGCCGGTGGGAGTAGACGTCGATCGAGAGGTGGCCGGTCGACTCCTCCGGGTCGAGCAGCGCCATGCCGAAGGCGGGTACGAAGTGGAGCAGGCGGACCTCCAGCCGCCCGCCGCCCTCCTGGCCGGCCAGATAGTCGAGCAGATCGATGGTGGGTTGGATGCGGCGGGTGAAGACCTCGCCACCGCCTTCGGGCAGCCCGTTGCGGCGGGCCGCCTCCTCGGGGGCGGGGCCGGCCGGGTCGATGAGCGCGACCCGCACCGTGGCGCCCGCCGCCAACTGCTGCCGCAGGTCGTCCAGGTGGCTGCGGATCGTCCGGCTCAGGGTCACCCCGACCAGCCGGATGTCCCGCGCGCCGGCCAGCCCCACAGCCCCGCCCGGCATGGCGGCGGTGAGCAGCCGGTCGGCGGATTCGCCCCCCTCCGGGCGGAGGCGGCGGGTCAGCTCGCGGAGGGTGGACTCGATGCCCCGCAGCCGCCGCCGCCCGGTCAGCAGGTCGAAGGTGATCACGCCGAGGACGGTCAGGGTGGCGGCGGCGACCACGTCCGGGCTGGTCACGTTCAACAGGCCGAGCGCGCCGACGACCAGCGCCGCCCCGGAGACGAGGTATGCCTCCAGTTCCCCACTGGTCAGCCTGCGGACCAGCGCCGCCGGCCGGGCGGGGACCGGGGCACGTCCGGGCCGGCGCGGGTCGTCGGCGCCGGTCACCGCGCGTCCTCGACCAGGCGCAGGTACGGCAGGAACCGCTCCACGACCAGCGCGGCGTGCCGCGCCGCCAGGGCGTGGTCGGCGTGTCCCTTGTGTCGGTCGGCCCGGTCGGAGATGCCCCGGACGGTCATCCAGCCGCGTAGCGCCCGGTCGGCGGCGATCTCCTCGTAGAACGCCTCGGCGACGCCGGCCGCCTCCGTCTCCACGGCCAGGGTCTTCTGGTGCACCTCGGTCAACCAGGACCGGATGGCCGAGCCCTCGTCGGTCACCACCGCGTTGCCGGAGCCGACCGGCCCCCGGTGGACGTGGAAGCTCTCGTCCGACCCGGCGTGCACGACCGGACCGTGCCGGACGAGGAAGTCGTTGACCCGGTTGAGCAGCACCGCCGCGGTGGCCTGGGTGCGCCCCCGGCGACGAGGGCCGGCCTCGGTCTCCTGACGGCTGTCGTACAGGATCACCTCGTCGGCCAGGATCACGTCGCCCACCGAGATGTCCGGGCGGATCCCGCCGGCGATGCCGACCAGCAGCACGAGCGGCGGCGCGAAGTGCTGGCGGAGCTCCCGGTAGGCCGACGAGGCGGAGTGCGTGCCCGGTTGGAGGGCCTGGGCGGCGACGACCCGTAGCGGGCCGCCCTCGGCCGCGAAGGTGGCCCGGTGCACCGTCCGGCCACCGTAGATCTGCTCGATCCGGTGGTCGGGCACCCGGCTCAGCATCTCGGCGACCGCCCTCATCTCCAGCGGCAACACCGTGAGGATCCCGACGTCGGTGGGCCGCCCGGCCCGGCGGTCGGCCGACGCGAGGGATTCCCGCACGTTGGCGTGGTTGTGCTGGACGGCATTGACGTCGCCACCGACCTGGACGCTGCCGCCGGTGACGTGCAGCCCGGTGTTGTTGCGGGCCCAGTGCTCGCTCATTGCCCCAGCCCTTTGCCAGCGCGGTCGTTCGTCTGGGTGCTGTGCACGTCGCCGTGCACGGTGAGGCTGCCGCCGGTGACGATGGCGCCGGCGTTGAGCAGGGTCGCGGCCCGCTGCCGGTACTCGCTGGTGTCCACCCCGCGCTCCTGGAGGAAGTCGAGCGCGGCGGCGAGCAGTCGGCGCTCGATGATCCGCTGGTGCTTGTCGACCTCCTGGGCCTGCAGGTGGTGCCGGGTGTCGGCGGCCATCCCGAGTTCCCGGACGCTGGTGCGCGCGCCGTAGTCGTAGCCGGGTCGGGTCGGGCCGCCGCCAGCGCCGGAGAGGGCGTTCGTCACGGCGTCGAATCCCGCCCGCAGGAGGTTGAGCGGGGCGCGGCCGATGGTCGATGGTGCGTACAGCAGGCCCTGGAGCCCGGCCCGGACGAACGCCGCGGGCCCGGTCCCGCCGACCTGGTCGACCACCCGGAACCGGTCGGCGCAGGGCGGCAGCGCGGTGGAGGTGAATTCCATGTAGAGCGATCGGCCCTGGACCGCCACGTGGACGTAGACGGTGGTGACCAGCTCGCCGCGCCAGGAGACGACCTGGCAGACCAGGAAGTGCCGCAGCGGCGCGGTGGGGTGGCGGATGATCGCCGGTAGGTGGCCGGGGTCGGTGTACGGGGTCAGGTGGGCGACCTCGGTCCCGGCGAGGAAGACCCGGTCGTCGACGGTCAACCCGGGAAGCTGCTGCTCGGGCTCCCGATCGCTGGAGAGCCCACCGAGTTCGTCGCGGAGGTGAGCCAGCAGGTCGGTGGCGGTGAAGGGTGCGGTCGCGAACTCCCGGTCCGACTCGGGGGTCAGGCCGGTCAGCGGGTCGCCGGCGCGGACCAGCCGCTGGGCGAAGCCCCAGTTCTTGAGCACCAAGCCGGAGCCGACGAACGGCCGGTAGTCGGCGAAGACGACGGTGTTGCCGCTCTCCTGCCGCCGGATCTCGTCGAAGCGCTCGGAGCGGGCCGGCGCGGGCGGCGTGTGGCCGGGGGCGAGCCGTTCGAGCTGGCTCTGTCGGAACAGGTTCGCCCCGATCGGCACACCGAAGACGACCAACAGCAGCCCCATGATGAGCGCCGGGGCCAGCGACGACTCCGGGGTGGGCGTGTTGACCTGGTCGAAGCCCTCGCCGATGCTGGCGAGGGCGAATCCCGTCGCGACCAGGCTGAGTAGGGAGAAGGCGACGACCGCGATGACGAGGCGGAAGATCGCGATGACGGCCTGGCCGATGATGAGCCCGGCGCTGGCCGACCGGCCCCGGCGCAGCTCCCGGGTGGTGTCCCGGACGACCTGCCAGACGGAGGTGAACAGGTAGAGGGTGATCAGCACGGTGAGGACGAAGGAGAGTGCCAGCGGGGCGGCGCAGAGGGCGGACACCGTCACCACGACGATCGCCGCGTCGCGGAGGACGGCGATCCGTCGGGCCTGCAGGCACTGCCCGAGCACGGCGACCAGGTCGAAGCCGTACGACGGGGCGATCAGGCGGCGACGCTGGTGGTAGACCTCGTTGAGGCTGGCGCGCTGGAAGTCCTCGTCGAGGTACGCGCCCGCGCAGAGGTGGCGGGTGGCGTTGGAGGTGGGGATCGGCGGCATCGGGAAGGGCGGTGTGGCCGGCGGGGTCGGGACCGGGCCGGTCGGCTCGTGGTTCGTCATGACGTCCCATCTGTGGGCATCGGTGGGCCCTGGGTGGACCGGAGGGGGTGGCCGCTCGCGTCCTTCGTCGGCCGCGTGGCCGCGCCTGTTAGTGTTGATATGACGATAAGCCCACGGTAGGTGCGAGGCTACTTCGTGTCAATAAGACGATTAGTTGCTCCGGGTGGCCCAGACGGGACCGGGATGCCGCCGTGCCGGGCGCTGGTTATGGTCGTTCGGTGAACCGACTCGCGAGCGCCACCAGTCCGTACCTGCTCCAGCACGCCGACAACCCGGTGGACTGGTGGCCGTGGTGCGACGAGGCGTTCGCCGAGGCGAAGCGGCGCGACGTGCCGGTGCTCATCTCGGTCGGCTACGCGGCCTGCCACTGGTGTCACGTGATGGCGCACGAGTCGTTCGAGGACCCGGGCGTCGGGAAACTGATCAACGACGGCTTCGTGGCGATCAAGGTGGACCGCGAGGAGCGGCCGGACGTCGACGCGGTCTACATGACCGCGACCCAGGCGATGACCGGGCAGGGCGGCTGGCCGATGACGGTCTTCGCCGCGCCGGACGGCACCCCGTTCTTCTGCGGCACGTACTTCCCGAAGCCCAACTTCGTGCGGCTGCTGGAGTCGGTCGGCACGGCCTGGCGCGAGCAGCGCGAGGCGGTGCTGCGGCAGGGCGCCGCCGTGGTCGAGGCGATCGGCGGCGCGCAGGCCGTCGGCGGGCCGACCGCCCCGCTCACCGCCGAGGTGCTCGACGCCGCCGCCGGCCAGCTCGCCCGGGAGTACGACCGCAGCAACGGCGGCTTCGGCGGGGCACCGAAGTTCCCCCCGCACCTGAACCTGCTCTTCCTGCTGCGCCACCACCAGCGCACCGGCTCCGCCGAGAGCCTGGAGATCGCCCGGCACACCGCCGAGGCGATGGCCCGCGGCGGCATCCACGACCAGCTCGCCGGCGGCTTCGCCCGCTACTCGGTCGACGAGCACTGGACCGTGCCGCACTTCGAGAAGATGCTCTACGACAACGCCCTGCTGCTGCGGGTCTACACCCACCTGTGGCGGCTCACCGGCGACCCGCTGGCCCGGCGGGTGGCCAGGGACACCGCCCGGTTCCTCGCCGACGAGCTGCACCGGCCCGGCGAGGGCTTCGCCTCCGCGCTGGACGCCGACACCGAGGGCGTCGAGGGGCTCACCTACGCCTGGACCCCGGCCCAGCTCGTCGAGGTCCTCGGCGCCGACGACGGGCGCTTCGCCGCCGACCTCTTCGCGGTCACCGAGGCCGGCACCTTTGAACACGGCACGAGCGTGTTGCGGCTGGCCCGGGACGTCGACGACGCCGACCCGGCGATCCGGGGCCGCTGGCGGGACGTCGTCGGCCGGCTGCTGGCCGCCCGGGACACCCGCCCGCAGCCGGCCCGCGACGACAAGGTGGTGGCGGCCTGGAACGGCCTGGCGATCACCGCGCTCGCCGAGTTCGTCCGCCTCGTGCAGGCGCGCGGGGTCGGCGACGAGGAGGCCGACGCCAACCTGCTGGAGGGCGTCACCATCGTCGCCGACGGCGCCCTGCGCGACGCCGCCGAGCACCTGGCCGGGGTGCACCTGGTCGACGGCCGGCTGCGCCGGGTCTCCCGCGACGGGACCGTCGGCGCGCCGGCGGGCGTGCTGGAGGACTACGGCTGCGTGGCCGAGGCGTTCTGCGCGATGCACCAGCTCACCGGCGAGGGGCGCTGGCTGACGCTGGCCGGCGAGCTGCTGGACACCGCGCTGGCCCGCTTCGCCGCCCCCGGCGGCGGCTTCTACGACACCGCCGACGACGCCGAGCGGCTGGTCACCCGGCCGGCCGACCCGACCGACAACGCCACCCCCTCCGGCCAGTCCGCGCTCGTCGCGGCCCTGGTCGCGTACGCGGCGCTGACCGGCGAGAGCCGCTACCGGGAGGCCGCCGAGGCCGCCCTGGCCACGGTCGCCCCGATCGTCGCCCGGCACGCCCGGTTCACCGGGTACGCGGCGGCCGTCGGCGAGGCGCTGCTCTCCGGCCCGTACGAGATCGCCGTGGTGACCGACGACCCGGCCGGTGACCCGCTCGTGGCGGCGGCGTACCGGCACGCCCCGCCCGGGGCGGTGCTCGTCGCGGGCCGCCCCGACCAGCCCGGCGTGCCGCTGCTGGCCGACCGCCCGCTGGTCGACGGCCGCCCCACCGCGTACGTCTGCCGGGGTTTCGTCTGCCAGCGCCCGGTGACCACGGTGGAGGACCTGCTCGCCCAGCTCTAGGCCGAGCCCTCTCCGGGCCCCGCCCCTCCGCCGGAAGGGGTGGCGGGGCCGCCGCTAGGCTGGCGGGCGAGATGGATACCCGAACCGGTCTGCCTGTTGTCGGCATGGTGGGGGGCGGCCAGCTGGCCCGGATGACCCACCAGGCCGCGATCGCCCTCGGCCAGTCGTTGCGCGTGCTCGCCCAGTCCCCCGACGACGGCGCGGCCCTGGTCGCCGCCGACGTCCGGTACGGCGAACACACCGACCTGGCCGCCCTGCGCGCCTTCGCCGACGGCTGCGACGTGGTCACCTTCGACCACGAACACGTGCCGACGGAGCACATCCGCGCCCTCGCCGCCGAGGGGGTGAAGCTCTTCCCGCCCGCCGACGCGCTGCTGCACGCCCAGGACAAGCGGGTCATGCGGGAGCGGCTGGCGGAGCTGGGCGCACCGAACCCCGCGTGGCGGCCGGTGACCGAGCCCGCCGACCTGGTCGCCTTCGGCGCGGCGCAGGGCTGGCCGGTGGTGCTCAAGGCGGCCCGGGGCGGCTACGACGGCCGGGGCGTCTGGCTGGTCGACGACGCCACACAGGCCGCCGAGCTGGCCGCCACCCTGCTGGCCGGCGGGACCCCGCTGCTGGTGGAGGAGCGGGTGGCGCTGCGCCGGGAGCTGGCCGTGCAGGTGGCGCGCTCGCCGTTCGGGCAGGTCGCCGCGTACCCGGTGGTGGAGACGGTGCAGGTCGACGGGATCTGCGTGGAGGTGCTGGCCCCGGCCCCCGGCCTGGCCGAGGAGCGGGCGCTCGCCGCCCAGCAGCTCGCCATCGACCTGGCCACCGCGCTGGGCGTGGTCGGCCTGCTGGCGGTGGAGCTCTTCGAGACCTCGACCGGGCTGGTGGTCAACGAGCTGGCCATGCGCCCGCACAACTCCGGGCACTGGACGATCGAGGGGGCCCGGACCTCGCAGTTCGAGCAGCACCTGCGGGCCGTGCTCGACTACCCGATGGGCGACACCGGGTTGACCGCCCCGGTGGTGGTGATGGCGAACGTCCTCGGTGGGGAGCCGGGCGGCATGCCGATCGACGAGCGGCTGCACCACCTCTTCGCCGCCGAGCCGGGCGCGAAGGTGCACCTCTACGGCAAGCAGGTCCGTCCCGGCCGCAAGATCGGGCACGTCACGGTGCTCGGCACCGACCTGGACGAGGTACGGGCGCGGGCGGCGCGGGCCGCCCGCTGGCTGCGGGAGGGCGGCGAGGCGTGAGCACCGTTGGACTGATCATGGGCAGCGACTCGGACTGGCCGACCATGAAGGCCGCCGCCGAGGCTCTGGCCGAGTTCGAGGTCGGCTACGAGGTCGGGGTCGTCTCGGCCCACCGCACCCCGGACAAGATGATCGAGTACGGCCGCACCGCCGCCGACCGAGGGCTCAAGGTGATCATCGCCGGGGCCGGCGGGGCCGCCCACCTGCCCGGCATGGTCGCCTCGGTCACCCCGCTGCCGGTGATCGGCGTGCCGGTGCCGCTGAAGCACCTCGACGGGATGGACTCGCTGCTCTCCATCGTGCAGATGCCGGCCGGTGTGCCGGTCGCCACCGTCTCGATCGGCAACGCCCGTAACGCCGGGCTGCTGGCCGTGCGGATCCTGGCCGCCGCCGACGCGGGGTTGCGGGCCCGCATGGTGGCCTACCAGGAGGGCCTGGCGACGATGGTCGCCGAGAAGGAAGCCGCCCTGCACGCCACCCTGCGCTAGGCCCCTCACCCGCCCGTCGCCCCACGCGACCACCGGCGCCACTCTGCGTGCCCACCCACCCACGCCGCAGGGCCCCTCCGATTCATCTCATGCCGCGCAGGGCCGTCTGGAGGCGGTCCTGCGCGCGGCGGCGGCGCTCGTTGCTGGCCCCGAGGATCAGCAGCACCAGGCCGACCGGGATCAGCACCAGCCAGGGGCCGAGGCTGAACAGGGCGTGCACCGCCGCGATGGCGGTCACCGCGCCCCCGACGATCACCGGGGCCTGCTGCTGGCTCATGCTGCCGAAGATCAGCACCACCACCGCGCCGAGCAGGAGCAGCACCTGACGCAGCGTGCTGGAGTCGGTGGCCAGCACGATCGCCAGGGTCGGCACGAAGGCGGCCAGCAGCGCCGGCCCGTACGCCACCCAGCT
Organism: Micromonospora sp. DT233; assembly: GCF_049841815.1. Classification (NCBI taxonomy): domain Bacteria; kingdom Bacillati; phylum Actinomycetota; class Actinomycetes; order Micromonosporales; family Micromonosporaceae; genus Micromonospora; species Micromonospora sp. DT233. The sequence continues at coordinate 89,909 of NZ_JBNCLB010000002.1, read as the reverse complement.
CGACAGGTCCGCCCGCTGCCGCAGCTCCAGCACCCCCACCAGCAGCGCCAGCGCCGCGAAGGGCAGCGTGTACGCCTCCGGCAGCGCCACGTCGGCGACGCGGATCAGGATCCACCAGGCGACGATCTCGCAGAGCACCACCGCCCAGAACAGGATCCGCCGCTCCACCGGGCGGCGGTGCGGCCGGGTCGCCGCCACCCCGAGCACGGCGCCCCAGGCGGCCAGCAGCGCGGCGATGTGCCGGGGCGAGTCGAAGGCCAACGCCAGGGCGATCAGCGCGGCGGCGTACCCGCTCCACTCCACCGTGGCCGCCTCCGGCTGCGCCTCGGGGCGGCGCAGTCGGGGCAGGGTCGCGGCGAAGACCTGCAGGGCCGCGCCGACCGCCAGCACCCCGAACGCGGACCAGACGGCGGCGAGCCCGGAGACCAGGCCGGCGACCAGGACGAAGAGCTGCGCGGTCAGCGAGGCGAAGAGCCAACCCAGGATCCGGGCCCGCTGGGTGGTGCCGTAGAGGGCGGCGACCGTGCCGACGCCCACCGCCCCGCCCAGGGTGAACAGGGTCAGCTCCCGGGTGGCCAGGCCGCCCAGGATCCCGGCCCCGCCCCCGGCCAGCCCGATGACGAAGACCAGCACCCGCGCGGTGCGCAGCGAGCGTGCCCGCTCGGCCGGCGGCGGGGGCGGGGTCAGGGCCAACCCCAGCATCGAGACGGTGAAGACCGACAGCGCGGCCAGCACGCTCTCCGGCCAGCCGTGGCCGAGCGCGATCGGGGTGATCAGCAGGGTCACCGCCACCCCCGGCAGCACCACCGGCACCGCCCGGAACCGCCGGCCGCCGCTGAGACCGACGGCGGCCAGGGCCGCGGTCACGGTGAGCAGCAGCGCGGTCAGCACGTGCGTCGGATCGACCGCGTCGGAAGGCGGGGTGATCAGCTCCGGTGGCGGCCCCTGCCACACCCGGCCCAGCGAGGCGTACGGCTCGACGAGCGCCACCACCAGCGCGGGGGCGAGCGAGGCCACGGCCAGCGCGGTGGGCAGCGCGGCGGCGGCCAGCGCACCGGCCGCCGGGCTGACCCGCCAGCGGACCGCCGTGCCGTCGTCGCCCGGCACCCGGCGCAGGGCGCCGTTGAGCAGCACCGACCACCGGCGCACCGGCTGCGCCGCGGCGGCCGGGGGCACGGTGGCGGCGCGGATCAGCTCGGCGAGCACCCCGAGCAGCGCGGCGGCGGCCGCGTAGACGCCGGAGGGGCGCCCCGTCACGATGGCGGCGACCGCGCTGACCGTCGCGCCGCCCACCAGGGCCGCGCTGGCGTAGGGCAGGTACTGCGGGACCTGCCGGCGGACCACGGCGATCGCCGCCAGCCCCAGGCTGGACGCGGCCAGCGCGGCGGTCAGCACCACGTCGGGGGAGCGGCCGTACTCGGCGGCCAGGGCGGCGACCGCGCCGGGGAACGCGAACAGCGCCGCCCCGGCCGCGCCGCCGCCGATCTGCGCCAGGTGCGGCGGCATCCCGTCGGCCACGACGTCGTCGACCAGCGGCACGGCGGAGACCCGCGCCAGGGCCGCCACGACGACGCCGATCAGCGTGATGCCGCCCAGCGCCAGCGCGGTGGTCCACGGGCGGACCAGGCCGGCCCCGGCCGCATGCAGGCCGACCGCCCCGGCCACGACGGCCCAGGTCAGCCCGGCGCGCGGCTCGAGCGAGGCCGCCGCGGCGGCACCGAAGGCCGTGGCGACGGCCAGGCCGACCAGCACCGGCGACCACCAGGGCAGGTCGAAGGCGGCCGGCACGCCGATGGTGGCGAGGAAGGCGGCGACGCCCGGGACGTAGTACTTCAAGGGGGGCCGCAGCAGCACCCCGGCCGCGACGCCGAGCAACGCCAGCGCGACCGGCCCCTGCCAGGTGGAGCCGCCGACCGGCGCGGCCGGCCAGCCGGTCAGGTCACCCGCCCAGATCGGGCCCGGGGTGGCCAGCACGCCCCAGCCGCCGCGCAGGGCGCTCCAGCCGGCCAGCAGCCCGATCAGGGTGCCACCCACGGCGAGCCCGAGGGTGGGCCCGCGTCGCCACTCCTGCGGCATGGCCCGCGCCGCGACGGCGATCACCGTCACCAGCGCGGCGGCGACCACGAGCTGCCCGCCGGGGGTGAGCACCGACGCGATCCGCACCAGGGTGGCGATCAGGGCCGTGGTGACGGCGGCGGCGGCCAGGTCGGCACCGTCGAACGAGAGGTCGGAGCGGCGACTGGCGTCGATCGACGGCGCCAGGAAGACCAGCGTCCCGGCCACCAGGATCAGCCCGCCCACCCAGGCGTCGGCGGCGGTGGCCCCCGGCGAGAAGAACGCGACGGCGGTCACCACCAGGGCGCCGAGGCCGGTGCCCACCGCCAGCGGCACGGGGATGTGCCGCTCGGAGACCTGCACCATGGCGGCGTACCCGAGGGTGGCGCAGACCGCCAGGAACGTCGCCGCCAGCACCGGCACGGTGGCCTCGCGCAGGCTCGTCGGGGTCGGCGTCGGGTCGGTCGGCACGCTCGCGGCGACGAAGGAGGCGACGGCCCCCGGCAGGGCGAACGCCGCGCCCCCGGCGGCCCAGCCGGCGACGATCTCCGCAGGCGCGACGGCGATGCGGACCCGGGGGGCCACCGCGACCAGCGCGCCGGCCAGGAAGAGGGCGAGCAGCACGGCGGCGGTCAGCGCCGGACGGGCCAGCCCCGCGCCCGCGCCGAGCAGACCCACCACCGTGGCGGTGACGGCGTGCACGGTGGCGGCCCGGTTCGTGGTGGCGCTGAGCCCGGCCACGCCGATGCCGATGGCGGTGAGCACCATCGGCCACGGTGCCGCCGCCCAGCCCAGCCCGAACGACGCCGGCACGGCGAGCGCGGTCAGCCCCGCGCCGACCACCGCGAACTCGCGGCGGATCTCCCGGGGCAGGGCCAGCGCGGCGGTGACGGTGAGCAGGAAGGCGCTGACGGCGAGCTGCCAGGCCGCCGGCCCGACGGAGGCGGCCAGCTCGGCCGGGTAGCGGGCCAGGTCCGCCGCCCAGGCGGGGGTGGCCGCGCGGGCGGGGGCCAGCCCGGCGCGCAGCGCGCCACCGGCCACGACCAGGCCGCAGACCGTCAGCGCCGCCGCCGAGGCGGCCTGCGGCCCCCGCCGGGCCCTTACCGGCAGGGCCCGGACGGCCAGCCCGGTGAGCATGATGATCACGGCGACCAGCAGCAGGGACCGGCCCGGGTAGGCCACCGAGGCGACCCGGCCCCACGCGCCGATCACCGCGAGGGTGAGGATGGCGGCGGCCACGTCCGGCAGTGGCTGCCGGCGCACGACCAGCGCCCCGGCCAGACCCGTCAGGGCGGCCAGCAGCAGCACCCCGCCGGCCGTGGCCGCCGTCGGCACCGTGGCGGCGCTCAGCAGCGCGGTCGCCGCGTACGCCAGCGCCAGCGCCACCGCCGCGCCGTGCAGCAGCCAGGTCAGCCTGCCCAGCCCCGGAACCGGGCGGGTCGCCGGCGCGGTGGCGGCGGGCAGGCCGGCGGTGGGGTCGAGGACCTCGCCGGACTCCTCCGGAGCGCCCTCCGGCCGGCCGTCCTCGGTGGAGCGGCGCGGCGGCGGGGCGGCCGGGGGCGCGGGTGGCACGGTCGGCGCAGCCGGCAGGTCGCCGCGTACCGGCGGTTCGACGGTCACCGGGGAGCGGGCCAGCGCCAGGTCCACGGCGGCGAGCGCGGTCAGCACCAGCGCCCAGCCGGCCGGGCCGGTCACCTGGTCGTACGCCAGCAGCGGCAGCACCGGCTGCGCGGCCAGCACGGCGGCGAAGCGGGGCGCGCGCAGCCCCGTCCAGAGCGCGTAGCCGAAGCTGACGACGGCGGTGCCTGCGAAGATCACCGCGGCGAAGACCGCCCCCGAGCCGCTACCGCCGACCCGGTCCACCGCCCAGAGCGCGTACCCGGCCAGCGGCACCAGCAGCAGGCCGACGGCGGAGACCGTCTCGGCGGTCGAGGTGAGCCCGCGCCGGGCCAGCACCGGCGGGGCGAGCAGCAGCAGCACCGTCGCGACGACCAGGATGCCCAGCCGGGACAGGGCGTCCATCGAGCTGGTGGCCACCGCAGCGAAGACCACCGCGGCGACGGCCAGCAGCAACGCCCCCAGCCCGAGGGGGATGTTCTGCACCTCCCGGGAGGACGCCTCCGGCGGGTGCTCCGGGTTGTCGGCGTCCAGCCAGCGGGCCGCCGCGGGCGGGGGCGGGGGCGGGTCCGCCGGGCCGGGCGGCGTGGCGCCCTGCCGGGGCACCCGGGGCGGCGCCCCGCCGGTGGTGGCGGTCGTGGCGGTGGGCGGGCGGCGGCCGGCCCGGCGGCGCAGCACCCGGCGGGGCCGGGTGGCCTGCTTGGTGCGCTCCTCACCGGCGTGCGCGAGGATGTCCCGCTGGAAGAGCGCGGCCTGCATCTTCGCGGCGATCTGGCGCTGCTCGGCGGCGATGGCGGCCTCGCGGGCCTTCATCTCGGCGATCGAGCGCTCGATGTCCGCCAGGTGCCCGGCCCACTGGGGCTGGTGCGCGCCGCAGTGCGGGCACTGTGCGGCGGGCTTGATCTCCCGGCTGCACGAGGAGCACTGAAAGGTCTGCACGACACCCCTCCACCCGCCGACCCGCACTGTGGATTCCCACTGTCGAAGCATGCCCTGAGCCGGCGCGGATTTCGACACTTGTCGGCGGGTCCGCGCCGACAAAAACCGCACGGCCGGGCCGGGACCGGCGGCGACGCGCGCACCGTCGCCCGAAAAAAAGGGCGCCGGGGGGGCCCCCGCCGGGGGGTTGGGTGTACGCGAATGTCTGGGGTCGCCGCTACCCTGGGTCGGCGACGTCGACCATGGGTCGCTCGTTTGACGGTGAGATTGTGAAAAGTCCGGATAAGGGCTGGCTTGCTGGCCCTGATCCACGAATTTCTCATCCTGAGGGGTGGCGACCGAGGCCGTGGGAGGAATACTCTCGGTCGCGGCCCGCGTACTGATGAGGCGCCCGTGAACGGGCGAGTGGAGGTGCTCGCGTGAGCCTGTCGATCGTCAAGTCGGTCCTGTCTGGTGGTGTCATCGAAATCGCCCCGCGCGGTGAGATCGACGTCGACACCGCGTACGAGGTGCGCGAGGCCATCGCCGAGGTGCTCGCCAAGGGGCTTCCCGCCCGCATCGAGCTCAATATGCGCCTCGTCACCTTCATCGACTCCGTGGGCATCAGCGCGATGGTCGCCGGCTTCCAGACCGCCGAGGTCAGCGGCGTGAAGCTGATCGTCACCCAGCCGAGCCGGTTCGTGCACCGGCAACTCTGGGTGACCGGTCTGCTGGGGCTCTTCGGCGCTCCGGAGCCCTACTACGCCGGGGCCGGCACGCCCGAGGTCCTCCCCGGGGCCTGAGTTCGCCGCCGCCGTCCGGCCCCGACCGGGCGCCGGCAGTCCACGGACCCGCGCCGGGTCGGTCCTTTCCTTCCGAGGGTGGGTGGGGCACGATCGGGGCGTGCTCCGGCGAGACAGCTTTCAGTACTCGGTCCAGGCCCGCTGCCCCCGGGCCGAGGCGGTGGCGTTGCTCGGCGACCTCACCCGGCAGGGCGAGCTGCACCCGTTGATCACGCGGGTGCGTCGGCTGCCGCCCCGGCCGGGTGCCCGGTCCAGCTACGCCATCACCGATCGGCACGTCGCCGGGCCGCTGCGCTTCTCGGCGACGTACCAGGCGGACGTGCTGACGCTCGGCGACGACGAGATCGTCACGGTGGCCCGGCAGTGGCCGGCCACGACGGTCCGTAACCACACCCGGCTGCGCGACGAACCGGACGGGGTGGTCCGGATCGACGTGGAGATCACCCTGGCCGCACCGGCGCCGCTGTTCCGCTACGCCTTCAAGCAGGCCCGCTCGGCGCACCTCGGGCTGGCCCAGCGGCTCGGCGAGGTGCTCGACCGCAGCGCGGACGGCCCGACCGCCCAGCCCGACCGGCCCGGGGCCTGAGCCGGCCCGGGGTCTGAGCCGGCCCGGGGTCTGAGCCGGCCCGGGGCCTGAGCCGCAGCGACCTGCCGACCCAGCCCGTCGGCGACCCGCCCCGGTGACCCGCCGCGCACGGGCGGATCACCGGGGGTGCGGGTCAGATCACCGACAGGTGCACGTGGTTGGTGTGGTCGCTGGACGGGTCACCGTTGCCCCCGCTGTACGACTTCCAGCCGCTGCTGGGCAGCCAGATCTGCCGGAACCAGATCACGTAGAGCACGGCCAGCCGGTCGGCGTTGCGGATGAAGTACGCCGACAGGTTGTTGCCGTACGTGCGGTCCCCGCCGGAGGCCACCCCGCCGAAGCCGTCCTTCTGGGCCGCGAAGTCGCACGCCCGCCCCTTGGGGTGCTCGCCGGAGCCGCTGGGCCGGTGGCAGGAGACGTACCGGGTGAAGCCGGCGGCCTGGGCCTGCTTGAGCGCGTGCAGCGTGCGGGGGGTGATGCAGCCGCTGGCCGGGGTGGGGTCGTTGACGCTGCACGACTCCGAGGGCCAGGAGCCGTCGGAGTTGCGCTTGGCCGGGGTGGCGTTGGTGTTGGAGGTGCCCCGGTTCGACCCGCCGCTCTGGGTCGTGGCGGCCTTGCGGTTGGCCACGGTGAGCGCCTTCTCGGCCTGTTCCTTGCGCTTGCCCATCATCGTGACCTGCTTGCGCTGCTCGCGGATCTCGCCGTCGAGGGCCAGCCTGGTCGCGGCGGCCTGGTCGCGGGTCTGCATCAGGTCGCGCAGCGCCCGGTCCTCGTTGGTGGCGACCGCGTCGAGCGCGGCGACCCGGTCGAGGAAGCCCTTGGGGGTGGAGCTGTTGAGCAGCGCCGCCATTGGGCCGAGGCGGCCCGACCGGTACGCCACGGCGGCGATCTCGTCGACCTTGGCGCTGCGCACGGTCAGCTCCGCCTCGGTCGTCTTGAGCTGGCCGTCGAGCTGCTGCTGGCGCTTGACCGAGCGGGCCAGGGCGGTTTTGGCCTCCAGCCAGCCCTTGCTGGCCGCCTCGAGCTGGGCGCGCAGGGCGGGTGTGCCGCCCTCGACGTCCTGCTCGGGTGCGGCGGCGTGCCGGGTGGCGGGCGGTGCCGCGCCGGCCGGGGCGACCGGCCCGAGCCCGAGGCCGACGGCGAGCGTCGCCACCAGCAACGCCGCCATCCGGGCGGTGGTGGTTCGTGCGGGTGTCACTACTGGCATGTGTACGTCCTTCCGTCAGCCGCCGACCGGGTTAGCTGACGGGTTCGGGACGGAAGATCCCTACCGCTCACGCGGATGCACCCCACGGACCTGGTTCCCCGGCTCGCCCTGCGGCGATTAGGCGGCGGCCACCGCAGGCGCCGATGGGCGCCGCCCGGCGGAGGCCGGATCAGAGCCTACCGGTGCCCATGGGGCTCGCGCTGCACCCGTTACGGATGGTGTCGGGATCAAAACCCATAAAACCGGCATAAAGGTACGATACTCCACGCGATCCGCCGCCGGCGGGTATCACCATCCGGACGGTCCGCAGGGTCCCGCCGAGGCCCCGGGCTCCACCTGGAGCGTGGCGTGCTCGATGTGGAAGTCCTCGCGCAGGGCGGTGCGGGCCTCGGTGAGCACCGCGCCCACCTCCGCGTCCGACGCCGTCATCAGGTGGGCGGAGGCCACCTCCATGCCGGAGGTCAGCGTCCAGACGTGCAGGTCGTGCACCTCGACCACGCCCGGCACCGCCACCAGCCGGTCGTGCACGGCGGTCACCTGGAGGTGCTCCGGGGCGGCCTGGACCAGGATGCGCACCGCGGCCCGCCCGAGCCGCCAGGTGCGGGGCAGGATGAACACGCCGATCGCGACGGCCACCAGCGGGTCCGCCCACCACCAGTCGGTGACCCAGATCAGGGCAGCCGCGGCGATCACGCCGACCGAGCCGAGCAGGTCGCCGAGCACCTCCAGGTACGCCCCGCGCAGGTTCAGGCTCTCCTTCGCCCCGTCGCGCAGCAGGGCGAACGCGGCGACGTTGGCGAGCAGGCCCAGCACGGCGACCGCGAGCATCGGGCCGGTGGAGACCTCGGGCGGGTCGCCGAAGCGGCGGAGCGCCTCGACGAGGACGTAGCCGGCCACGCCGCTGAGCAGGACGGCGTTGCCGAGCGCGGCGAGGACCTCCAGCCGGTAGAGCCCGAAGGTGCGCTGCGGGTCGGCGCCCGCGCGTCGGGTGGCGGTGATCGCGGCGAGCGCCATGCCGATGCCGAGCACGTCGGTGAACATGTGCCCGGCGTCGGAGAGCAGGGCCAGCGAGCCGGTGCCGAACGCGGCCACCGCCTCGACCAGCATCAGCGCGGCGAGCAGCGCGAAGGCGGCCCAGAGCCGCCCTCGGTGGCGGTCCGAGGCGGTGGCCGCCGAGCCGTGGTGGTGGTCATGACCTGCGCCCACGCCGACACCCTCCGTCCCCGAGCCGGACCGGGCCCAATGTATGCTCACATCGCAATGTGTGCAAGCAATATCGGCCCCTCGGCGACGCCGGGTCAGTCCGTCGGGTCGATCGTGGTGAGGCGCTGGGTGGCCCGCGACAGCGCCACGTAGAGCGTCCGCACCCCGGAGCCCGGATCGGCCCGGATCTCGCCCGGGGCGACCAGCACGACCCCGTCGTACTCCATGCCCTTGGCCTGGAGGCTGGTGACCACCTGCAGGCGCGGCGCGACCAGCCCCGCGAGCCAGCCGGCGACCTCGTCGCGGCGCGGCACCGGCGTGACCACCCCGACCGTGCCCTCCACCTCGCCGAGCAGCGCGGTGACCGCCGCGACGGTGGCCCGTTCCAGCTCGGCCGGTGCCACGGTCAGCGCGACCGGCTCCACCCCGGTGGAGCGCACCGCGCGGGGCAGCGCCAGGTCCGGGTAGAGCCGGCGGATCTCCGCCGCCGCCACCGCGAAGATCTCCGCCGAGTTGCGGTAGTTGGTGGTCAGCTCGAACTGCTGCCGGCGACGCCGGCCCAGCGCCTGGTCGCGGGCCCGGGTCAGCTCGCTCTCCGCGCCGGTCCACGCCGTCTGCGCCGGGTCGCCCACCACCGTCCAGGACGCCAACCGGCCGCGCCGGCCGATCATCCGCCACTGCATCGGCGAGACGTCCTGCGCCTCGTCGACCACCACGTGGGCGTACTCGCGGTAGTCCTCCGGGCGCTGCCGGGCCGCGTCGCGGGCCACCCGCTGCCGGTCGGCCTGCGTGCTCAGCTCGCGCACGCCCCCGGCGAGCTGGAACGGGTCCCGGTTGGTCCGCTTCGGCCGCATCGGCTGCCCCAGCAGCGCGTCCAGCTCGTCGATGAGGGCGATGTCGGCGATCGTCAGCCCCTCGTCGTCCAGCGTCCGGTACGCCTCGACCAGCAGGTCGATCTCCGCCCGGGACAGGATCCCCCCGGCGTAGCGGCGCAGCCGGTCCGGACGGGCCAGCCAGCCCAGCACGTGCCGGGGGTGCAGCCGGGGCCACCACGCCTTCAGGAACTCGCGGAACTCGGTGCGCTCGGCGATCTCGCTCTCGAACGCGCGTTGGTCGGGCAGGCCGCGCACGCCCACCCGCCGGGCCTGCCCCCAGAGCGCGGCGAAGACCCCGTCGAAACCGGCCCGGCGGGCCTCGTTGCGGCGGGCCCCCCGGCTCAGCGCCCGCTCCCGGATGGCGTCCAGCTCCCGCAGGTCCAGCCGCAGCAACCCGCCCCGGTAGAGCAGGCGCAGTTCCTCCGGGCCGCCCGGCGCCGCGTCGCGGACCGCCCGCTCCAGCACCTGCCGCATCCGCAGCGACCCCTTCACCGCCGCCACCCGGGGCGGATCGGTGCGGGTGGCGCTCATCCCTGGGAAGAGCGAACCCAGCGAGTGCAGGGTCGCGGTCTCCTCACCCAGCGACGGCAGCACCGAGGCGATGTACTGCACGAAGACCGCCGACGGGCCGACCACCAGGATGCCGCCGCCGGCGTACCGGCTGCGGTCGGAGTAGAGCAGGTACGCCGCCCGGTGCAGGGCGACCGCCGTCTTGCCGGTGCCCGGCCCGCCGGAGACGATCGTCACCCCGGAGGCGGGGGAGCGGATCGCCTCGTCCTGCTCGCGCTGGATGGTGGCGATGATGTCCCGCATGCCCCGCCCGGTGGCCCGGGACAGGGTGGCCAGCAGCGCCCCGTCGCCCACCACCGCCATGTCCGCCGGGGCCGCCGCCGGGTCCAGCAGGTCGTCCTCGATGCGGGTGACCCGCTCGGACGAGGAGGAGATGGTGCGCCGGCGTACCACGCCCAGCGGTTGGGCCGGGGTGGCCTGGTAGAAGGCGGCGGCGGCCGGGGCCCGCCAGTCCACCACCAGCGTCTCCGCGTTCTCCCCGCGCACGCCGAGCCGCCCGACGTGCAGCACCTGCCGGTCGCGCAGGTCCAGCCGGCCGAAGACCAGCCCCTCGTGCTCGGCGTCGAGCACGTGCCGACGCCGGGCGGCGTGGAACACCATCGCGTCCCGCTCCACCAGCGCACCGAAGGTGCCCACCCGGGCCATCCGGTAGCCGTCCTGCTCCGCCTGGGCGGCCGAGCGGCGCAGCTCGGCGAGGCGCGCGTACACCCGGTCCAGATGCCGCTGCTCGACGCTGATCTCCTGCTCCAGGATGGTCCGGTCGGTCACGCAGATGCTCCTCGCAGACGGCGGCGAACGGCCGCGCCGGAGCGCGGGCCGCGCGCCAGGCTAACCGCAGAGGGTACGGCCACCGGCCGGCCGGGACGCGGGGCCATGCCGTCGGGGCGATCCCGCCCACGTCCACGGCCCCCGGTGAACCGCGCTCGGCCGACCCGAGCGGATGCCCGTCAGGCCGGGGCGACGGTTGCCGGGCGGGCGGCGCCGAGCACCCGGCGCAGCACGCCGGCCAGGGCCCCGTTGACCTCGCCGGGCCGTTCCATCATCAGCATGTGCCCGGCACCGGGGCAGACCGTCAGCTCGGTCGCCGGCAGGGCCGCCGCGATCGACTCCGCGCACGGCGGCGGGGTCAGCCGGTCCCGGTCGCCGACCAGCGCCGCCGCCGGCAGGTGGGCCAGCGCGGCGAGGGTCTCCAGCCGGTGCTGGGTGCCGATCGAGGCCCGGAAACCGCCGATCGAGCGCAGCGACGCGCGGGCCACCGCCGAGGTGACCAGGCGGATGTCGGTGGCGTCGCAGCGGTCGCCGAAGAGCAGCCAGCGGATGCTCGGCCGCAGGGCCCGCAGCAGGGCCCGGGGCGGACGCCACGCGCCGCACCGGGCCAGCACCCCCGCGCCGGTGGTCTCGGCCAACCGGATCAACCGGGCGATTCGCGGTGGGAGGCCGTAGAGGGTGTGGGCGTGCCCCTCGGCCGTGGTCGAGACGAAGACCAGCCCGGCCACCCGGGCGGCGAAGCGATCGGGATGGTGGTGCGCGTACTCCATGATCGTCATGCCGCCCATCGAGTGCCCGACCAGGACCACCGGCCCGGTCGGGGCGACCGCGTCGAGCACGGCGGCCAGGTCGTCGCCGAGCTGGGCCAGGGTGGCGGTGCGCAGCGCCATGCAGCTCGACCGGCCGTGCCCCCGGGCGTCGTACGCGACCACCCGCACCCGGTCGCCGAAGAGCTCCCGCAGCGCGGCCCGCTGGCGGTGCCAACTGCGCCCGTCCAGCGTCCAGCCGTGCAGCAGGACCGCGGTGACCTCGGCCTCCGGCGGCCCCGACGCCTCGACGTGCAGCCGCACGTCGTCGGGGAGCCGCACCTCGGTCCGTTCCGGCATCGCCGCCTCCCCTCCGGGTAGCCGCAAGAACTTCGTCACCGGATGACCCGGTGACGACACGGGCTACCCGTCAGAACAGCACATCAACCGCCTTGCGGGGAAGATTCGCCGCCGGGCGGAGACGACGAACCGCCCGCCGGGATGGTCCCGGCGGGCGGTCGTGGTGTCGCGACAGGGGCGGGCTCAGCCGCCGAAGACGCCGGCCTCGGCGAGGCGCTTCTCGGTGGCGTCCCAGCCCTGGCCCGGGTGGGCCTCGGCCAGGGTGTTGAGCTCGGCCCGGATCTTGGCGGCGTGGCCGGCGGCGGCCAGCACCCGGATCTCCTCGACGAAGGCGTCGGAGTCGGTGCGCAGGTGCGCGGTCTTGCCGTTGGTCAGGTTCCGCACGTAGGCGTGCTTGCCGCCGTTGAGGGGGATGAGGTACTTGAACTCGCCCAGCACGCTGAGGGCGCCACCCTGGCCAGCCTGGCCGGCCCGGACTGACGCGCGCGCGGTCTTTGAGGTGTTGCTCGCCACGGAGGTACTCCTTGAGACGTACGGGAGGACGGTAACGTCCGGGGGCTGTGACGGGGGATGCCCGATGAGGAGCGTCGGCCCCGCCGAAGTTGTGCGCGGCAACAAGCCGCCGGGTGAACTTTACACGACCCCGATGCCTGGCTGGTCACCGTGCCTGTCACGAGGAGACAACCACGCAGGTCGGCCGGGCATTCCGCCCGGGGCCCGCCGACGGCTCCCAGGCTGCGCCGCGACGAATTCGCCGATTCCCTGGCGCACCATCCGTCACACCAGTCATCATGTGTTCCAACAACCACTCGGTGGTCGAGGTCGTAGGGGAAGACGCACCTCGCTCTCCGGGAGGTCACCGTGCCAACGCGTGGCGTCGTATACGTCCACTCGACCCCGCTCGCCGTGTGCTCGCACGTCGAGTGGGCGATCGCGCGCGTCCTCGTCGCGCCGGTCAACCTGCAGTGGACGGGCCAGCCCGTCGAGCCCGGCGCGCGCCGCGCCGAGTGCGGGTGGACCGGTCGCCCGGGGACGGGCGCCGAGCTGGCTGCTGCCCTCCGGCAGTGGCCCATGATCCGTTTCGAGGTGACCGAGGAACCGAGCGCGGGCGTCGACGGCGAACGCTTCATGTACGTGCCGGGCCGAGGCCTGTTCCGGGCCACGGTCGGCGCGGCCGGGGACATCCAGCTCGGCGAGGACCGGCTGCGCGCCATCATGGCCGCCGCGCGGGCCCCGGAGGCGCTGGCGCACGCCCTGGACAAGGCCCTGGGCACCGCGTGGGACGCCGAGCTGGAGCCCTACCGGTACGCCGGCGACGGCGCCCCCGTGACCCTGCTCACCCGGGTCGGCTGAACCGGGCCCCGCAGGCGTCCCACCCAGGGCCGACCACGATCGGGCCCGGTTCCGGGCCTGACTTGCCCCGATAAGGGGGGAACTGGTGGGATGGATGCCGTGTCGATTACCCCGCGACGTGCCGGCGTCGCGCTCGCCGCCCTGACCGCCGTGCTCGTCAGCGGATGCACGTCGGAGCCGGAGCAGCCCCGCCCCATCCCGTCGGCCAGCGCCTCCGCCGCCGCCCCGAGCGCGTCGGCCGCCCCCACCGCAGCCGGCCCGGCCGAGCGCGCCGCCGCGCTGGTCGGGACCCTCGCCGACGCCGACCTGGTCGGCCAGGTGCTGATGCCGTACGCCTACGGCAGCTCGGCGACGAAGGTCTCGGGCGGCTCCGCCGCCGGCAACCGCGCCCTCGCCGGGGTGGAGACCCCGGCCGAGATGATCAGCAAGTACCGGCTCGGCGGGCTGATCCTGGTCGGCTTCAGCGCCGACGACCCGACCGCCGGCAACCAGGCCACCACCAACGTCGACGACCCCGAGCAGGTCCGCGAGCTGACCACCGGCCTGAACGAGGCCGCCGGGAAGCTCCCCACCGGCGCGGCGCCCTTCCTGATCGGCACCGACCAGGAGCACGGCGTGGTCAACCGGATCACCAAGGGGGTGACCCTGCTGCCCAGCCCGATGGCCGCCGGCGCGGCCGGCGACCCGGCGCTGACCGAGGCGGCCTGGCGGGCCGCCGGGGCCGAGCTGGCCGCGATGGGCATCAACATGGACTTCGCCCCGGTCGCCGACGTGCTGGTCACCCGCAGCGCGGTGATCGGCTCCCGCTCCTTCGGGGCCGACCCCAAGCGGGCCGCCGCCCAGGTCGCCGGCGCGGTCAAGGGGTTGCAGAGCGCCGGGGTGGCGGCCAGCGTCAAGCACTTCCCCGGGCACGGCCTGAGCCCCACCGACTCGCACCAGGACGTGCCGGTGATCCCGCAGAGCCGCAAGGTGCTCGACCGCACCGCGTTCCCGCCCTTCACCGCCGGCATCGACGCCGGGGCGCTGGCCGTGATGTCCGCCCACCTCGACGTCACCGCCATCGACAAGGGCACCCCGGCCACCTTCTCCCGCAAGATCCTCACCGACGTGCTGCGCGGTCAGCTCGGCTTCAAGGGCGTGGTGATCACCGACGGCATGAACATGGCCCCCGCCAAGCGCTGGGGGCCGGGGGAGGCGGCGGTGCGGGCCCTCAAGGCCGGCAACGACCTGATCCTGATGCCGCCGCACGTCGGCCAGGCGTACGACGGTCTGCTGGCCGCGCTGCGCGACGGCTCGCTGCCCCGGGCCCGGCTGGTCGAGGCGGCCACCCGGGTGCTGACCATGAAGTTCACCCTGGCCGAGCGGCCCGCCCCGGCGATGTCCACGCTGAACAGCCCGGAACACCGGCAGGCCGCCGAGGCCCTCGCCGCCGGCGCGGTGACCGTGCTGCGCGGCTCCTGCACCGGCGGCGTACGCGGGCCGGTGACCGTCACCTCCTCCGGCGGCCGGGAGGCCACCCGGGGCCTGCTGGCCGACGCGCTCACCGCCGCCGGGGTGAAGGTGGTCGCCAGCGGCGGCACGAAGGTGCACCTCGTCGGGTACGGCGACGGCGCGTCCGACCTGCGCGGCGACGCCGCGGTGACCGTGGCCATGGACACCCCGTACGTGCTGGGCGGGGCGAAGTCGCCGACGTTGCTGGCCACGTACTCCTCCAGCCGGGCGTCGATGACGGCGCTGGCGAACGTGCTCGCCGGCAAGGCCCGCCCCGCCGGCCGCGCGCCGGTACGGGTCTCCGGCCTCCCCGCGACCACCTGCGACACCTGACGGTGTGCCTCCCCGCGACCACCTGCGACGCCTGACAGGTGGGTGGCTCCGGAGGGCCGTTCGGGTCTCGGCCCGGCTGGTAGCGTGCGGCTGTCGCAGCCCGAGCAGGAGACGGAGGCCAGCCCCGTGACCCGACCGGAGCCGGCGCTGTCCGTCGTGGTGCCCATGTTCAACGAGGCCGGTGTGCTGCCGCTGCTGGCCCGGCGACTGCGGGCGGTCCTCGACGCCCTCGACGAGCCGTACGAGGTGCTGGTGGTCGACGACGGCAGCACCGACGGCACCGCCGCCGGCCTGGCCGGGCTGCGCGCCCGCTGGCCGCAGCTGCGCGTGCTGCGGTTGCGCCGCAACAGCGGCCACCAGGCGGCCCTGGTCGCCGGGCTGCTGCGGGCCCGGGGGGCGCATGTGGTCAGCATCGACGCCGACCTGCAGGACCCGCCGGAGGTCATCGTCGAGATGCTGCGTCGGGCCCGCGCCGACGACCTCGACGTCGTCTACGGGGTCCGCGCCGACCGTAGCCGCGACACCCGGTTCAAGCGGTGGACCGCGGCCGGCTACTACCGGCTCATGCGGCGGCTGGTCGGCACCCAGGTGCCCGCCCACGCGGGCGATTTCCGGCTGCTCAGCCGGGCCGCCGTGGAGGCGCTGCGGGAGCTGCCCGAGCGCAGCCCGGTGCTGCGGCTGGTGGTGCCCTGGCTGGGCTTCCCCAGCGGCGAGGTCGCCTTCCAGCGTGCCGAACGCGCGGCCGGCCGGACGAAGTACCCGCTGTCGCGGATGGTCGGGTTGGCCGCCGAGAGCGTCACCAGCTTCTCCGCCGCGCCGCTGCGGATGGCCACCTGGCTCGGGCTGGCCGGGGTGGTGGTCTGCGCGGTGCTGGTGGTGGTGGCGGTGCTCGCCTGGCTGGCCGGGGCCACCGTCACCGGCTGGCCCTCGCTCTACGTGGCGGTGCTCTTCCTCGGCGCGGTGCAACTGCTCTGCCTCGGCCTGCTCGGCGAGTACGTGGCCCGGATCTACACCGCCGTGCAGGCCCGCCCGGCGTACTTCGTGGCCGCCGACACCGACACCGACGCCGGCGCCGGCGCTGACACCGCAGGCGCCACTGACACCGCCGCCGCGCCCGCCGGGACCGCCGGGCGGGCCGAGCTGGCCGACAGCCTCCGGTGACCGCGCTCGCCACCGCCGAGCGGTCCCACACCGCCGGGTCCGCCCGGTCGGCCGCCGCCCGGTACGCCCCCGCCGTCGCCGGCTACGCCGTGATCGCGGCCGCCCTGCTCGGCACCGGCACCGCCCCGACCGACCTGCTCCGGTGGACCGGCTACCTGTTGCTGGCCGTGCTGCTCCCCGGCACGCTGGTCTTCCGGGCGCTGCGCCGCCGGCCGCACACCCTGGTCGAGGAGTTGGCGTTCGGCGCGGCCGTCGGCCTGGTGCTGGAGCTGGCCGGCTGGGCGATGTTCACCGCCGCCGGGGCGGCGGAGCTGCTCTGGCTCTGGCCGCTGGCGGTGCTCGTGCCGTTCGCGGCCGTGCCCCGGCTGCGCCGGCACTGGCGGGTCACCGGCTACGCCCCGGTGCCGATCGGGTGGGCCTGGGCGCTGGCCGGGGTGGTCGCCGGCTTCACCCTCTACCTGTACGCCTCGTTCCTGCGGGTCAACCCGGTGCTGCCCGCCGACGAGGGGCAGGCGCAGTACATCGACCTGGCGTTCCAGCTCTCGCTCGCCGGGGCGGCCACCCATCAGGCGCCGCTGCAGGTGCCGCAGGTCGCCGGGGAGCCGCTGCACTACCACTGGTTCGGCTTCGCGCACCTCGCGGCGGGGAGCCTGATCAGCGGCGTGGAGCTGCCGACGGTCTTCTTCCGGCTCGGCGTGCCGACGCTCTGCGCGCTGGCCGCCGTGCTGGTCGCGGTGGTCGGCTGGCGGATCAGCGGCCGCCCGTACGCCGGGGTGGCCGCCGCCGCGCTGATGTTCACCGTCGGCGAGTTCGGCTACGAGAACGGGTTGCGGCAGCTCTTCGGCACCCAGGCCACCTTCATCGTCTGGGGCAGCCCGTCGATGACGTACAGCTGGGTGTTGCTGTTGCCGCTGCTGGCGGCGCTGGGTGAGCTGGTCGGCCGGGCCCGGGGGTCGACGGTGCCGGCGTTGGGGCGCGGCGCGTGGGTGCTGGCGGCCCTGTTCCTGGCCGCCTCCACCGGGGCGAAGGCCAGCTCGGTGCCGGTGGTGCTGGCCGCGCTGGCGTTCACCGCGGCTCTCTGGCTGGCGGTCCGCCGCCGGCTGCCCCGGGCGGTGCTGGCGGCGGCCGGGCTGGCGCTGGCCGCGCAGCTCTTCGCCACGGCGGTGCTCTTCGCGTTCGAGAGCCACGGCGTGACCGTCGAGCCGTTCTCCGGGCTGCGCCCGTACGTCCAACCGGGGGCGGCGGGGACGACCGCGCTGCTCTGGGCGCTGACGTTCGTGGCGTTCCTGCTCAACCTCCAGCTCCGGCTGGCCGGGGCGGTGGTGCTGCTGCGGCTGCGCCGCTGGCGGCCGGAGCCGGTCCAGGTGTTCCTGCTCGGCGGGGCGCTCGCCGGCCCGGCGATCTACCTGCTGGTCGGGCACCCGGGCAGCAGCAACCAGTACTTCACCCGCGCCGGCTTCGCGTTCGGGGTGCTCCTGTCGGGCTGGGGCTGGGTGGAGCTGCTGGACCGCGCCGCCCTCGGCGCGCGGGGCCGGGCGCTGCTCGGCGCGGGGGCGGCCGGGTTCGCCGTGCTGCTCACCGCCGTCCAGTTGCGCTTCCCGGCGACCTCGCCGCCCACCCCGTCGTACGAGTCGGTGCTGCCGCTGCTGACCTGGGCGGCGGTGCTGCTGGCGGTGGCGCTGGCGGTGCAGCTCTGCTGGCCGGCGCTCATCCGGCGGTGGCCGGGGCTGGCCGGCCGGGGCCCGGCGGTGCTGCTCACCGCCGCCCTGGTCGCGGGCGCGCCGGGGCTGGTGTCCGACGCCGCCGCCGCGCACCGGTTCCCCAACGGCGGGGCGTACCCGGCGGAGCGGATGCCGGCGTCGCGGGTGGCGGCCGCCCGCTGGGTGTACGCGCACAGCGACCCCGACGACGTGCTCGCCACCAACGCGCACTGCCGGGCCGTGGTCGACGGCTGGTGCGACGCCCGGTCGTTCTGGCTCAGCGGGTACGCCCAGCGGTCGGTGCTGGTGGAGGGGTGGGCGTTCGCGCCCCGGATGGTCGGCCGCCCCGAGGGCCCGTACGCGCCGTTCTGGGACGCCGAGCGGCTGCGGGCCAACGACGAGGCGTTCACCGCCCCCACCGCCGCCGGCCTGGCCCGGCTGCGGGACGCCTACGGCGTGCGCTGGCTGGTCGTCGACCGTGCGGTGGCCCCGGAGTCGCCGGCCCTGGCCACGCTGGCGGAGCTGCGCCACACCAATGCCCGACTGGCCGTCTACCGCCTGCGCTGACGGGCGGTTCTGCCGGCAGGGGGCTCCGGGGGAGGCGCGGTGTCGCACCGGAGCCCCATAGTTGGTGCACCGCCGCAGGAAGGAAGTGTGACTGACGTGGTGACGCCACCCACGAGCCCGGTGAGCCGGGAACGGTCCAAGGGAATCAAACGGTCCTCGGTGATCTCCACCGCCCGCCAGGTGCGGATGCTCTCCCGCGTCCAGTTGACGGAGCTCACCGGCCTGAGCCCCGCCACGCTCACCCCGCTGGTGCGCGAGCTGATCGCCGAGGGGTACCTGATCGAACGGGGGCCCGGGGCGTCCCGCACCGGCCGCCCCCGGGCGATGCTGGAGTTCAACCCGCGCGCCGAGCTGGTCGCCGCCGTGTCGCTGGAGCCGTCCCGGATCAACTGCGAGATCGCCGACAGCGACGGCACGGTGGTCGCCCACCGGGCCGTCCCGTTCACCGGCGACATCACCGAGACCATCTGCCGCTGCGTGCCGGAGCTGGCCGGCGAGGGCCTGTCGGCGCTGCGCGGGGTCGCCATCGCCGCCCCCGGCGTCTCCTCCGGCGGGGCGGTGCGGCTGGCACCCTCGGTCGGCCTGGTCGAGGGCCGGCCGATCGGGCAGGCCGTCCAGCGGCACCTCGGCGTGCCGGTGGTGGTGGACAACGACGTCAACCTGATGGCGGCCGGCGAGCACGCGGCCGGGGCCGGCGCCGACGTGGCCGACCTGCTGCTGTTGCACGTCGCCGACGGCATCGGCGCCGGCCTGGTCCTCGACGGCCGGGTCCGCCGGGGCGCGGGCGGGGCGGCCGGGGAGGTCGGCTTCCTGCCGCTGGACCCGGCCGACCGGGGCCACGACGGGATCGGCCCGTTCGAGGCCCGCTGGTCCGAGCGCGCCGTCGCCGAGCGGGTGGCTGCCCTGGCCCCCGGGCGGCGGCCGGACGCCCCGGTGGCCGCGCTGGTCGAGCTGGCCCGCGACGACGCGCGGGCCGCCGGGTACCTCGACGAGGTGCTGACCGCCTGGTCACGGCTGATCGTCTCCTGCGTCTGCGTCGTCGACCCCGGCCGGGTGCTGCTCAGCGGGGCCGCCGCGCAGCTCGACGACGCGGCCGTCGACCGGTTGCAGGGCCTGGTCGCCGCCGCCGCGCCGAGCAGCACCGACGTACGCCGGGCGGTGCTCGGCGACCGCGCCGTGCTGCACGGGGCGGTCAGCTACGCGCTCGCCGCCGCGGCCGGCCGGCCCGCCCTGCCGCCGGGCTCCTGACCCGTCGGGCGCCGGCCCACCAGGGCCGGTGGGGGCTCGTCAGGGCTGCCGGTCGTCGGTGTCCGTGCCGAGCAGGACGTGGGGCGTGCCGGCCCCGAAGAGGAGCTGGTGGGTTCGGATGCCGTCGGCGGCGGCCTCGGCGCTGCGGGGGAACATGGCCCGCTCGTGATCGGCGAGGGCGGCTTCGACGTCGTCGGGGTGGGCGGCGATGGCCTTGGCGAGCTCGGCGCCGTCGTACATGGCCAGGTTGGCGCCTTGGCCGTTCGGGCCTGTGAGGTGGGCGGCGTCGCCGAGGAGGGTCACCCCGGGCACCCGGTCCCAGCGGTGCGCGACCGGCAGGGCGTAGAGGGGGCGCAGGACCGGCGGGGTGTCGCTGTGGGTGATCAGCGCGGTGAGCTCGGGGGCCCAACCGGCGAACTCCCGCGCGATCCGGGCGGCGGCCGTGGTGGCGTCGGTGAAGTCGATGGCGGCGAACCAGGGCTGCGGCGCGGTGACGAACACGTAGTTGTGCAGGGTGCCGCCCCGCTCGCGGTGCGCCAGGAGGCCCTTGCCCGGGGCGAGCGCGTACATCGCCCCGTGGCCGACGGCCTTCGCAGTGGCGGGGTGCCGGGCGTCGCTGTCGAACAGGTAGGTCTCGACGGTCGACATGCCGGTGTACTCGGGGGCGGCGCCGGAGAGCAGCGGCCGGACCCGGGACCAGGCGCCGTCCGCGCCGACCAGCAGTCTCGTGACGACCGTGCCGCCGTCGGCGAAGGTCACCTCGTGGCGGCCATCGCCGAGGGCGGCCACGTCGCTGACCCGGTGGCCCCACCGGATGGTGTCGGGCGGGAGGGAGTCGAGCAGGAGCCGGCGCAGGTCGCCGCGGAGGATCTCGGGGCTGCCGCCCGTGCCGTCGTCGGGCTGGTCGGCCAGGACGGTCCCGTCGGGGGCGAGGAACCGGCTGGCCTGCCGGCCGGCGAGGACGAGGCGGCGGAACCCCTCGGCCAGGCCGGCCTCCCGCAGGGCCAGTTGGCCGTCGTGGTCGTGGATGTCGAGCAGGCCGCCCTGGGTGCGTGCGGTGGGGGAGGTCTCTGCCTCGTAGACCGTCGCGGGGATGCCGTGCAGGTGCAGGACGCGGGCCAGCATGAGCCCGCCGAGGCCGGCGCCGATGATCGTGACGGGAGTGGACACGGTGTGCCTCCAGGGGGTGCGTCTAGTCTCTGCCGTGAGACCCACCCGGGTATATTTACCGGGTAAGCTTACCGAGTAAGGCTAGCGCGCCGAGGAGTTCGTGTACATGCCCAATCGAGGAGACCGGGGCGGCTCGCGGACCCGGGCGCACATCGCCGACGTCGCGACCGGCCTGTTCCTGGAGCGCGGCTTCGACGACGTCACGATCGCCGAGGTGGCTGCCGCGGCCGGGGTGTCGAAGGTGACCGTCTTCGCGCACTTCGCGAAGAAGGAGGACCTGCTGCTCGACCGTCTCCCCGACGTGGTCGAGATCGCGCGGGCCGCCGTGCGCGAGCGGGCGGACGACGTCGGCCCGGTGACCGCGATCCGGCAGACCCTGCTGGCCCTCGCCGAGGAACGGCACGGGCTCTCCGTCCTGGCTGAGGGGATCGAGCCGTTCCTGCGGATCGTCGTGGCGGCCCCGACGGTGATCGCCCGGCTCCGCGTGTTCGAGCACGAGGTCGAGGTGGCGCTGGCCGAGGAACTCGCATCCGACAGGCGCTTCACCGGCGACGCCGCGCTCCTCGCCGGGCTCGTCGTCGCCGCGTACCGCGTGGTCGTCGTCGCGACCGTCCGACGCCGGCTCGGCGGCGACGACCTCGCCGACATCGCGGCGGCCCACCGGCAGCGCCTGCGCCGGGCCTTCGACGCGATCGAACACGGCATCTCCGCCGAACCCCGACCCCCGGCCCGGCCCTGACGCCGGCGACGGTCCCGGCCCCGCGGCGTGTCGGGTGCGGCCCGCGACCCAGCGCGTGTCGGGTGCGGCCCGCGACCCCCGTCAGCGGGTGGTGGCCCGCACGGTGCTCGTGGCGAGCTGGTACGCGGGGAACATCGCCTCGAACTCGCCGGTGTCCATCCCACCGAAGGTCAGCAGGATCGCCCCGCCGGGGGTCTGCGCCGCCAACGCCCGCTGCCGGTTGGGGCCGCCGCTGAGCTCGTTGCGCTGCAGATAGGTGGCCTCCACCAGGTCCAGCGGGCCGCGCCGCACGTGCCGGTACTCGATCTCGCTGACCCGGCCGTGCTCGGCGAGGAAGTCCTCCAGCGAGGCGCGCACGTCCAGGGTCCCCTCCTCGGCCGCCCAGACCCGCAGGAAGCCCACGTTCCCGGCCGGCTTCGCGTCGACCTCGCAGCGCAGCCGGGACCCGCCGAGGGTCATCGCGGAGCCGTCGTCGACCGGCTCGGCCACCCAGCGGGCCGGCACGGAGAACGTGATCGGCAGCTGGCAGGCGCTGCGCCCCGCCCCCACGGTGCCGGCGGCCCGCGCCGGGGCCACCTCGTCGTACCAGGGCGGCCCGGAGACCACGCCGGACGCGCCGGGCGCCGCCGCGCGGGCCGCTGTCGGCCCCGACCCGCCGTCGGCGCAGCCGGCCGCCGTCAACAGGACCAATGCGGACATCAGGGCCGCCCCCGTACGTCGGAACACCGTGTCCACTTCCCCTGCGATCGTCGCGCGCCCGCTGCACACCGGACGGCCGCTGGATCGTAGCGGACGCACCGGTTGCCGACCGGCCCGCGACCGACGCCGTCCCCGGGCGGCGCACCGGTGCGGCGCACCGGAGTGGACGGCGGGCGTGCTGCGGATCGGTGCGTGCCGCGCACCGGAGTGGACGGCGGGCGTGCTGCGGATCGGTGCGTGCGGCGCACCGGGGTGGACGGTGGGCGTGCTGCGGCTCAGCCCGGGGGGCGGTGGGCGCGCAGCATCAGCGACACGCCGGGCAGCGACCGCACCGGCAGGTACCGCTCGGCGGCCACGACGGTGCGCAGCCCCAGGTTGACCGCCGGGTGCAGCTCGTCCAGGTCGCTGCCGGTGGAGCTGCGCCGCCGCCACGCCGCCACCGGCCGCAGCAGCACGTTCCAGCTCCACAGCTCGTCGACGACCAGCCCCGCCTGCTCCACCACCGCCCGCAGCGCCGCCCGGTCGTAGCGCCGGACATGCCCGACCGCCACGTCGTGCGCCGACCAGAGCGCCATGTCCGCCGGTACGGCGATCAGCGCGACGCCGCCGGGCCGCAGCGTGCGGCGGATCTCGGCGGCGGCGAGGTGGTCCTCGTCGACGTGCTCGAGGATGTCGAACGCGGTCACCAGGCCCAGGCTCGCCGAGGGCAACGGCAGATGCCGGGCGTCGGCCCGGATCACGTCGAGGCCCCGCTCCCGGGCCACCCCGGCGCCCTCCGCGCTGTATTCCAGCGCCACCGGCCGCCAGCCGTGCGCCCGCAGCACCCGGGTGTTGCCCCCGCCGGCAGCCCCGACGTCCAGCGCCCGCCCGGGGCGGTGACCGGCGGCGGCCAGCCGCCGCAGCGCCCGAGCCAGCAGCACCCGCCGCTCCCGGTACCACCAGTGGGCGCCCTCAAGTGCGGCCAGCTTACGAATCTCGGTCGCTTCCACGGCCTGCACTCCTAGCACTCCGGCAACCCCCACCCTAACCCCCACCCCCCACCCCCCACCCGCCCCCGCCCGCCCCCCACTCGCCCCCGCCCCCAGCTCGTCGATCATGGAGTTGTGGCGGGGGACAAAGGCCGTGAATGCCGCCGTTCCGGCACCACAAGTCCATGATCGACGGCGAGGGCGGGGGTGGGGGCGAGGGTGGGGGTGGGGGTGGGGGTGGGGGTGGGGGTGGGGTGGTTAGAGGGGGATGTTGCTGTGGGCGCCTCGGGCTGTGGGGGCGGTGGCTAGGGCATTGGCTATGCGGTGGCGGGTCTGGGACGGGGGGATGACCTCGTCCACGACGCCGATCTGCTGGGCCCGGTTGACCCCGCCGGCGACGCGGAGCTGCTCGGAGACCAGCCGGGCGCGCAGCGCCTCGCGTTCCTCGGGCGGGGCGGCGGCGAGCCGCTTGCGGTGCAGGATGTTCACCGCCGCACCCGCCCCCATCACCGCGACCTCCGCGCCCGGCCAGGCGAAGACGGCCGTCGCGCCGAGCGACCGGGAGTTCATCGCGATGTACGCGCCGCCGTACGCCTTGCGGGTCACCAGGGTCACCCGTGGCACCACGGCCTCGGCGAACGCGTGCAGCAGCTTCGCGCCGCGCCGGACCACCCCGTCCCACTCCTGGCCCAGGCCGGGCAGGTAGCCGGGGGCGTCGACCAGCACGATCAGCGGCACCCCGAGCGAGTCGCACATCCGCACGAACCGGGCGGCCTTCTCGGCGCCGGACGCGTCGAGGCAGCCGCCGAGGCGCAGCGGGTTGTTGGCGACCACGCCGACCGTCCGGCCGGTGAAGCGGCCCAGCGTGGTGACGACGTTCGGGGCCCACCGGGCATGCAGCTCCACGCCGGGCGCGTCCAGCAGCGCGGTGACCACGGGCCGGACGTCGTACGCCCGGTTGGGCTCGGCCGGCACCGTCGCGGCCAGGTCGCGGCCGTCCCCGGTGCGGGCCGCGTCGTCGGGGCAGAGCCGGCCCTGGCGGCCCAGCAGCGCGGCGAGGGTGCGCGCGCCGGCCAGCGCGGTGGCGTCGTCGGCGCAGGTCAGGTGGGCCACCCCGGAGCGCCGCCCGTGCGGTTCGGGGCCGCCGAGGCGCGCCATGTCGACCTCCTCGCCGGTCACCCGGCGGACCACCTCCGGCCCGGTGACGAAGATCCGGCCCGCGTCGCTCATCACCACGATGTCGGTCAGTGCCGGACCGTACGCGGCGCCGCCGGCCGCCGGGCCGAGCACCACGGAGATCTGCGGCACCCGGCCGGAGGCGCGGACCATGGCCGCGAAGACCTGCCCGACGGCGTCGAGGGCGACCACGCCCTCGGCCAGCCGGGCCCCGCCGGAGTGCCAGAGGCCCAGCACCGGCAGCCGCTCGCGGACGGCGGTGTCGATGGCGTCGACGATGTGCCGGCACCCCTCGGCACCCATCGCGCCGCCCATCCGGTTGGCGTCCGTCGCGTACGCCACGGACGCCACGCCGTCGATCCGGCCCCGGGCCCAGCGCACCCCCGAGGCATCCGGGGGGCCCACCGGGCGCAGTGTGCCGGCGTCGAAGAGCGCCCGCAGCCGGCCCTCGGGGTCGCGCTGGTCGACCGCCGAGGTGCCGCCTCCAGGGGTGCTGCCCACGTGGGTCTCTCCAGGCCAGGCCGAGGTCAGGGCCGGGTGAAGACGAGCGCCACGTTGTGCCCGCCGAAGCCGAACGCGTTGTTCAGCGCGGCGGGGATCTCCATGTGGCGCGGCTTGTGGGCGGCCACGTCCATGGTGAGCCCCTCGTCCGGGTCGTCCAGGTTGATCGTCGGGGGGACGACGCCGTCGCGGATGGCCAGGATGGTGGCGATCGACTCCAACGCGCCGGCCGCGCCGAGCAGGTGGCCGGTCATCGACTTGGTGGCGGTGATCACCGGGTGGTCGCCGATCGCCGTACGCAGCGCGCCGATCTCCAGCATGTCCCCGACCGGGGTCGAGGTGGCGTGCGCGTTGACGTGCACGATGTCCCTCGGGGCGATGTCGGCGTCGGCGAGCGCCTTGCGGACGGCCCGGATCGCCCCCTCGCCCTCCGCGTGCGGCTGCACGATGTCGTACGCGTCGGAGGTGATGCCGGCGCCGGCCAGCCGTGCGTACACCCGGGCGCCCCGGGCGGCGGCGTGCTCGGCCCGCTCCAGGACCAGCACGCCCGCGCCCTCGCCGAGGACGAAGCCGTCCCGGCCCCGGTCCCACGGGCGGGAGGCCTGCTCCGGGGAGTCGTTGCGGGTCGACATGGCCCGCATGGCGGCGAAGCCGGCGATCGGCAGCGGGTGGATTATCGCCTCGGTGCCGCCGGCCACCACCACGTCGGCCCGGCCCGAGCGGATGATGTCCAGGCCCAGCGCGAGCGCCTCCGCGCCGGTGGCGCAGGCGCTGGCCACGGCGTGCACCCCGGCCTTCGCCCCGACCTCGAGCCCCACCCAGGCGGCGGGGCCGTTGGGCATCAGCATGGGCACGGTGTGCGGGGAGACCCGGCGCGGGCCGGACGCCTCCAGGATGTCGTCCTGGGCGAGCAGGGTGGTGGCCCCGCCGATGCCGGAGCCGACGCTGACGGCCAGCCGCTCCGGGTCCAGCCCGGAATCGGCCAGACCCGAGTCGGCCCAGGCCTGCCGCGCGGCGATGATCGCGATGGCCTCGGACCGGTCGAGCCGGCGCATCTTGACCCGGTCGAGCAGCTCGGACGGGTCGACGGCGAGCTGCGCGGCGATCCGGACGGGCAGCTGCGCGGCCCACTCCTGGGTGAGCGGACCCACCCCGGAGCGGCCGGCGAGCATGGCGTCCCAGGTCGACGCGACGTCCCCGCCCAGCGGGGTGGTCGCGCCGAGCCCGGTGACGACGACGTCGGAGTAGGACATGATCAGGACTGCGCCTCGATGAAGCTGACGGCGTCGCCGACGGTCTTGAGGTTCTGCACCTCGTTGTCGGGGATCTTCACGCCGAACTTCTCCTCGGCGGCGACCACGACCTCCACCATGGAGAGCGAGTCGACGTCGAGGTCGTCGGTGAAGGACTTGCCCTCGGCCACGTCGTCCGGGTTCACCCCGGCAACCTCTTCGAGGATCTCGGCGAGGCCGGCGGTGATCTCGTCACGGGTCATGGTTGGTGCGTTCCTCTCGATGATGGGACTCGCCGCGCGACGTGCGCCGGCGGCGGGCGAACCGGCCCCGGTGGGGCCGGACGTCAGGGACAGCGGATGACCTGACCGGCGTAGGTCAGGCCGCCGCCGAATCCGAAGAGCAGCACGGGCGCGCCCGAGGGCACCTCCCGGCGCTCGACGATCTTGGACAGGGCCAGTGGGACGCTCGCCGCCGAGGTGTTGCCCGACTCGACGATGTCCTTCGCGACGATCGCGTCGGTGAGGCCGAGCCGCTTGGCGATGCCGTCGATGATCCGGGCGTTGGCCTGGTGCGGCACGAACGCGGCCAGCTCCGACGGCGCGACCCCGGCGCGCTCGCAGGCCTGCAGGGCCAGCGGGGCCAGCGCCGTGGTGGCCCAGCGGAAGACCGTCTGGCCCTCCTGCTTGAGGTAGGGGCGCCAGCCCTGGATGCGTACGGCGTCGCCCTTGTCGGGGACCGAACCCCAGACCACCGGGCCGATCCCGGCCGGCTCGCCCTCGGCGGTCGCGGTGACCACCGCGGCGCCGGCCGCGTCGGCGAAGATGATGCAGGTGGAGCGGTCCGTCCAGTCGATCATGTCGGAGAGCTTCTCCGCGCCGATGACGAGCGCGTTGCGCGCGGCACCGGCCCGGATCGCGTGGTCGACGGTGCCCAGCGCGTACCCGAAGCCGGAGCAGGCGGTGTTGATGTCGTACGCCCCCGGCGCGACGATGCCGAGCCGCGCGGCGACCTGGCAGGCCACGTTGGGGCTGCGGTCGATCGCGGTGCAGGTGGCCACCACGACCAGGTCGATGTCGGCGGCGGTGAGGCCGCAGTTCGCCAGGGCCTTGCCGGCGGCGGCCGTCGCCATGTCGACCACCGTCTCGTCAACGGCGATCCGGCGGCTGACGATGCCGACCCGGTCCCGGATCCATTCGTCGTTGGTGTCGACGATCTTGGCGATGTCGTCGTTGGTGACGACCTGGGAGGGCTGGTAGTGCCCCAGCGCCAGAATTCGGCTGCCAGTCATCAGTGTTGACCCCCGATTCGGGCGAGCGGTTGGCCCGGGGCGACCGGGTCGTCGTGGTGCGCGAACCACTCGGTGAGCAGTCCGCTGTCGTGCGCGGTCACCTGGACCGGGCCCTGCCCGGTGGTGATGTGACCGATCACCTGCCCGGTGCGCAGCGGCTCGCCCTCGACCAGCCCTTCGGCCGGCGCGAAGGCACCCGCCGCGGGCGCCACCACCACCCGCAGCCGGGCGGCCGGCGGGTGGGCGTGGGTCGCGCCGTGGGCGGTGCCGTGCCGGGCGATCAGGTCGCGGGCGGCCGGCAGGTCCTTGGGCGTGTTCAGGGTGACCAGCTCGGGGACCCCGGACTCCTTGAGCTCCCGCTTGATCAGACCGGCGAGGGTGCCGGCCGGCGGCAGCTCGATGATCCCGGTGACACCGAGGTCGGCGAGGGCCCGCATGCAGAGGTCCCAGCGGACCGGCGAGGTGACCTGGCGGACCAGCCGCCGCACCACCTCCCGGCCGTGGCCGACCGCCGTGCCGTCGAGGTTGGACAGCAGGATCCGCTGCGGGTCGGCCGGGACGATTCCGGCGGCCACCGCGCCCAGCGTGGCCTCGGCCGGCGCCATGTAAAGGGTGTGGAACGCGCCGGCCACCTTCAGCCGGACCACCCGGGCCTTCGTCGGCGGCTCGGCGGCGAGCTTGTCCAGCCCGTCGAGGGACCCGGCGGCGACGATCTGCCCGGCGCCGTTGCGGTTGGCCGGGGCGAGCCCGTGGGTGTCGAGGGCGGCCAGCACCTCGTCGGCGTCGCCGCCCAGCACGGCGGCCATGGCGGTCGGCTCCAGGGCGCAGGCCGCGGCCATCTCCCGGCCGCGCACCCCGGCGAGGGCGATCGCGGTCTCGGCGGACACGACCCCGGCGAGCGCCGCCGCCCCCAGCTCACCGACGCTGTGCCCGGCGGTGACGGCGACGTCGTGCATCGGCAGGTGCGCGGCGGCCAGCAGCGCCGCCGCGACCAGCAGCGGCTGGGTACGGGCGGTGTCCTTGATCTCGTCGGCGTCGGCGGCCGTGCCGAGGTGGACCAGGTCGACCCCGGCCAGCGCCGACCACCAGCGCAGGCGAGCCTCGGCGCCGGGCAGGTCGAGCCAGGGTGTCAGGAAGCCGGGCTTCTGGGCACCCTGTCCGGGTGAGAGTACGGCGAGCACGGATATGACTCTTCCGGATGTCCGGGGGTCAAGACGCTACCGACCGGCACCAAACCACACTAGAACCTTTGGAGGAACCCGACAAAAATCGGTGGACATGATCATATTTTTGTGATGATTTAGCGGTCTGAGGTGGTCGCAGTCCGTTTCTGCGTCGTCGGTGCCACCGGGTCCAGCCGGCCCACCGTGAGCGCCACCTGGAGGGCGAACGCGTCCCGCGCGGTCAGCGGCGAGAACCCGGTCACCTCCGCGATCCGCCGCAGCCGGTAACGCACCGTGTTGGGGTGCACGAACAGCGTCCGGGCGGCGCTCTCCAGCGTCCCGCCGGCGGCGAAGAACGCATCCAGGGTCGCCAGCAGCTCGCCACCGGAACGGGCCAGCGGGGCGTACACGTCGTGGCGCAGCAGCCGCCGGGCCTCGGCGTCGCCGGCGAGGGCCCGCTCGGGCAGCAGGTCCGCCGCCGGCACCGGGCGCGGCGCGGCCGGCCAGGCCGGGGCCGCCCGGAACCCGGCCAGCGCGGCGCGGGCCGAGTCCGTCGCCTCGTCCAGGCTCGGCACCGCCGGGCCCACCACCACCGGGCCGTCGCCGAACGCGGGCAGCAGCTTCCCGGCGGCGGCCAGGGGTGCCTCCGCCCCGCCCAGCACGATCACCAGCCGGTCACCGTGCACCCCGCCGATCATCTCGAGGCCGATCCGCCGGGCCAGCCGGGACGCGGTGTGCAGCACGGCGGCCACCTCGCCGCCGGGGGAGCGGCCCACCGCCACCACCACCGGCGGGGCGTCCGACCAGCCCAGTGCGGCGGCGCGGCTGGCCAGCACGTCGGGGGTCTCCCCGCGCAGCAACGCGTCCACCAGCAGGGCCTGCAACCGGGCGTCCCAGGCGCCGCGCGACTCGGCGGCCCGCGCGTACGCCCGCGCGGCGGCGAAGGCGATCTCCCGGGAGAAGCGCAGCACCGCCTCCCGGAGCTGCTGCTCCTCGCCCTCGGCGGCCAGGGTGGCGACCTGCTCCTCGACCACCCCGATGGTCACCTTGATCAGCGCCACCGTGTGCTGGAGGCTGATCGAGCGGGCCAGCGCCTGCGGCGCGGTGGCGAAGACCTCGTCGGAGACCTCCTGGGTGCTGTCGGGCGTGCCGCCGCCGTCGCGCAGCCACTGCACCAGCGACTGCGCGCCGGCCTGGGCCACCAGCATCACCCAGGCGCGCTGGTCGGCCGGGAGGGTCCGGAACCAGGGCAGCGTCTCGTCCATCCGGGCCACGCTGGCCGACGCCAGCGCCCCCGCCGCCCGCTCGATGCGGCGCAGCGTGGCCGACAGCTCGATCCCCTCCGGGTCGCTCACCACCTCAGCTTCGCAGAAGGCGCGCGGCCCCAGGTCAACGCCTCCGGCGCGGACGACGTCCCGCTCGTCCGCGCCGGCCGCGTCCCGCTCGCCCGCACCGGCCGCGTCCCGCCGGATCGGCGACCCGCTCGAGCGGCCCGCGCCCGTCGGCGCGGCGCGGCGCGGCGCTCAGTCGTACGCCGGGGCCATCGCGGCCGCCAGGCGCAGCTGCCCGGCGGCCTGCTCGGGGTGCCCCTGCCGGCGCAGCACCCGCCCGAGCAGCAGCCGCAGGTAGGCGTCGCCGGGCTCCTCGGCCACCAGCCGCTCCAGCGCCGCGCGGGCCCGGCCGAGAGACGCCGAGGCGACGTACGCGCGGGCGGCGAGCAGTCGCACCCCCCGGTCGTCGCCGTGCGCGCTCAGCAGCGCATCGAGCAGGGTGAGCGCGCCCAGCGGGTCGCCCTGGTCGAGCAGCGACTCGGCCTGCCGGAGCCGCTGCACCTCGGGCGGCACCCGCCGGGGCGGGTCGCCGGCCGCCGCGTGGAGGAACTGCGCGATCACCTCGGGGGGCTGGGCCCCGGCGAGCGCCCGGCCGCCCACCACGAGGGTCGGCGAGGTGCGTACGCCGACCGCGCGGCCCCGCAGCAGCAGCTCGCGCAGCTCGGTGTCGCCGGCCCCGGCCGGGAGCGGGGCGATCCCGGCGGCCCGGGCGATCCCCGCCAGCGTCGCCGGGTCGCCGATGTCGGCCGCCTCGACGAAGTGCGCCCGCAGCACCCGCTCGACCACCGCGTCCTGGGCCGCCGGGCCGCCGTCGCGGTACGCGGCCGCGATCAGCCGGTGCGCGTCGTGGCTGGACGTCCGCCATGCCGCCCCCCAGCGCGGCCCCAACCCCTCCTCGGCGGCGATCCGGGAGACCCGGACCCGGTTCTCGGCGGGGGAGAGGCCGGGCGCGCAGTGCCGCAGCGCGCCGTCGACCACCGGGTCGCGCAGCGCCTCGTCGAGCGGCTCGGCCGTCGCCGGGGCGGTCGGGTCGATCCGGTACGGCAGCCATTGCACCCGCACCGCCGGCCCCGACCAGCCGGCCAGCGCCCGCTCAAGTCGCCGCTTGCCGATGTACGCCCACGCGCAGACCACGTCCGCCCACACCTCGATCAACATGAGCTCAGACTAAACGACACATGACGTCTATACAACGAATGTCGTTTAGTCGACGGGTGTCGTACCGTCAGGGGGTGAACCTGGACGACCCCCGGGCCCGGCGCACCCGGGCCGCCCTGCACGCCGCGCTGCGTGAGCTGGCCGCCGAGCGGGAGCTGAGCGACGTCACCATGTCGGCGGTCGCCGCCCGCGCCGGGGTCAACCGCGCCACCCTGTACCAGCACTACCGCGACCTCGACGCGCTGCTCACCGACGCGATGGAGGACACCGTCGCCGTGGTCGCCCGGGCCGCCGCACTCTGCCCGCTGGACGCCCCGCCCGACGTGGCCCCGGCCCCCCTGGTCGACCTGTTCGCCCACGTCGCCGACCGGGCCGTGCTCTACCGACGGGTGCTCGGCCCGCAGGGCAGTGCCCGCTGCGCGGCCCGCCTGCGGGACCGGCTCGCCGCCGAGCTGGCCGCCCGCTTCGCCACCGGCGCCCGCCCGCCCCGCGTCGCCGAGGTCCCGGTCGACGTGCACGCGGCGTGGCTCGCCGGCGCGCTCCTGGGGTTGCTCGACCACTGGCTCGCCGCCGACCGTCCCGCGCCGCCCGCCGGCATCGCGCTGGCCACCTGGCGACTGCTGCGGACCTGACCGGCCGCAGCTGCGGCCCCTTGCGCACCCGACCGGCCGCAGCCCCACGCACCCCTTGATCCGGCCCGCCTGCGCCGCCGGCCCGCCGACCCGGGCGACCCTTGCGCTGCGGTCCCGGCGGGGCGAGCGGCGGTCGGCAGCGCCCGGCGGCCGGCGCCGCCGAGGTGGGGGATGGGGCGCACGACCCGTCGGCCGGCCCCAGTACGGTGGCAGGGCACGCGGGCCAGGATCAGCGGCCCGCGACGGTGAGCGTGAGGGAGGCCGGCATGGGGCACGGGGAGGCCGAGCAAGGCTGTGCCCAGGGGGAGACCTGCCGGCCGGGCCACCACGACCCACAGCCGACGGGCAAGCACGTGCGCCGACTCGTCGGCCCGGCCGAACCGACGGTGGGGCGGCCCGACGACGCCACGGTCCCGCGCCAGCGCGCCCCCGAGCCGGGCATCGACGCCGAGCCGGCCCGCACGGCGGCCTGTCGCAGCGACCTGCCCGGCTGGGCCGGCGCGCACCGGCACGGCCCGGTCCGCCCCCGGCACCGGGCGGTCCGCCGGGAGCACCCGCCGCGCCGCTGGTGCTGACCACCCCGCTGGTGCTGACCACCCGCCGCCGGGCGCGGCGGATCAGCGGGTGCGGCGGCGGATCAGCAGGGCGATTCCGGCCAGCCCGAGGGTGATCGCCAACATCACCCCGACGTTGAGCAGCAGCAGCCGCTGCAACTCGCCCAGCGCCTCGTCGAGGTCCCGGCCCGGGTTCAGCGCCTCCTCGGGGATCACCCGCTCACCGCCGCCGACGCCGCCGGTGACCGTGTCGACCTGCCCCTCCAGCGGCACCCCGACCGTCCGCAGCGTCTCCGGCATGTTCAGCCGGCCGAGGAACCACCCCGCCTTGACCCGGCGGGAGGCGTCCGGCTGCTTGGCCGGCCGGTACACCCGGGGGCCGCCCTGGGCCAGCGGATAGAGGTCGTACGTCTGGGTGGCGACCTCCCCGGCGAGCACGACGACCGTGAACTTCGGGCCCAGGGCGCTCTTCTTCGGCCCGTGGGTGGCACCGATGCCACCGAGCCAGTTCACCTGGTCGACGACCGCGCCCACCTCGGCGGGGCTGCTGGCGGCCCGCAGCCGCAGCGGCTCGGTGAGCTGGTCGCCGCTGATGTCCACGCCGGCCGGGGGCTTCTTCGGCGCGGCCCGCTCCGGCGTCGTCAGGGCGGCGGCCCGTATCGGCCTGGCCAGGGCGGCGGCCCGCGAGATGCCTGCCCCCACGGACCGCGTCGGGCCGAGGCCGGTGCTCCCCGCCGAGCCAGCGGCCTGCGCCGGCCCGGGATGAACCGCCGTCAGCGCCGCCGCCAGCAGCACTCCTATGGTCGTTGCGCACAACCGCCGCACCTGTCGGGCCATCGCCGCCTCCTCGCCCCGTTCGATTTGGGTGGCTTCGCTGCAGGTCACGCGTTGGTCGGTCGACGGCGGTGACCAAGCCCCCCAGGGCGGGTGCCCACCTCTAAGACTGTGCAGAACGTCGATAAGTTGCAGCAGTTGGATCCGGAATTGGAACTATCTGCGATCTCGGCCCGACTAACAGGTCAGTCATTGATCGGCGGGCGGATATTACCTTTGCGGAGGGGTTCATGGGGAGTAGGTTCCCGCGCGTCGCGCGGACCTGGATGGTGTTTCTCGGCGTGGCGCTCGGTGTGTCGGTGGCGCTGCCGGCGTCGCCCGCCGCCGCGCACAACTCGCTGACCGGCAGCGATCCGAAGAACGGGGCGCGGCTCGCCGCCGCACCGGCCCGGGTCGAGCTGCGCTTCCTGTCCACACCAGACCCCGGTACGACGAAGATCACAATTACCGGGCCGGACAACGTGGCCGCCACGGGCGGCAAGCCGATCTTCTCCGGCAGCCGGGTGCGGGTGCCCTTCACCCCCGGCGCGGCCGGCCTCTACATCGTCGGGTACCAGCTTGCCTCGGCCGACGGCCATCCGGTCAAGGGCGAGGTGCGGTTCACCCTCACCACGGGCACCCCGGCCGAGCCGCCGTCCTCGGCCGCCGCGCCGTCCACGGCGACCGCGGCACCGTCGGGTGGCGCGTCGCCCGGCGCGGGTGGCGCGTCGCCCGGCGCGTCGTCACCGGCCGTGCCGGCCACCGACGATCCGGTCACCGCGTTGCCGTCCGCCGTCGAGACGTCCGACGACGGGCTGCCCGGCTGGCTCTGGGCGGTGGGGGGCGGGGTCCTGCTGCTGGCCGCCGCCGTGGCCGGGCTCCTCGTCACCCGCCGCCGCGCCACCCGCCCCTGACGACACCGGCGGAGGGGCAGCGGCCGGCCGGTAGCGGCCGCGCGGCACGCAATGTCAGTGACAACGCGCCCTCCGAGGTGCCGGAGTACGCGTTGTCACTGACATTTGGGTCGATCTTGCCCACCGCAGGCGGGCCGACCCGGCCAGCCTCACAGTCAGGGCAGGCGCAGCCGGGCGGCGCGCAGCCGGGTCAGGGTGCGTTCGCGGCCCAGCACCTCCAGCGACTCGAACAGCGGCAGGCCGACGGTGCGGCCGGTGACCGCCACCCGGACCGGGGCCTGGGCCTTGCCCAGCTTGCGGCCGTGCTCCAGGCCGACCGCCTCCAGCGTCTCCTTCAGCGCCGCCGCGTCCCACGACGACAGCGCCTCGTACGCGGCGATGGCCGAGTCCAGCAGCTCGGCCGACCCCTCCTTCATCGTCTTGGCCCAGGCCGCCTCGTCGATCAGCGGCGCGGCCAGGAAGAGGAAGTCGACGTTCGGCACGATCTCGCTGAGCAGGGCGATGCGGGTCTGGGCCAGCGGGGCGACGGCGGCGAACGCGGCGGCGTCGAACTCCGCCGGCTGCCACGGCGGCGGGGCGATGGTGTCGGTGCCGGTCAGCCACGGCTGGCAGGCCGCGACGAACTCCTCGACCGGCAGCGCCCGGATGTACTCGCCGTTGAACGCGCGCAGCTTCTTCTCGTCGAAGAACGCGGGGGAGGGGTTGACCTCCTCCAGGCGGAACTCCTCCTCGACCACCGACCAGGGGACGATCTCCCGGTCGCCCGAGGGCGCCCAGCCGAGCAGCATCAGGTAGTTGCGCATCGCGTCGGCGAGGTAGCCCTCGTCCCGGTACGCCTCCAGGGCGACCTTGTCGCGCCGCTTGGAGAGCTTCTGCCGCTTCTCGTTGACCACCACGGGCACGTGCGCCCAGATCGGCGGGGTGACCCCGAGGGCGTCCCAGAGCAGCTGCTGCTTCGGGGTGTTGGGCAGGTGCTCCTCCGCCCGGATGACGTGGGTGATGCCCATGGTCATGTCGTCGACGACGTTGGCCAGCAGGAACACCGGCGACCCGTCGCCCCGGGCGATGACGAAGTCCTCGATCAGCTTGTTCTCGAAGGTCGGCGTGCCCCGGATCAGGTCCACCACCACGGTCTCGCCCGTGTCGGGGGTGCGGAAGCGCAGCGCCCGACCCTCGCCCGGCGCCAGGCCCCGGTCCCGGCAGAAGCCGTCGTAGCCGGAGTACTGCGAGTCGGTGCGGGCCCGCACCGCCTCCCGGGTGCAGTCGCAGTAGTAGGCCCGGCCGCCGTCGTGCAGGCGTTGGGCGGCGGCGCGGTGCTCGCCCGCGTACGACGACTGGAAGTAGGGGCCCTCGTAGCTGCCCCGGTTGATGCCGATCCACTCCATGGCGGCGAGGATGCCCTCGGTCCACTCGGGTTTGTTGCGGGCCGCGTCGGTGTCCTCGATGCGCAGCACGAAGACTCCGCCCTGCTGCTTGGCGTAGAGCCAGTTCTGCAGGGCGGAGCGGGCGCCGCCGACGTGGAACATGCCGGTCGGGGAGGGGGCGAAACGCACACGTACTGTCACGCCCCCCAGCCTAGGGCCGCCGGCCACCGGTTATGCCAGGGAGGGGGCCTCCGGCCGGTGCTCCCGCTCACGCCACGCCACGGATCTTGACGACCAGGGCGCTGCCGAGCAGGGTGACCGCCGCCGTGACCGCGTACAGCGTGGGGTAGCCGCCCAGGTGCACCACGATCGGCGCGGAGAGCGCCGGGCCGAGCACCTGCGGCGCGGAGTTCGCAATGTTGATCACCCCGAGGTCCTTGGCCCGGTCGGTGGCGGCCGGCAGCACCTCGGTGATCAGGGCCGCGTCCACCGAGAGGTAGACGCCGTAGCCGGCGCCGAGCAGCAGGGCGGCGACCAGGGCCATCGGCCACACCGGCGCGACGGCCAGCAGCAGCGCGGCCACGGCCATCACCACCCCGGAGGTGATCACGTAGACCTTCCGCCGGCCGGAGCGGTCGGAGCGCCGGCCGGAGAGCACGGCGGTGAGCATCATCCCGAGGGTGTAGAGCAGGATCAGCACCAGCAGCCCGCCCTCCGGATCCGGATGGCGCACCCCGTCGGTGAGGAAGTACAGCAGGTAGAGGGTGCCCAGCGCGTTGCCGAGCTGGACCAGGAACCGGGTGGCCCAGGCCCAGGCGAAGTCCGGGTGCCGGCGCGGGTCGACCCACATCGAGGCCAGCAGCGTGCGGGCCCGCAGCGCCGGCCGGTGCCCCCGGGGCAGCGGGTCGTCGGCGGTGAGCAGCGCGAACGGCAGCGCCAGCAGCAGCAGCGCCGCCGCGACGGCGGCGTACCCGGCGGCGGTGCCGCTCACCACGGCGGTCACCAGCACCGCGCCGACCACCAGCCCGAGCGCCTGCGGGATGCCCACCCAGCCGGAGACGCCGCCGCGCTGGGCCACCGGCACCCGGTCGGGGACGGCGGCGGTGAGGCTGGCCAGCATGGCGTTGAG
Organism: Micromonospora sp. DT233; assembly: GCF_049841815.1. NCBI lineage: Bacteria > Bacillati > Actinomycetota > Actinomycetes > Micromonosporales > Micromonosporaceae > Micromonospora > Micromonospora sp. DT233. The sequence goes on along the minus strand of NZ_JBNCLB010000002.1, from coordinate 53,514 downwards.
GCAGACCTGGGCGGCCACCCAGCCGACGGTCACCCCGATGATCGTGTGCTGCCGGGCCAGCAGCACCAGGGCGAGCGCCCCGAGCAGCGCGCCGCCGGCCGTCCAGAGGTGCCGGCGGCCCAGGTGCCGCCCGAGCAGGCGCGGTCCGGTCCGGTCCGACAGCGCCCCGGCGAGGGGGTTGACCAGCACGGCGGCGAGCGCCCCGAAGCCGGTGACCAGGGCGAACACGGCCTCCTTGTGGTCGGGGGCGATCCGTTCGATCTGCTGCGGCAGCAGCACCTGGATGGGGGTGAAGAAGGCCATCCAGACCCCGAGGTTCGCCGCGAAGATCAACGCGATCCAGCCCCGCCGGACCGGCACGGTCGGCTCGGCGAGCGCCGCTGGCAGCGGGTCGGCGGCGGTCACCGCCTACTCCCCGGCCGGCGTCGGCCGGGTGACCACGCCCCGGAACCAGGAGTACGAGGACTTGGGCGTGCGGGCGCCGGTGGCGAAGTCGACGTGCACCAGCCCGAAGCGCCGGGTGAAGCCCTCCGCCCACTCCCAGTTGTCCAGCAGCGACCAGGCGAAGTACCCGGTCACGGCCACCCCGTCGTCGAGGGCGGCGCGCAGCGCGCGCAGGTGCCCGTCGAGGTAGGCGATCCGCTGCGGGTCGTGGACCCGGCCGTCGGCATCCGGTACGTCGTCGTACGCGCAGCCGTTCTCGGTGACCTGGATCGGCGGCAGCCGCTCGCCGTACCGCGCGCGCAGGCCGGTGAGCAGCTCGCGCAGCCCGTCCGGGGCGACCGGCCAGCCGGACGCGGTGCGCGGGTGGCCGGGCAGCTCCACCAGCTCGAACGGCAGCGGTGAGCCCGCCTCGGGGGCCCGTACGCCGGTCGGGTTGTAGTAGTTGACCCCAAGCACGTCGATCGGCGCGGCGATCACCGCGAGGTCGCCGTCGCGGACGGTCCCCGGCTCGACGGCCATCGGCAGCCGTGGGTAGCCGAGGCCGAGCAGCGGGTCGGTGAAGAGCCGGTTGTGCAGCGCGTCGTACGCGTCGGCGGCGGCCCGGTCGGCCCCGCCGTCGCCGGCCACGCGCACCGGCGAGTAGTTGTTGGTGAGCGCGACCGGGGCGGCGCTGCGGGCGCGCAGCGCGGCGACGGCCAGCCCGTGCCCGAGCAGTTGGTGGTGGGCCACCGGGAACGCGTCGAACAGCAGGGCCCGGCCGGGGGCGTGCTCGCCGGTGCCGTAGCCGAGGCTCAGCTGCACGAACGGCTCGTTGAGGGTGATCCAGAGCCGCACGCGGTCGCCGAGCCGCGCGGCGACCAGGTCGGCGTACTCGGCGAAGCGGGCGGCGGTGTCGCGGGCCAGCCAGCCGCCCGCGTCCTCCAGCGGTTGCGGCAGGTCCCAGTGGTAGAGGGTGGCGACCGGGTCGACGCCGGCGGCGGCGAGGTCGTCGACGAGGCGGTCGTAGAAGTCCAGGCCGGCGGCGTTGGCCGGGCCGGTGCCGCCGGGCTGCACCCGGGGCCAGGCCACCGAGAACCGGTACGCCGACACCCCGAGGCCGGCCAGCAGCGCGACGTCCTCACGGTGGCGGTGCCAGTGGTCGCAGGCGACCTCGCCGGTGCTGCCGTCGGCGATCCGCCCCGGCGTGCGGGCGAAGGTGTCCCAGATGGACGTTCCGCGCCCGGCGGCGGTCGCGCCCCCCTCGATCTGGTACGCGGAGGTGGCGACGCCCCAGCGGAAGCCGGGCGGGAACTCGGGCGGCGGCTCGGTGCTCATGCGTCCTCCAGGCGAGGCCGGGGGTGCCGCGCGTGGACGCGAGACATCCTCGGACTCTAGGTCCGCAGGCGGGGGTCGCGCCATAGGCCGTCGGCGATCGGTGCGCAAGGGTTTTCGGCGTGTCTTTTCCGAAGACGTCCCGGTTAGTCCGTTTTATTGCATAGAGTGCCGAATATCGCGGATGTCCTCAGTGGGGGAAGTAGCAAAGATGATCCTCGTGGAACGCAGTGCGCACGTGGTGGCGCCGGTGGAAGTGGTCTGGGACGTGGTGCAGCGGGCGGAGCAGTTGCCGGCCTGGCTGGCGGGGGTCCGCGCGGCGGAGGTCCTCTCGGGGGAGGGCTTCGGTCGCCGGCAACTGGTCCAGGCCGGGCGCGGCTCGGCGCACGAGGCCGAGGTGATCGCCTACCAGGAGCCGAACCTGATCGGTTGGCGGGAACGCGCCCGGGGCGCCGGCGCCCGCGCCGAGGCCCGCACCGAGATCTACGTCCAGCTCACCAGCGACGAGGAGGCGGGCGGGACGATCGTGCGGCTCATCGTCGTACGCTGGCCGGCCGGCCCGGTCAAGGCCGCCCTGCTCCGGCTGGGGCTGCGACGGGTCGGCGCCGACCTGGAGGACTCGCTGGCCCGGCTGACCGACCTGGCCGCCGTCGGCTGACCGGTCCCGCTCCGCGGCACCACCCGCGACGGCGGTGGCCCGGCAGCCCCCGCCAGGGGCGTGCGGGCCACCGCCGTCGCGCATGCGGGCCGCCCGACGACGCCAGCTCGCCTGTGAGCTCGCCTGGACGACGTGAGCTCGCCTGGACGACGTGAGCTCGCCTGGACGACGTGAGGGGCCCGGCGCATCGCGCCGGGCCCCTCGCCGTCTCGCCGACTAGCTGTCGCCGCCGGTTTCCCCGACCGGGGCGGCGTTCACGTCGTCGATCGCGTACTTCTTCGCCGCCTCGGCCGCGACGGTGGCCGGCACCGCACCGCGCAGCGCGAGCTGCCGCAGCGTCGCGACCACCACCGACTCGGCGTCGACGTTGAAGTGCCGGCGCAGCGCGTGCCGGGTGTCCGACATGCCGAAGCCGTCGGTGCCGAGCGAGGTGTAGTCACCCGGAACCCAGCGGGCGATCAGGTCCGGCACCGCGCGCATCCAGTCGCTGACCGCCACCTTGGGGCCGTCGGCGTCGGCCAGCTTCTGCTGGATGTACGGCACCCGCGGCTCCGCGCCCAGGTTGAGCAGGTTGTGCTCCTCGCACTCCACCGCGTCGCGGCGCAGCTCCGTCCAGGAGGTCACCGACCAGACGTCGGCGGCCACCCCCCAGTCCTGGGCGAGCAACTGCTGGGCCTTGAGCGCCCACTGCATACCGGTGCCGGAGGCCAGGATGTTCGCCTTCGGCCCGTCCCCCGACACCTGCGGGGCGGGGGAGTAGCGGTAGATGCCCTTGAGCATCCCCTCGACGTCCACGTCCGCCGGCTCGGCCGGCTGGTGGATCGGCTCGTTGTAGATCGTCAGGTAGTAGTAGATGTTCTCCGGCTGCTCGCCGTACATCCGGTGCAGGCCGTTCTCCACGATGTGCGCCAGCTCGAACGCGAACGCCGCGTCGTAGGCGACCACCGCGGGGTTGGTGGCGGCCAGCAGCAGCGAGTGGCCGTCCTCGTGCTGCAGCCCCTCACCGTTGAGCGTGGTCCGCCCCGCCGTGGCACCGAGCACGAAGCCCCGCGCCATCTGGTCGGCCGCCGCCCAGAAGCCGTCACCGGTGCGCTGGAAGCCGAACATCGAGTAGAAGATGTACAGCGGGATCATCGGCTCGTCGTGGGTGGCGTACGCCGTGCCGGCGGCGGTGAACGAGGCCACGGAGCCGGCCTCGTTGATCCCCTCGTGCAGGATCTGCCCGGACGTCGACTCCTTGTACGACAGGAACAGCTCCCGGTCGACCGAGGTGTACCGCTGGCCGTGCGGCGAGTAGATCTTCGCCGTGGGGAAGAGCGAGTCCATGCCGAAGGTACGGGCCTCGTCCGGGATGATCGGCACCCAGCGCTTGCCGAACTCCTTGTCCTTCATGATGTCCTTGAGCAGGCGGACGAAGGCCATCGTGGTGGCCACCTTCTGCTTGCCGGAGCCACGCTTGACGTCGGAGAACCGCTCGGGGCCCGGGATCGCCAGCTTCTTGCCGGCGGTCCGCCGGGAGGGGAGGTACCCGCCGAGCTGCTGGCGCCGCTCCTTGAGGTAGGCGATCTCGTCCGAGCCCTCGCCCGGGGAGTAGTACGGCGGGAGGTACGGGTTCTCCTCCAGCGCCTTATCCGGAATGTCCAGGTAGAGCCGGTCGCGGAAGAGCTTCAGGTCCTCCAGCGTCAGCTTCTTCATCTGGTGGGTGGCGTTGCGCCCCTCGAAGTGGGAGCCGAGCGTCCAACCCTTGATCGTCTTGGCCAGGATCACCGTCGGCTGGCCGGTGTGCTCCGTCGCCGCCTTGTACGCCGCGTAGAGCTTGCGGTAGTCGTGGCCACCCCGCTTGAGGTTCCAGATCTCGTCGTCGCTGAGCCCGTCGACCATCTTGCGGGTCCGCGCGTCCCGACCGAAGAAGTGCTCCCGCACGTACGACCCGGACTCCGCCTTGTAGGTCTGGTAGTCGCCGTCGGGCGTGGTGTTCATCAGGTTGACCAGCGCGCCGTCGGTGTCGGCGGCCAGCAGCGGGTCCCACTCCCGGCCCCAGACCACCTTGATGACGTTCCAGCCGGCGCCCCGGAAGAACGCCTCCAGCTCCTGCATGACCTTGCCGTTGCCGCGCACCGGCCCGTCGAGCCGCTGGAGGTTGCAGTTGATCACGAAGGTGAGGTTGTCCAGCTCCTCGCGGGCGGCCACGCCGATCGCGCCGAGCGACTCGACCTCGTCCATCTCGCCGTCACCGAGGAACGCCCAGACGTGCTGCTGGGAGGTGTCCTTGATGCCCCGGTGGTGCAGGTACCGGTTGAACCGGGCCTGGTAGATCGCGTTCAGCGGGCCCAGACCCATGGAGACGGTGGGGAACTCCCAGAAGTCCGGCATCAGCCGCGGGTGCGGGTACGACGGCAGCCCGCCGCCGGGGTGCGAGAGCTCCTGGCGGAACCCGTCGAGCTGGTGCTCGCTCAGCCGCCCCTCGAGGAACGCCCGCGCGTACATGCCGGGGGAGGCGTGGCCCTGGTAGAAGATGTGGTCGCCGCCGCCCGGGTGCTCCTTGCCCCGGAAGAAGTGGTTGAAGCCCACCTCGTAGAGGGACGCCGAGCTGGCGAAGGTGGAGATGTGCCCGCCGACGCCGATCTCGGGTCGCTGCGCGCGGTGCACCAGCATCGCCGCGTTCCACCGGACGTACGCCCGGATCCGCCGCTCGATGTGCTCGTCACCCGGGAACCACGGCTCGCGCTCCGGCGGGATGGTGTTGATGTAGTCGGTGGTCGTCAGCGACGGCACCCCGACCTGGCGCTCTCGCGCACGCTCGAGCAGACGCAGCATGACGTAGCGGGCGCGTTTGGTTCCGCGCTCGTCGATCACTCCGTCGAGCGACTCGACCCATTCGCCGGTCTCTTCGGGGTCGATGTCCGGAAGCTGGCTCGGCAGACCGGCGGTGATCACCGGGCGCTTGCGTTCCGTGGCCACAGGCGTTCCCTCGGGTGTGTGTGGGACAGGTCTCTAGATGCCATCCTGCCCCCCCGGGGCAGCTACCGTCACGTCTGCCTCCCCCAGACGCGACGCTGAACACAGGTACCAGTCGGTAACCTTCGGTGTCCGCGCCCCCGAACCCCTGGCCACGCCGCCGCCCCGCCGGCTGACGTCGGGGCTGACGCCGGTCCCCCTACGGCCCTCCTTGCGGGGTGTCCGTCGCCGGGCTCCCGCGCTGGCCGCCAACGGCGGCAGCCCCGGAGCGCGCTTGCCCGGGTTTCCTACCGTGGGGGGATGACGATGCTGCGGGCGGTGGCGAGCGCACTCGTACTGGTCGGCGGGCTCATCCTCCTGTTGACGCTGCTGGGGCTTGCCGACGGCAACCTCGACACGGCCCCGCTCGGGCTGGTCGGCCTGGCCCTGCTGGCGGGGGGCCTGATGCTGTTCCCCCTGGCCCGTGGCCGGCGCAGTCGGTACCGCTACGCCGGCACGAACGAGCCCTACGGGCCGGGCGGCCACTACGGCGGCACCGGCACGGGCGACCACTCCGGCGGTGGCTGGCCCGGTGATTCCGGGTCGAGCGGGTCGGGCGACTCCGGCGGCCGGTCGGGCCACTCCGGATCGAGTTGGTGGGGCGACTTCGGCGGCGGCTGGTCGGGCGGCGACTCCGGTGGCGGCCTCTCCGGTGGCGGCGACTCCGGTGGCGGCTTCTCCGGTGGCGGCTTCTCCGGTGGCGGTGGCGACTCGGGCGGGTCGTCGGGCGGCTGACGCCGCCGTCGACGGGACTCGGGCGCGCGCCGGCGTGCGGGTCTGCGGTCTGCGGGTCTTTGGCCGAGCGGATGTCGGCCCGCCGGTCCGGTGGGTCCGTCGCGCTTGGGGCAGAATGCGCCGTATGCGTACCGAGGTGATCACCGTGCAGACCGGATCCCGGCCGACCGTCCGGGACATCACCGCCGAGGCCGAGCGATTCGTCTCCGATCAGGGCGACGGGCTGCTGCACGTCTTCGTGCCGCACGCCACCGCCGGCCTCGCGATCATCGAGACCGGCTCCGGCTCCGACGAGGACCTGCTCCGCGCACTGGACGACCTGCTGCCCACCGACGACCGGTGGCGGCACCGGCACGGCTCGCCCGGTCACGGGCGCGATCACGTGCTGCCCGCGTTCGTCCCGCCGTACGCCACCCTGCCGGTGGTCGACGGGCGGCTCGCCCTCGGCACGTGGCAGTCGATCTGCCTGGTCGACACCAACGGCGACAACCCCACCCGCAGGGTCCGCCTCTCCTTCCTCCCCGGCTGACCCCGCCTGACCCCCACCCGCACCCGCACCCGCACCGTCACCCAAGATCCGTGAATCTTCAGGGAAAATGCTGCCTCGGCGCGGGGTCGACCCAGCATTTTCCCCGAAGTTGTTCGGATCTTGCCGCGTCGCGGCGGGGCGGCCGAGCGGTCGGTCACCGGTGAGCGGGCCCGCCCGGATCGTGTCTGAGTGGGCGACCGGCCGCTGATTCGGTAATGCTGTCGGACGTGACCACCCCGCAAGATCTCGACGACCGGTTCCGGGCGGCCCTCGCCGGGCTCGCCGACGCGCCGCGACCCGGTGACCCGGGCGAGCCCGCCCGCGACGACCTACCGCTGACCGGGGCGCAACTGCTGGATCTCTTCGACGCCCAGGTCACCAGCCGGCAACTCGACCTCGCCGGGCGGTGGCTGCGCAGCTTCGACGAGGGCTTCTACACGATCGGCTCCGCCGGTCACGAGGGCAACGCGGCGGTCGCCGCCGCGCTGCGCCCCACCGACCCCGCCCTGCTGCACTACCGCTCGGGCGCGTTCTACTGCCTGCGCGCCGCCCAGGCCGCCGGCGAGACCGCCTTCTCCGCCCCCGATCGTGCCGGGTCCGATCGTGCCGGGTCCGATCGTGCCGGGTCCGATCGTGCCGGGTCCGGCTTGGCCGGCGGGGCGAGCTCCGGGGCGGTGGAGGAACGCCCGGCACCGCCCAGCCGCCCGGAGGTCGGCGCGACCACCGAGGGCCCCGAGAATCCGCCGCACGTGGCGGGCCCCATCGCGCTCCCCGCCGGCCCGGTGACCGGCTCCTCCGGCCCGGCGACGCCGGACGGGACCCCCGCCGACGCGACGCGGGCCGGCCGGGACACGGAGCCCTCCACCGGTGCGCCGGACGACTCGGAACCGAAGGCGGCCGCCGGTGCGGCGCCGGCCGGCTCGGGCTCGTCCGCCGCCGCGGATGAGGTGCCGGCCGGCTCGGGCGGGCCGGCTCCCGCCGCCTCGGCGGAGACCGCCCCGGACAGGGAGGCCGCCCCGGATGCACAGGCCGCCCCGGATGCACAGGCCGACCCGGGTGCACAGGCCGTCCCGGACGTGCGGGAGATTGCCGAGGACGCGTACACCGGGGCGGCGCGGGACGTGCTGCGCGGGATGGTCGCCTCCGCCCGGGAGCCGATCGCCGGGGGCCGGCACAAGGTCTTCGGTCGGGCCGATCTGGCCGTCGTCCCGACCACCTCCACCATCGCCTCGCACCTGCCCCGGGCGGTCGGCGCGGGGCTGGCGCTTGAGCGGCTGCGCCGGCGCGAATCGGCCGGGCGGCGGGCCGGGGCGGCCCCGGTCGGCGACGTCGGGCACCCGCCCCGCTCGCCGTGGCCGCCGGACGCCATCGTGGTCTGCTCGTTCGGCGACGCCTCGGTCAACCATGCCAGCGCCACCGCCGCGTTCAACACCGCCGGCTGGTACGACCACACCGGGCTGCGTATCCCGGTGCTCTTCGTCTGCGAGGACAACGGGCTGGGCATCAGCGTCCGCTCGCCGAAGGGCTGGGTGGAGGCGACGCTGCGGGCCAAGCCGGGCATCCGCTACTTCTCCGCCGACGGGACGGACCCGGTGCAGACGTACCAGGCGACGGTCGAGGCGGCCGGCTGGGTGCGCCGGCACCGGCGGCCGGCCGTGCTGCACCTGACCACCGTACGGCTGATGGGGCATGCCGGGGCGGACGCGGAGGCCGCGTACCGCAGGCCCGGTGAGCTGGCCGCGGACCTGGCGCGGGACCCGGTGCTGGCCACCGCGCGGCGGCTGGTCTCCGCCGGCGTGGCGAGCGCCGAGGAGCTGCTGGCCCGGTACGACGAGCGCGGCTGGCAGGTACGCCGGATCGCCGAGGAGGTGATCGACGAGCCGAAGCTCGCCTCCGCGGCCGAGGTGGCCGCCGACATCGCGCCCCGGCGGCCGGCCCGGGTCACCCGCGCGGTGGCCGACGCGGGCACCCGGGCCGCCGGGGCCGGCGCGGGCGTGCGGGCCGAGGCGTTCGGCGGCCGGCTGCCCGAGCGCGCCGGCCCGCTCACCCTGGCCCAGAGCATCAACGCCGCCCTCGCCGACGGGATGCTCGACCACCCCGGGATGGTGGTCTTCGGCGAGGACGTCGCCGCCAAGGGCGGGGTGTACGGGGTCACCAAGGGGCTGCGGGACCGGTTCGGCGCGGCCCGGGTCTTCGACACGCTGCTCGACGAGACCTCGATCCTCGGGCTCGGGCTGGGCGCCGGGCTGGCCGGGCTGCTGCCGGTGCCGGAGATCCAGTACCTGGCGTACCTGCACAACGCCGAGGACCAGCTGCGGGGGGAGGCGGCCACGATGCGGTTCTTCTCCTCGGGCGCGTTCCGTAACCCGATGGTGGTCCGGTTGCCGGGCCTGGCGTACCAGGAGGGCTTCGGCGGCCACTTCCACAACGAGAACTCCCTGGCCGTGCTCCGCGACGTGCCGGGGCTGGTGATCGCGGTGCCGGCCCGCCCGGACGACGCCGCGCCGATGCTGCGGGCCTGCCTGGCCGGGGCGGCCGTGGACGGCACGGTCTGCGCCTTCGTCGAGCCGATCGCGCTCTACCACACCCGCGACCTGTACACCGAGGGTGACGGTGAATGGCTGGCCGAGTACGCCGGGCCCGAGCGGTGGGCCGCCGCTCACGCCCCGATCGGGCGGGCCCGCGTGTACGGCGTGGGCTCCGCCGAGGATGTCACCATCGTCACCTTCGGCAACGGCGTACGGATGTCGCTGCGGGCGGCGTCCGCGCTCGCCGAGGAGGGCGTCGGCACCCGGGTGGTGGATTTGCGGTGGATCGCGCCGCTGCCGGTCGCGGACATCGTCCGGGAGGCCTCGGCGACCGGCCGGGTGCTGGTGGTGGACGAGACGCGCCGCTCGGGCGGGGTCGGGGAGGGCGTGATCTCCGCCCTGGTCGACGGCGGATACGTCGGTACGGCGCTGCGAGTCGCCAGTATTGACTCTTTTGTACCATTGGGCCCGGCTGCCCGTCACGTGCTGGTCTCGGAGGAGGCCATCACCCACGGTGCCCGTACGCTGCTGGCACGGTAAATTCCGTTCCACCCGGTGCGCCACTTGCGCGGGGGGCCAGGAGTGTGTGGACTTTGCCTGACGGCGTCGCAACGATGCCGCGAGCAGGGATGAGATGAGGAGGCACGCGACAGTGAGCGCGACCGCTGGTCAGGCCGCCGACGGGGTACGTCTCCTGGCGGACCGGTTCGGGATCGAGCCGGGGATGGTCGTCATGGAGATGGGGTACGACGACGACGTCGACCAGGAACTCCGGGACGCCCTGACCGACCGCTGTGGAGATCTGGTCGACGAGGACACCGACGAGGTGGTCGACGCGGTGCTGGTCTGGTACCGCGACGGCGACGGTGACCTCTTCGAGCTCCTCGTCGACGCCCTCGGCCCGCTGGCCGACAACGGCGTCGTGTGGCTGCTGACGCCCAAGGCCGGGCGGGAGGGTCACGTCGAGCCGAGCGAGGTCGCGGAGTCCGCGCCCACCGCTGGCCTCCAGCAGACGTCCACGATCAACGCCGGCCGGGACTGGAGCGGCGCCCGCCTGGTGCTGCGCCGGGGCGCCAAGGCCAAGAAGTAACAGCAGGACCTCCGCCTGCCACACCCGGTCGCCCCGGCCGCCGGGTGTGGCAGGCTGATGCCACCCCGACTCGACCCCAGGGAGCTTGCATGCCGATCGAGGTTGGCGCCGACGCGCCGGACTTCGTCCTGAAGGACCAGAACAACCAGGAGGTCCGGCTGTCGGACTTCCGCGGCAAGCGCACGGTGCTGCTGGTCTTCTACCCGCTCGCCTTCACCGGCGTCTGCCAGGGCGAGCTCTGCGAGGTGCGGGACAACCTCAACGAGTACGTCAACGACGACGTGCAGGTGCTCACCGTCAGCGTGGACTCGGTCTACAGCCACAAGGTCTGGGCCGACCGGGAGGGCTACCAGTTCCCGCTGCTGGCCGACTTCTGGCCGCACGGCGCGGTGGCCCAGGCGTACGGCGTCTTCAACGACGTCGCCGGGATCGCCAACCGGGGCACCTTCGTGATCGACAAGGCCGGCGTGGTCCGCTTCGCCGAGATGAACATGCCGGGCGAGGCGCGCGACCAGCAGGGCTGGCGCAAGGCCCTCGCCGAGGCCGTCGCCGCCTGATCCACTCCCGGACACACCCGCTCGGCGGGCCTGGGTCGGCAGGGTAAGCTTGCCGGACTCCGGCCCGCCGTGCGGGCGTTCGGGGCGCGTAGCTCAGTGGGAGAGCACTCGCCTTACAAGCGAGGGGTCGCAGGTTCGAAACCTGCCGCGCCCACCCATCACCACCAGCGCGGGCCGCTCGATGAGCGGCCGGAGTTCGATCGCCGTGCTGCCCTGGGCCGCGCCGAGCTGGGTCATACGGCTATTCGCAGGGTCTCGGCTAGGCGGATGATCTCGGGGGCGGGTCGGGTGCTTCGGCGTACCACGGCGCGGAGGGTGTCGCAGGCGGCGGGGCGGTGTCGTATTTCGGTGGGGGCCACCCGGTTGGTGAGCAGCAGGGCGCGTCCGGCCTCGGGCAGGTCGCCCAGCCGCACGCATTGCCCGGCGACGTCGACGAGGTAAGCCGCCCGGCATTGTTTGGGTAGCTGTTGGAATGCGGCGGCGGCGACGAGTTTTCGGTGTAGGGCGAGCGCGTCGGTGCGGCCGCTGAGATCGAGCGTGGTGGTGACTCGGGCCAGGTCCACCACGACCGGGCCGAAGCTGATCCCGCGCTCATTGCGGTCCTCGCCGAGCAGGGCGGCTGTTTCGTCGGCCTGGTCGAGTAGCTCGGTGGCGGTGTGCCGAGCGCCGCAGCCGGCGGCACCGGCTGCGGCCTGGAGCAGCAGGGTTCCGTACCAGGAAAGGCGTGACGGTGGTGCGGTGCGCGGATCGGTCGGGGCGAGTCGCTGCGCGGCGGTGATGGCGACCTCCATGGTGTCCCGGGGGTGACCCAGGGCGCGCAGCACGCGGGCCAGCTGGACGGTCGCGGCTGCGGCGAGGAGTTCGTCGTCGGCGTCCTGGCAGATGGTGATGGCCCGGTCGGCGGCGAGCCAGGCCATGCCGGTCTCGCCCACCTTGCCGAGGACCGCCGAGGTGAGCTGATGGGCCTGCCCGAGCAGGTGGCACGTCCGCGCGCCGGGGTGCGCGGCCCGGTTGAGCTGGGTGCCGCGCAGCAGGTCGGGCAGGGTACGCAGGAGTTGCCGGTAATCGGCGTGCTGGAAGGCCAGCCAGGCGTGCTCGGCGCTGCGATCGAGTTCGGCCGGGGGTGTGTGAGCGCGGTCCAGGTGGGTGGGGGTCGCGCATCGGAACAGGGCCGCTCGGACGGCATCGATGTCCCGGTCGGAGATCGGCCGGTCCGCCACGGTGCCGGGACTGGCGGCCGGGGGCGGGTCGGTGTCGAGCAGGAGTTGGACGTCGATCCGGAGCGCCCGGGCGATGTCCTGGAGGTTGGAGAGCTTGTCCAGCCGGCGGACGCCTCGCTCGACCTTGTCCACCCAGCTCTTCGACTTGCCGAGCGCGTCGGCGAGCGTCTGCTGCGACATTCCGCGCCGGTCCCGCCAGTACGCCATCCGCCGGCCGGCGGGCAGATCAGTCACGGCGCTGGTGGTTGCGCTGCTGACCGCAGTCGAGCAGGGACGCCCGTCGTTCAGCGAGTGGAACGATCTGGGCCTGCTCGGTGTGCCGGCGGTGCAGTCCGCGTTCCGGGGTGCCGCGCTGGCGCTCGGCCTCGTCGAGGATCAACTGCTGCGCCGCGCGGAACTCCGCTTCCTGCCCCGCCCGCCCGCTATCCGGTGCGGCATCCTGGCTGCCATGCCCATGCGACCTGCGGCGCAGGATCTCGCAGAAGCGGGTAATCACCGGGTGGATGTGGAAGGTTCGACTGCCTGATCTTGATCCCATGATGCCCCTTTCACCGACAGGGCCACACCTGCGTTGATGGCTGGGAATGAGGCTCCTGAAAACTCCGGGACACCCCAGCCGATGGGCTGGACGACTTGGGACGTCTTCGTTACTGTGAGTGCGTCCTAGTTGTCCCTTCGTGGAGGGTCGAGTGCCGAATCACCGGCTTCGCGACGCGATCCTGCGCAACGGGCTCACCCCCGTCGCCGTCGCCGAGAGGGTCGGGGTGGACCCGAAGACCGTGGAGCGGTGGATTACGCAGGATCGGACGCCGTATCCCCGTCATCGGCACGCGATTGCGGCGATAGTGCGCGAGGATGTGCCGTACCTGTGGCCGGACGCGGTGACTCCGGAGAAGGCGTCGAAGATCGGGCAGAGCGAGCTGGTCCAGCTCTACTCCCGGCGATCCTCCGTGCCGTACGACCTCTGGCGTCGACTGATCGAGCGGGCAGAGAAGCGGATCGACGTGCTGGCCTACGCGGGCCTGTTCCTCGTGGAGCAGGACCCTAGACTCATCGATGTCCTGCGTCAAAAGGCCGTTGATGGTGTTGCGGTGACGATCCTGCTCGGCGACCCGACCAGCGCCGCGATCGAGCGAAAGAGCATCGAGGAAGGCGCGCCGGGCGTGGTGGCGGCGAAGATTCGGCAGGTGCAGCAGTACTACAACCGGCTTGATGCTGCACCGGGGGCCCAGGTGCTGTTCCACGACACGACCCTGTACAACTCGATCTATCGGTTCGACGACGAGATGCTGGTCAACGTGCACGTCCTCGGTTTCCCGGCGCCACACGCCCCGGTGCTGCACCTGCGTCGGCTCAACGGTGGCGACCTGTTCGGCACCTACTCCGACAGCTTCGACCGGGTGTTGGCCGCCTCGAAGCCGCAGCCGGGCGGCGAGGTCGGAGCCTAGGACCATGGCGAGAGTCGAGCACTACCACGACCCGAACGCGCCGAAGGCCAACAGCATCGTCGTGGCCGTCTCCGTCTTCGTCCGAGACGATGACGGCCGGGTGCTGCTCATCCAGCGCACCGACAACAACCTGTGGTCGCTGCCCGGCGGTGGCCAGGAAATTGGCGAGTCCGTAGCGCAGACGGCGGTCCGGGAGACCCATGAGGAGACCGGGGTCAGGGTCGAGGTCACCGGGATGGTTGGCGTCTACTCCGACCCCGGCCACGTCATCGAGTACTCCGACGGCGAGGTACGACAGCAGTTCTCGCTCTGCCTGCGAGCCGTACCCGTCAGCGGCACCCCGACCCCGAGCGACGAGTCACGTGATGTCCGATGGGTGGCCCGCGACGAACTGGGCGCGCTCGACGTCCACCCGTCGACCCTGCTCCGCGTCGACCACGGCTACGAGGAACGCCCCGAGCCCTACATCGGCTGAGCAACGCTGCCGGCGAGCCGGCGCAGAGTCCGCTGCACGGCGGCGACGATCTCCGGCTCTGCCCGGCGGATGAACCGGGTCACCAGATGCTCCGGCCCGTACCGTGAGCGAATCTCCGCGAGCCGGTCCAGCACCTCGAAGTCCTGGCCGTCCGGCCCGGTCGTCATGTCCGAGAAGCAGAGCGCATCCGTCACCGCTGTCTCCTCCCGAGGAAACTCGGCGGCCAGGACCTCACCGAGCCCGCGTTCCTCCGCCTCCAGCCACGCGCAGGAGTGGTGAGCCACCAGAGCGGCAATCCGCCCATCGAACCGCTCGCGCCGCAGCCACCGCCCCCCGTCGAGGGAGTGCAAGCCGGTGTCGACCAGGTCAGGGCTGTAACCCACGTCATGCAGCCACGCCGACGCTACGAGCACCTCCCGATCCTCGGCCGAAACCGCCCCGCTGATCCTGTCCGCCTTGGCGGCGACCGCCTGGACGTGGCTCCACCGACGAGGCAACGGCTTCTCCAGTAGTTGTCGCGCAACTTCCCGGGCGGTATCGACGAAGGCGGCCATGCCGTCAGGGTATGGAGTGCACTAAGCCCACGCCATCCCGTGTCCACTGACCGGCGAGGCAAAGGCGAGGCGGCCGGCCACCCGTGTGATCCGTCAGTTGGGGCGGTCGGTAAGGGGCAAGAGCGGACCCCTCCGCGGAGCGCGCAGAGCTTACAGGCGAGTGGTCGATGTGGCCCTGGTGGGTGACGAACTGAGTGACAACCGGGGCCCGCAACTCTGTCCGCACGCCGGTGAAACTAGCTACGATTAGAGTATTGAGTCCTGCCCCGGATATTTGCGCCTGCGATTGGGCAAACGATCTTTAGTCTTGCCTCGGATGGCGCGTAGATCATCCGGGTGAAGATCGTCTTCCCTGACTAACGTCTTTCTCATCCGCCGACTGGCGCGCCAAAACCTCCATAGGTGGCGGAGGCGTCCAGGTTCGTCGAATTCTGGGCCTTGATACTCTTCTCGCTGGACCAGTTCGGCAACCTTTGCATATTCTTCGTCATCCATGTAAGCCTGCGTCAGGATCGGTGGGCCCGCAAAGATAAAGGTGCCATTGCCAAGCTCAAGGTAGACGCCGTAGACAGTCTGAAAGACACCGTGATTCCGCATCACAGCATTGAGCAGGGCCCACATCGTCTCCTTGTCGTGAAGCAAGAGGATTTCTTCGCCAGCTTCGATCCGTTTTGGCAGGAGTTCACCCCAGGGGCTTACGCTCGGCTGCGCCTCAAAGTCGAACACCTTTGTGGGATCCAGGTCCAGTACGTAAACACACCTGGTTACCGTCACGGCGGTTCGGCCACTGTTCCTGGCGAACACAGCGTTCACGGCTTGCTGTTCACGCTGAGGCGAATCTTCATTCTTGACCCTGGTCCTACCCTTGGTCTTCTTGGCGCGCGCCTTCGACGGTCGTTGAGCCTTTTTGCGACGCTCCTGCGGATCATCCTCAATCCTAATGATCTTCGATCGTCCGTCTTGGAAGAACACGTGAAGGATGCCGTCTTTGTCCACATAGCCTTGCCCAAGCTCGGCAGTGATCTCGGCACCGCCCTTGCGCCAAGATCTGATGGCCCATGTGATCGTCCAGACGAGACCCGCCAACGTGAAGGCTGCACCGAGGATGGCGAAGGTCAACTGGATGCCAGACATGACACTCAATGTAAGGGTGATCGGCACGCGCGGCTACGGTGGTCGGGCAATGAGCGGACTGCCATCCGGGGTGACTAACTGAGTGACGATCGAGAAACGCAAGCCTGGACGCAGGCGGACGCCAGGGGACGACCTAGCTGAGGGTCGTCGTGGGTCACCGCAGGTTGCATGGTTGTGCTGGTTGCCTGGGGGTCAAGTGACCCGGTGATAGGAGGGCCAGGTCCAGCAGGGTTTCTGGTGCTGGTGGCGAGCCGAGGACCTTAGCGACGCTTTAACAGAGAACGAGCCGCGCAGGTCATGTCGTCAGCCTAACTGTCCGATTGGCGACATTGAATCGGTCTTTTGCATGCAACGGCAGTAGGTGATGCCTAGGATGCCCGGAAGCCTAAACCGTCACCCCTTGGAGAGCGTGTGTCTGGATCTACGCCCAAGTACCTCCGTTTAACGCTTGATGTCCAGCTAGGCGAGCGTAATCAGCACGCCACGCGGATCAACCAAGCTGCGGACGCTGCGATTGCCGCTGCTACCGAGGCGCTAGAGGAGAACCTGCTTGAAGGAAGCATTGTGAACGTCGAGCAGGGCGTCGAGTTCTCATACCGTTGGATCGCACGAACCTCGTGGCTCGGTGGTGCTGCTGCGAGCGACGGAGACGAGCTGTAGCGATGAACTATGCCGTGCCCTGTTGCTGTCGACAGCAACGGTGACAGCAACAGGGCCGGACAGCAGTGACCAGCAACGGAAGGCTACGGATCAGCGCTCGACGTCAGAGACATGCGCGGACGCGCCCGGACGGGAGCGCCCGGAACCTACAAGCGAGGGGTCGCAGGTTCGAAACCTGCCGCGCCCACACTCTGACCAGCACACGATGCAGGACACCGGATGACCGGTGGCCTTCATCGTCTCGCTTGCTCGTAGGGCGGGTAGTGGCGTGAAGGGGCGAGGGTCAGAACGTGCCGGCCCTGATGTCGGCCACCGTCACCCGGGAGACCTTGAAGGTCGACACAGAGAGGGTCTTCGACTCCGGGTCATCCGTCACGGACCTGATCGGCACCCCGTTCTGGGCGTTGATCGTCAGCACTTGCCGGTTGTCGTAGCCCTCGAACACCTTTGCGGTGAGGGTCAGGGCGGGCTGCCCGCCGGCCGTCGAATCCACAACGGTGACCTCGGGAATGGTGGCGATCAGACGAAGCACGCCCGCCCGTACCTTCGGGTCGCCTCCCCCCGCGGAGAGCACGTCGACGCTGTTGACCCAGAGGTGGTTGTCGGCGATGGCGCGCTTGCGGGCCTCATCGATAGCCGGCGGGGAGGTGATCCCCTTCCCCCGAAGGACCTGCTCCCGTTGGCGGGCCTCCTCGGCGGGAGGGGGCTTTCCCTCGTCGTACACGGCGTTGATCATTTGCTCGCGGGCTTTGGCGACGTCACCGGTTGCGGCGTACCGCGCCGCCGCCAGCCCACGGGGGTGGAAGCCGTTGCCGAGGTACTCGCCACGGGCGATCACCGGTGGGAGTGCGCGCTTGGCCCCCGTGTAGTAGTACATGCCGCTGTCGGTGTACAGGTGGTACCGGGTACGAGATGGCGGCCTGCCCCGACGGACATCGACCTTTTCGATGATCAGCGACGCGTCACCCGGCAGCGCGGCGTTTTCCGCGGTGAGGTTGGTCGCCAGGGACACGAGCTTGGTGTTGCCTGCCGGTGCCGGGGAGGTCGGCCCAGCCTGGTTGTCCGGGCCGGTCGGGGCCGAGGCCGGGTTGGTCGGGGCCGAGGCCGGGCCGGTTCCCAGGGCCATCGGCAGGGCCAGCGCGAGCGCGGCCACGGCCGCGACGCCACCACCGGTCGCCACGCCGAGAACGTGGCGCCTGCGCCGCCGTGCCCGGCCGCGCTGCTCGATCGCCTCGACGGGACGATCCATCCGTACGTCGGAAAGGGTCTGCCTCACCGCGTTCCACAGCTCATCGTCGTCATTCATGATCGAACCTCCTGACGGGCTGCGGGCGCGAGCTGCGCCCGCAGGGTTGCGGTGGCACGGGACAGGTGGACGGCTACGGTCTGGGCGGAGATGTCCAGCACCGTTGCCACGGACCTGGTGTCCAGGTCGAGCCAGATGCGCAACACGACCACCTCGCGCTGCCGCCGCGGCAGCCGGCGAACGGCGGCCAGCAGAGCATCGTTCGTGTCGGGGTCGTCCTCGATGAGGGACGCCCGCTCATGGCCGTCGAGGGCCACCTCCCGTCGGCGTCGCCGCCACCAGGACACCCGGATGTTGAGGGCGGTGCGCACCACCCACGCCGCCGGTGCCGGATGCTGGCTCACCTGCGGCCAGGAGGCCCAGGCTCGCGCGAACGACTCAGCGACCAAATCTTCGGCCAGCGCGCGATCGCCCGTGCCAGCTAGTACGGCACGCAGGCAGTTGTCTCGGAAGCGCTGGTAGAAGTCCGCGAAGTCCTTCTGTTCTCGTTCCACACGGGGTTTACGCATCAGCGCCTCGATCCATTTACCGGCACGGAAGAAATTCTTCGTCGATCGGACAAAAGCCGACATCGATCTATGGCTTCGGCGGCTGGTGTTGCCCATGCTGTCGGCAGCACGACCCCGCTCCCTCGCGTCCCGGCAGGGCGGCAGCGTCGTGGCGGTCTACCGGCACGCCCTGCGCGGTTTCGAGGCCCGGGTCGACGAGCGGGCGTCCTCCGGGCCCGGCGGCCCGTACTGCTCCTCCAGCGGGTTCTTCGCGCCGAACCCCGCCGATCCGTCGATCGGTACGACCTGGACGTTGATCGGGAGCCGGAACAACGGAAGCTTCGTCTACCGGTGCTGGATGGCGCTGCCGCGCCTTTGCCACGCGGTGACGAAGCGGTCGAGGAGAGCGGCGAAGGTGTGGGACTCCTCCGCAGTGAATCCGGCAAGTGCCTCGGTGACGGCGGCCCGCCGGGTCGCGTGGATGTCGTCCACGAGGGACCTCCCCCGCGCGGTCAGCCGGATGCGGGCGTACCGGGAGTCGCCGGGGTCCGCACGGCGTTCGATGAGCCGGTCGTCGAGCAGCTCGGTCGTCAGGCGGCTGGCCCTGGGCCGGTCGACGCCGATCGCCGCAGCGATCTCGGAGATGGCCATGCCGTCTTCTGCCTCGTCGAGGGCATCGAGGTAGCGGAATCGTGCCGCACCCGGCGAGGGTGCCTTGGCCGATCCGCCCTTTGTCGCCGTGCGGTGCAGGCGGGCCGCCTGTTGGTCGCGGCGGATGCGCACGAGCGCCCGTTCGACGACGTCCTCCGGCGCGCGCTCTCGTTTTGGCATGCCGTCACCCTACGACAGTTGTTATTTGACAATCATGGCGCTCGCCGCTGAAATGATTGTATGACTACAACTGATGGGCAGCGGCGATTTTTCCCACCACCGATCGGCCTTCTCCTGCGCAAACTCGACGGGCTGATCGACGAGAGGTTCGAGTGCGCCCTCGGCAACCGCGACATCAGCCGCCGTCAGTGGCAACTGCTCAACATGCTCGCCGAGGGGCCTGCCACGTCCGATGCCCTGAACGCGGCGGTCGCCCCGTTCCTCGACCGAACGACCGGCGAGACCGTCGAGCCGCACCTCGCCCCGCTCGCGACGCGGGGACTCGTCGTCGCGGCGACCGGGGGAGCGTACGAGCTCACCGAGACCGGCCGTGCGCTCCTCGAAAGCCTGGCCGAGGAGGTGCGAGCCATTCGCGACCGCACGGTGCGAGGGCTCGCCGACGGCGAGTACGACCGCGTCGTCGCCGGCCTGCAGACGATGGTCGCCAACCTGGAGGAGCGCGCCTGAGCCGCCGCCCCGGAGGCCCTGGGCGGAGAACGCCTCCGGGCGTTCGCTCACGCCCCCGCGGCGGGCTCACGCCCACGGCGGCGGCGCTCACGTCAGTTCGGCGATGACCGCGCGGACCATCCGGCGGCCGTGCTCGGCCATCCGGGGCAGGCTGTGCCGGTAGTAGTCCACCCCGGTCAGCGACGGTGCGAGGGCCCAGCCGCAGGCCCGGCGCCAGGTGTCGTCGTCGTACCCCAGCGCCTTTCGGTAGGTGTCGCGGGCCGCGCCGGTGAAGGTCCAGAGCGCCGGGGCGACGTCGGGTGCCGGGTCGCCGACGCCGAGGGCCCCGAAGTCGACGACCGCGGCGAGCCGGCCGGCGTCGGTGATCAGGTTGCCCGGTTGCAGGTCGCCGTGGATCCAGACCGGGTCCCCGGCCCAGTCGGCGGCGGCGAGGCAGACCTCCCAGGCGGCCTCGGCGTCGGCGACGTCGAAGCCGTCGTCGTGCGCGGCGAGGCGGGAGAGCGCCTGGCGTACGCCGTCGTCGACGTGGCGCAGGGCGGCCCCTCGGGCCCCCGGCCGCTTGACCGGACCGCCGGTGGGATCCACCCGGTGCAGGGCGTGCACGAAGGCCGCCAGCTCGCGGGCCAGCGGCACGTCGTCGCTGCCCAGCCGGGGCGGCGTCGCGCCGGGGATCCACGGCACCACCGTCCACCGCCACGGGTAACCCGCGCCCGGCTCGCCGACGTGCAACGGGACGGGGATCCGCACCGGCAGGTGGGGGGCCAGCGCGGGCAGCCACCGGGCGTCGGAGTCGGCCTGGTCGACCGCCCAGCCGATCTTGGGCAGCCGGGCGACCAGGTCGTCGCCGATCCGGAACAGCACGTGATCGGTGCCCTCCAGGTCGTCGGCCAGGGGCGTCACCGCGAGGTCGGCCCACTGCGGGCACTGGGCCGCCAGCAGTCGGCGCAGTTGACCGACGGTGGCGCGGACCTCGTCGTCGTGGATGGGCACGACCGGCACCGTAGTGCGGCGCGGCGGCGCCACACCAACCAATTACGCTCTGCGGTCCGCGCGGTCGCACCGCCCTTGCCGTTAGACGTATACGTCTAATAGGTTGTCCGGGTGCCCCTGGACGCCTCCCGCAACAGCCTCGTGCTGCCGCTGCTCGGGCTCCTCGTCGAGCAGCCGGCGCACGCCTACGACCTCACGACCCGCCTCCGCACCCGGTACGGGCACCTGTCGGTGACCCGCAGCACCGTCACCTCCCTGCTCAAGGCGCTGGAGCGGGCCGGTCTGGTCGCCGCCGGCGTCCCCGAGCGGGTGGGCAACCGGCCGCCGCGCACGGCGTACGAGCCGACCGAGGCGGGGGTGGCAGACCTCCGCCGCCGGGTCGAGCAGGGGCTGCGCGACGGCCCGGCCGCCTCGGCGGACTTCGTCATGGCCGTGGCCTACCTGGGGATCCTCCCGGCAGACCACGCGGCGTCGATCCTGGACACCCGCGCCGCCCGGCTCGACCGGGAACTGCCGGCCCTGCGGGAGACACCCGACGGGGTGGCCGAGGCGCACATGCTCGAAGCCGCGTACTGGGCCACCGTCGTGGCCGCCGAGGCCGGCTGGGTCAGGACCCTGGCGGCGCGCATCCGCTCGCACGACATCGACTGGCCGGGCGCGCACCCCGGCGACGCAGCAGGGAGCGGCGCATGAAGTTCGGCATCTACCCGGGCGGGCGGGTCGGCACCCTCTGCGCGCGCCCGCCCGACCCGACCGCGATCCGCGCCCTCGTCGACGACCTGGCCGGCGGCCACCCGTTCGTCGTCCGCGAGTACGTGCACTTCCTCGGCGACGACGCCCCACCGGAGGCGGTCGCCGGGCTCGACGCCGGCGACGAACTCGCCCACCTGACGATGCCCGACCAGTGGTACGTCGAGGCGGGACGCGAGCTGGACCTCGTGGTCAGCTACCTGCCGTCGACCGCCGACATCCCCGGCTGGCTGGCCTTCCTCGACACCGTCGTCGACCGCTACGGCCACCTGACACGCTGTTTGCAGGTGACGCTCGAAGCCAACTTCCCGATCCCGCTCATCGACGGCAGCTCGCCCGGCGTACTCCAGGCCCTGGCCCTCGGGGTGCCCCACGCGCGGGCCGCGCTCGACCGCCGGGGCCACCACGACGTACGGGTCGGCTTCTCCGTCGCCGAGCCGGCGGAGTGGCTGGGCGGCGACGACGCGTTCTGGGCGTACCTCTCCGCCCTGCCGCGGCGGGACTTCGCCGCCCACGTCGACTACGTCGGCCTGGGCCTGTATCCCGACGCCTTCTCACCCGTCGCCCCGCGCGGCGAGCCGGGGGACGTCGCGTCCCTCACCGCGCACGCCCTGGACCACCTGCGCCACCACTGCCTGCCCCGCGCCGGCATCCCGGCGGGCGTGCCGATCCACGTGGCCGAGAACGGCAGCCCCAGCGGGGCGGGGCGCACCGAGCGGGGGCAGCGGGACTCCCTGACCGACATGCTCGGCGTCGTCCTCGCCCGCCGGGAGGCGCTGCACATCACCCAGTACGAGCTCTTTGGCCTGCGTGACGCCGACAGCGCCTCCGACCAGCCCACCGCGACGTTGGGGCTGGTCACCGACGCCTACCGGCCCAAGCTCGCCTTCGCCGCCTACCGCGACGCCATCCACCACCTGTCGACCAAAGGTGATCAGGACGCCATGGACCCTAAAACGCCCGGATGACGACCATGGCGTCCTGATCACCGGGGCGGGGTGGGTGGGCGGCTCCGGCGGGTGGGGGAGGGGCGCAGCGCGGTGCCCCGGCCGGCCCGGCCCTGCCGTGGATCCACAACATCGAGGTGCATTCCGCGCACCGGGGACGCGAGCCGGCCGGGCAGCCCAGCGCGCCGGCCGCCCCGGTCGGGCAGGGCTGAGCGCCCCAGGTGTGCCCCCGCACCCAGCGGGAACCCTGCCCGGACGCACCCGGGAACCCTGGCCGGACGCACACCGGGAGGAGCGAGGCGATGGGGAACCGCACCGCGCTGACGATCGGCGTGCTGGGCTCGTACGGCGGGCGCAACCTCGGCGACGAGGCCATCCTGACCGCTCTCCTGGCCGACCTGCGCTCGCACGAGCCGCACGCGCGCATCATCGTCTTCTCCCGGAACCCGGCGCACACCGCCCACGCGCACCCCGATGTGGAGGCGGTGCCCTGGGAGGGCGTGAGCCGGGTCGACTCGTCGCAGGTGCTGGCCGAGCTGGACCTGTTGATCCTCGGCGGTGGCGGCATCCTCTACGACCGGGAGGCCCGCCGTTACCTGCGGGTGGTCCGGGTCGCCCAGGAGCGCGGCCTGCCCCTGATCACGTACGCGGTGGGGGTGGGGCCGTTGAGCGACCCGGTGGACACCGGCATGGTGCGGGAGACCCTGGCCGACGCGATCGAGGTGACCGTGCGCGACCAGGAGTCCCGGATGGTGCTGGAGGAGGCCGGCCTGCTCAACCCCATCACGGTGACCGGCGACCCGGCGTTCCTGCTCACGCCCGAGGAGTTCCCCGAGCGCTTCCTGCGTGAGGAGGGGGTGCCCGCCGGCACCCGGCTGGTCGGGCTCAGCGTCCGGGAGCCGGGCCGGGCCGCCGAGCGCCTCGACGTCGACGGCTACCACCGGCTGATCGCCCAGATCGCCGACTTCCTGATCCACCGGATCGACGCGTACGTGCTCTTCGTGCCCATGGAACGCGACGACATCCGGCACGCGCACGGGGTGATGTCGCACATGACCTCCGCCGAACGGGGCCGCATCCTGCACGGCGACTACTCGCCCCGGCAGGTGCTCGGGCTGATGCGCCACTTCGACCTGGCCGTGGGCATGCGACTGCACTTCCTGATCTTCGCCGCGATGGTCGGCACGCCGTTCCTGCCCCTGCCGTACGCGGGGAAGGTCTTCGACCTGGCCCAGCGGCTCGGCGTGCCCGCGCTGCGCGGGGTGGAACGCGAGGTCGAGGGGCCCCTGCTGGCCGAGGTCGACCGGCTCTGGGACGAGCGGGAGGCCCGCGCGGAGGCCACGGCCCGTCGGGTGGCCGAGGTCTGCGACCAGGCCCGGGGCACCTCGCAGGTGACCGGCGCGGTGCTGGCGAGCCTGCGTACCCTGGCCGCGAAGCGGGCCGCAGCGGCCTGACGCCAGGGCCCGTCGGCGGGCCGTTGCCGCGCTCGGCGGCGGGCGTTGCCGGGCTCGCGCCGGGTCAGGAGGCCGGGCCGCGCGACCGGTAGCGCCAATCCCGGTCGCCCTCGGCGACCGACTCCAGCTCGTAGATCTCCGCCCCGGCCAGCCCGTGCTCGCCGATGTGGTGGTGGGTCAGCGGGGGCCGGCCGTTGCTGTCCAGCTCGACCGTGACCGTCTGCCCGTCGGCGCTGCCGCCCGCCAGTGGGATCTCTACCGTTGCTGCCATGGCACCATCCTGCCTGCCGCGCGCCCACCTCGCAGGAGATGGCAGACCGTCCCCACCTGACGGTCGGGACGCGAGTCACCGGTCGATTACGCTGCCGCGATGACGAAAATCGTGATCGATCCGACCCTCGGTCCGGTGCTGGCCCGCACCGGCGACGAGCGCGCCGTACTGAACTCCTTCCTCGACTTCCACCGCGACATCGTGGCGCGCAAGCTGCGCGGCCTCAGCGACGCCGCCGCTCGCCGCCGGCTGGTGCCCTCCGCCACCACCCTCGCCGGCCTGGTGAAGCACCTGACGCTGGTCGAACGAAACTGGTTTCCGCGCCTGCTCGCCCCGCGACCGGACGACGTCTACGAGACCACCGAGGAGGCGGCGGCGGCCAGCTTCGCCCTCGACGACGCCGACACGGTGCAGTCCCTGCTGGCCGACTACGAGCAGGCCTGCGCCCTGTCCCGGGACCTGGCGGCGCGCTTCGACCTCGACCACGTGGTGCCGCACGAGCAACTCGGCGAGGTGTCGCTGCGCTGGATCCTGACGCACCTGATCGAGGAGACCGCCCGGCACGCCGGCCACGCCGACATCCTGCGCGAGCTCACCGACGGCTCCACCGGCGTCCGCTGACCCGTCCCGCTGCCCCGCCCGAAGGCGCCCCGAACACGGCCGTTCCGACCCCGGCCGGCCCCGAGCGCCCTCGGCCTTTCACCGCGGCGGCGGGAGCAGGCCCGGCGGGTACTCCATGCCGTCGTGGGCGCAGGCCGCCGCGCCGACCCGAGCCGCGTACGCCGCCGCCTCGACGAGCCCCGCCCCCCGCAGCCGGGCGGCGACCAGGCCGGCGGCGAAGGCGTCCCCGGCGCCGTTGCTGTCCACCACCGGCCCCGGTGGGACGGCCGCGGGCACCCGGACGGCCGGGGTGCCGCCGGCGAAGAGTTCCGCCCCGTCCGCGCCCCGGGTGACCACGACGGTCCGGGGGGCCAGCCCGGCCGCGAGCGCCCCGGCCCGGTCGCCGAGGCGGACGCCGCTGACGAAGACCAGGTCGGCGGCCTCGGCGAAGGGCCGGTGGTAGGGATCGTCGCCGTCCCAGTCGTGCAGGTCGGTGCTGAGACCGACCCCGGCGGGGAGGCCGGCGCGCAGGGCGGGCAGCCGGGCAGGCAGCCAATCCATGATCGAGACGTGTACGTGGGCCGCGTCCCGGGCCAGCTCGGCCAACCGCTGCGCGGCGAACGGCGGCGGCCCCTGCCACGGCCGGGGATCGTAGAGCGACATCCGGCGGCCGGTGGGGTCGACCAGGTTCACGGACCGGCGGGTCCCGCCCGGGTCCACGGCCAGCACGGCGGGCACCCCGGCCCGGTGCAGCGCCTCGCGTACGACCGTGCCGGCCGGGTCGGCCCCGAGCACGTCGACCACCGCGACGCGCAGCCCGAGGGCGCGGGCGGCCAGCGCCACGCCCGCCCCGGTGTTGCCGATCCGCAGGTCGATCGGGGGGACGGTGAGCGAGTCGGCGGCCGGCAGCGGAAGCTGCGGCACGCGTACCCGCAGATCCACCCCCAGGCCCCCGAGCACCAGTAGGTCGAACATCGCGCCGAGGCTAGTCGACCGGGCCGCGTCGGACAGGTCGTCCTACGGCCGGACCGGGGCCCGGCTATCCTCGGATGTCGTCGGCCGGAGGGGGAGCGGTGCTGGTCGTCCACGGGTCGTGGCTGCCCGGCGCGGGGCTCGTGGTCTGGGCGGAGGACAGCGCCCGGCCGCCCCGGGCCCCCCGCCGCCCCGGCCGGGCCCCCCGCGAGCGCCCCCACCCGTTCGCCGCCGACCACGCCACCCTGACCGCCGCCCTCGACGCCGTCGCCTGGCCCGCCGAGGCCGGCACGGTGCTGCTGCGCCTGCCCACCCGGGCGGGCACCCCGGCCGAGTCGCCGGAGCTGGTCCGCGCCGACGTCGGCGAACCGCTCCGTGGGCCGGTCACCCTCGCCGGCTGGCGGGCCCCCGCCCTCCGGTACGCCCCACAGGCCGTGCCCGCGCTGCTGCGCGCCGTCGGCGACCGGGCCGCCGTGCCCGGTGCCACCCTGCGGCACCTCGCCGAGCTGGCCGACTTCGCCGCCGACCTGGTCCGCCGTGGCCGGGTGCTGCCCGGCATCGCCCCGGCCCCCGCAGCCGGGCCGACGGCCTTCCAGCCAGCCGCCGCCGGGCCCGGGCCGACGGCCTTCCAGCCAGCCGCCGCCGGGCCCGGGCCGACGGCCTTCCGGCCAGCCGCCCCCGCGCCCAGCCCCGGATCGGGCGGACCGCCGGACTGGTCCCCGCCGACCGGAATGCCGGGCGGGTCGCGGTCGCCCGGGACGCCGAGCCGGTCCGGAACGCCGAGCCGGTCCGGGGCGGCGGTGACGCCGGGTCGGTCCCGGTCGGCGGGGCCGGTGCGGGCGTTCGCGGTGTGGCGGCCGGTGCTCACCGGCGGCGACGCGGCCTGGGCGCGGTCGTTGGCCCTGGCCCTGCCCCCGGCCGCTCGGGCCGCCGTCGACCTGCCCCCGGGTGAGCTGATCGCCGACGCCCTCGACGCGCTCACCGACGCCGCCGCCCGGTCGGCCCTCACCCGCGCCTCGGTGCCCCGGGGCGGCGGCCGGCAGTCCGGGGCGGTGCCGGCCTGGCTGGCCGCGCTGACCGGGCCGTACGGCGACTTCTCCGCCGCCCCGGCCGCCCTCGACGCCCTCGCCGCCGAGCTGGACGACTGGCAGCGGGACGCGGCCGGCGGCGCGGTGCGGGCGAGCTTCCGCCTGGTGGAACCGGCCGTCGACCCCCTCGCCGATGCCCTGGTGCCCGCCCCGGACCCGACGGGCACGGCGGCCATCTCGGTCGCCGGTCGCTGGCGGGTGGAGTTCGGGCTCCAGGCCGCCGACGAGCCGAGCCTGGTCGTCGACGCCGCGCAGGTCTGGCAGTCCCCGCACACCGTGCCCGCCCTCGCCGGCGGGCTGGACTCCCCGCAGGAGACCCTCCTCGCCGAGCTGGGCCGGGCCAGCCGGCTCTGGCCGGAGCTGGACGCGGCCCTGCGTACCGCCACCCCGCAGGCCCTGGAGCTGGACGTGGAGGGGGCGCACCGGTTCCTGCGCGAGGGCGCCCCGGTGCTGCACGCCGCCGGGTTCGGGGTGCTGCTGCCGGGCTGGTGGCGGCGGCCCTCGGCGCGGCTGGGGGCCCGGTTGCAGGCCCGCAGCCGCACCGCGCCGGGCACCGTGACCACCGCCGACAGCGGGTTCGGGCTGGCCGCGCTGGTCGACTACCAGTGGGAGGTGGCGCTCGGCGACGAGCCGATCTCCGCCGCGGAGCTGGCCGCGCTGGCGCAGCTGAAGACCCCGCTGGTCCGCCTGCGGGGGCGCTGGGTGGAACTGGACCCGGGGCGGCTGGCCGCCGGGCTGCGGCTGCTGCGCTCGGCCGGCGAGCTGACCGTGGCCGACCTGCTCCGGCTCGGCCTGGCCGACGCCGACTCCGACGACGCGCTGCCGGTGCTGGAGGTGGTCGCCGACGGCGCGCTCGGCGACCTCCTGGCCGGGCAGGCCGAGCGGCGGCTGACCCCGCTGGACCCGCCGCCGAGCTTCGCCGGGACGCTGCGGCCGTACCAACGGCGCGGGCTGGCCTGGCTGGCGTTCCTGGAGTCGCTGGGTCTCGGCGGGGTGCTCGCCGACGACATGGGGCTGGGCAAGACGGTGCAGTTGCTGGCCCTGCTCGCCGGGGACCCGCCCGAGGCGGGGCCGACGCTGCTGGTCTGCCCGATGTCGCTGGTCGGCAACTGGCAGCGGGAGGCGGCCCGGTTCACCCCGAAGCTGCGCGTACACGTGCATCACGGGGCGGAGCGGGCGCGCGGGGCGGGCTTCGCGGAGGCCGTGCA
Source organism: Micromonospora sp. DT233 (assembly GCF_049841815.1). Lineage (NCBI taxonomy): Bacteria > Bacillati > Actinomycetota > Actinomycetes > Micromonosporales > Micromonosporaceae > Micromonospora > Micromonospora sp. DT233. The sequence goes on along the minus strand of NZ_JBNCLB010000002.1, from coordinate 25,762 downwards.
CGGCGCGGACCTGGTCCTCACCACCTACTCGGTGGCCGCCCGCGACGCCGTCGAGCTCGCCGGCATCGACTGGCACCGGGTGGTGGTCGACGAGGCGCAGGCGATCAAGAACGCCTCCACCCGGCAGGCGGAGGCCGTCCGGTCGCTGCCCGCGCGGCACCGGATCGCGGTCACCGGCACCCCGGTGGAGAACCGCCTGGCCGACCTGTGGTCCATCATGCAGTTCGCCAACCCCGGCCTGCTCGGCCCGGCCGCCAGCTTCAAGAAGGCGTACGCGGAGCCGATCGAGCGGCACGGCGACACCGAGGCCGCCGAGCGGCTGCGCCGGATGACCGGCCCCTTCGTGCTGCGCCGGCTCAAGACCGACAAGTCGATCATTTCTGATCTGCCGGAGAAGCTGGAGATGGAGGTGCTCTGCAACCTCACCACCGAGCAGGCGTCGCTCTACCAGGCGGTGGTCGACGACATGCTGGCCCGGATCGCCTCCAGCACCGGCATCGAGCGGCGCGGGCTGGTGCTGGCAGCGATGACCCGGCTCAAGCAGGTCTGCAACCACCCCGCCCAGCTGCTGCACGACGGCTCGGCGCTGCCCGGCCGCTCCGGCAAGCTGGCCCGGCTGGAGGAGATCCTCGACGAGGTCCTCGCGGCGGGGGAGCGGGCCCTGCTCTTCACCCAGTACGCCGAGTTCGGTGGGATGCTGCGCGGGCACCTCTCCGCCCGCTTCGGCCGCGAGGTGCTCTTCCTGCACGGCGGGGTCGGCAAGGCCGACCGGGACGCCATGGTGGCCCGGTTCCAGTCCGCCGCCGGCCCGCCGCTGTTCGTGCTCTCGCTGAAGGCCGGCGGCACGGGGCTGACCCTCACCGCCGCCAACCACGTCGTGCACGTCGACCGGTGGTGGAACCCGGCCGTCGAGGACCAGGCGACCGACCGGGCGTTCCGCATCGGCCAGCGCCGCCGGGTGCAGGTCCGCAAGTTCGTCTGCGCCGGCACGGTGGAGGAGAAGGTCGCCGCGATGATCGCCGAGAAGCGGAGCCTGGCGGCGTCGGTGGTGGGCAGCGGCGAGCAGTGGGTCACCGAGCTCTCCACCGACCGGCTGCGCGAGCTCTTCGCGCTGGAGGCCGGGGCGGTGGTGGAGTGACCGACCGCTTCGCCGACTACGGCCCGCCGCGCCGGGTCGACGGCGGGCTGCGGGCCCGCAGCACCCGGGGCGCGATCGGCCGGTCCTGGTGGTCGCGGCGGTTCCTGGAGGTGCTGGAGTCGTTCGCGCTGGGCACCCGGCTCACCCGCGGCCGGTCGTACGCGCGCTCGGGGCAGGTGCTCGACCTCGGCATCGCCCCCGGGGTGGTCACCGCCCGCGTGCAGGGCTCCCGACCCCGGCCGTACGAGGTGCGCATCGCGCTGGCGCCGTTCCCGGCGAAGCTGTGGCAGCGCATCGAGGCGGAGCTGGCGGCGCAGGCGTTCTTCAGCGCCCGGCTGCTGGCCGGGGACCTCCCGGCCGAGTTGGAGCAGCTCTGCGCCACGGCCGGGGCGCCGCTCTTCCCCGCCGACGTCGACGAGCTGACCCAGCGGTGCAACTGCCCCGACTACGCGGTGCCGTGCAAGCACCTGGCGGCGACGTTCTACCTGCTCGCGGAGGCGTTCGACGCCGACCCGTTCGAGCTGCTGCACTGGCGGGGCCGGCGTCGGGCGGAGCTGCTGGGCCGCCTGCGCGCCCTGCGCGCCGCCGCCGTCGACCCCGACGCCGCCCCGCCCATCGGCGACCGCCCCGCCGCCCCGGTCCCGGCGGGATCACCCGCCACGGCGGGCGGCACCGGCAGTGGCGCGGGCGGGGCCGGCCGGCTCGACCGGGCCGACCGGTCGTCCGGCGTGGACGGCGCGGACGGCCTGGACGGCGCGGGCGGCGCAGGTGGCCTGGACGGTGTGGGCGGCGTGGACGGCGTGGACGGCATGGGTCGGGTGGTGCCGGCCGTGGGCGCCGCGCGGGCGTTGGTCTCGCTGCCTGTGCCGGCGCTGGCCGACGCGGTCGACCGGTTCTGGGTGCCGCCGGTGCCGCTGCCGAACCGGCCACCGAACCTGTCGACCGACCCGGACCTGCTGCTGCGTCAGCTCGGTGCGCCCGCCCCCGCGCTCGGCGGGCCCGGCCTGGTGGAGCGGCTGCACCGGGCGTACCGGGAGTTCGGCCGCGCCCGCCCGGAGGCGGACGCCCCGGTCCACACTGGGCCGTCGGCCGCCCGGGTCACAGCCAGCGACGACGGAAGTGCCACATGAGCGCGGCGTTGGCCAGCAGTACCACCGCGAAGACCGCCCCGGCCAGCCCGCCGGCGAGCACGGTCGCCGCCGGAAGCGCGGCCCAGAGCACGATGGTCAACAGCATCAGGTAGCGGCCCCGACGGGCCCGCGTCCGGTGTTGCAGTCGGGCGAAGAACTTCGGGTCGCTCTCTCGGAGCTGACGGGTGATCTCTTCGAATCTGCGCTGGTCCTCTTTGCTGAGCATGGTGGTGTGCCTTCCCCTCACGCGGTCAGCGGTCCGGCGGCATACCCGCTGTGGCGGCGACTCACGCGCTCCTGCTGCTGCTACTTTCGACCCGGCAGCCCGCGCGGGCGGGTGACCCGGCGGCCGGGCCGCCCTGGCCGCGCGCGGAGGCGGGTTCGGGCCGGCTGAGCGGGGCCTTATCCCCGCCTTAAGTTTTCCTGTGCCCGGTGGTGCGCCGAGTGGCGCGCGGGCCGGGCGAGAACCGGTGTTCGGGTGGATGCGAGACGGATTCGCCCTGCTGGGGACGCCGAGGCCGGCACCGGCCACAATGCCTCGCGGCGGGTGGCCCGTTGAGCCCTGTCTTAAGTGCCCTCGATGGCCGAATCCGGGCACCTTGTCGGTCCACCACCCCCCGGATACGTTCCCGTAGCAACTTCTCAGGCAGTAGTCGCCGCACCCGCCCCACCCCCGGGCGTTAGCCGTGCCGGCGCTCGACGAAAACGGGATTGGTACATGGCCGACCAGAATGTGCCACCGCGCAGCCCGCGGGACGACCGCGGCTGGGACGGACGACAGCACCTCACCCCGGACGGTCACCGCGACCACGACCCGTCCGCCCCGAACGGCCCGACCGGGCACCACCCGTACCCCGGCGGGCAGCCCGCCCCCGGGTACGCCACCGCCGGCGCCCCGCCGGCCCGCAGCGGCCCGCAGTGGGTGGGCCCGGAGGGTCTGGGCCGGCCGGCCCAGACCGCCACGCCCGGCTACGGGTTGCCCAACCTGGACGACGACGGCGACCCGGGCCGCCGGGTGGGCCGGCGGCGGGCCCTCGTGGCCCTCGGCGGCACCGCCGCCGTGGTCGCCGGCGGCGCCGCCCTGGCGATGACCCCGAAGGTGCGCGACCTCTTCGGCGGCGACGCGCCCGTCGGCGACGCCACGGGCACCACGGTCACCGACGGCACCCCCGCCCGCCCCAGCGGCCAGCAGCCGAGCACGGTGCGCACCTACACCGAGCAGAACGAGAGCTACATGGGCTCCCGCGCCGGGACGGCGCTGAAGAAGAACAGCCCCACCGGTGGGCGTACCTTCTCGGGCCCGGCCGCCGCCGCCGCGGCCACCGAGGTGACGGTGAAGACCGTCCTGGCCAAGGACCCGATCCGGCACCTGGCCAGCCGGGCCACCTTCGGGGCCACCCCGAAGCTGCTGGCCGACATCAAGCGGCTCGGCATCGACGCCTGGATCCGCCAGCAGTTGGAGCCCGAGAAGATCGCCCCGAGCGCGGCGGAGCTGAAGCTGGGCGACCTGCCCACCCTCAAGCTCAGCCCCAAGCAGCTGCGCGAGCAGCGCGAGGCGCTCAACGAGCGGGGCGCGCAGCCGGAGCGCGAGATCGTCGACGCCACCATCGCCCGGCAGATCTGGTCGGAGCGGCAGCTCTTCGAGGTGATGGTCGACTTCTGGAACGACTTCCTGCACGTCGCCGCCGACTTCGACGGCGGCGAGGCGTACCGGGCGTCGTTCGACGCCGACGTGGTGCGCAAGCACGCGCTGGGCAGCTACCCGGAGATGCTGGTCGCCGCGAACAAGCACCCGGCGCTGCTGCTCTACCTGAGCCAGAACGACTCCCGCGCCGACGCGGTCAACGAGAACCTGGCCCGGGAGAACCTGGAGCTGTACTCGGTCGGCGTCGACGGCGGCTACACCGAGAAGGACGTGCGGCAGGCCGCCCTGCTGCAGACCGGGCGCGGCGTCAACGACGGCAAGTACGTCTTCCGCCCCGAGCGGCACTACCTGGGCAAGGTGAAGGTCCTCGGCTTCAGCCACCCGAACAACTCCGAGGACCCGAAGAAGGCCGACGCGGCCATCGACTCGTACATCGCCTACATCGCGCTGCACCAGTCGACGGCGAAGTACGTCGCGCAGAGCCTGGCGACCCGCTTCGTCTCGGACACCCCGCCGAAGTCCCTGGTGGACCGGCTGGCCAAGACGTACGCGGCGAACAAGGGCATGATCAAGCCGATGCTGATGACGCTCTTCAGCTCCTCGGAGTTCTGGGCGTCGGTCGGGCAGAAGGTGCGCCGCCCGATGGAGTACCTGGTCGCCACGTACCGCACCCTCGACGTCGCCCCGCAGGCCGCCCCCGGCTTCAAGCAGGGCGACAGCCGGCGCACCGCCTTCGCCCAGGGGCTGCGCCAGATCCAGGACAAGATGCGCGCGCTGGGCCAGTACCCGATGGGTCAGCCCACCCCGGACGGCTACCCGGACGTCTACGTCGCCTGGACCTCCGCCGGCACCATGGTCAACGGCTGGAACGAGGCCGGCGAGCTGCTGGCCGGCTACCGCACCCAGTTCACGTTCACCAAGCCGGAGAAGCTGGTGGCCAAGCCGCCGACGACCGCCGGGGCGTACGTGGACGCGATGGCCAAGCGCCTGGTGCACCAGAAGCTCAGCTCCCGGGAGCGGGAGCTGATCCTCGACGTGGCCGGCGTCTCGGCCGGCACCCGGGTCGACGCCACCTTCAACGGGGCCGTCGCCGCCGTCGCGCGGGCGATCCTCGCGTCCCCCCAGCACCACCTCCGGTGAGGCATCCGATGGAGAAGACTGTGCACTCGTTCCCCCTGCACCCCGAATGCCCCGACCTGCGGCGGCTGGCCGACAACCCGGCCGAGGCGCTGCTGCGGGCGGAGGCCGACATCGTCGCCGCCGAGAACGCCGCCGAGGCCGACCGCTACCGCCGGTTGGAGCACCTGGAGGAGGCCCAGCAGGACGGCCGGGGCGTCACCCGGCGCACGTTCGTCGCCGGGGCCGCCGCCACCGCGACCGCGCTGGCCACCGCCCAGTTCGTCACCACCTCCGCGTCGTTCGCCGCGACCAAGACCGGCACCCTGATCCACGTCTTCCTCTACGGCGGGCTGGACGGGCTGAGCCTGGTCGCCCCGGCCGACGACCCGGTGCTGGCCAAGGCCCGCCCCGACCTGCTGCTCGGCGACGACTCCCTGGCCCTGGGCCGCGGCTTCAAGCTGACCAGCGCGTTCAAGCCGCTGGAGAAGTGGCTCAAGGCCGGTCAGCTCGGCTTCGTCCCGGCGACCTCCGACGAGCGGCTCTCCCGCAGCCACTTCCAGGCCGCGGACGCCTGCAACCTGGGTGGCCTGCCCAGCGAGACCGGCGGCCGGGGCTGGCTGGACAGCCTCGTCGACAACCTCGGCAAGGGCACCGCGTTCCGCAGCGTCGGCATCGGCAGCACCCTGCCCCGGTCGCTGGTCGGCAACAACGGCGCGCTCTCCATGAACAGCGTCGGCTCGCTGCGGCTCAACGGCGACGAGAAGTACCGGGCCGCCACCGAGAAGGCGATCCGGGGCCTCTTCACCGGCATCAACCACCCGGTCAGCGAGGCGGTGCACGACGGGCTCGGCGCGCTGACCACCGCGCAGAAGCTGGCGGCGAAGCCGTACCAGCCGGCCGAGGGCGTGAAGTACGAGGGCGTCGGTTACTCGTTCCAGCAGCTCGCCCAGCTCATCAAGGGCGGGGCGAACGTGCGGGTGGCCACCGTCGGCATGGGCGGCTACGACACCCACGAGAACCAGGGCACCCGCGCCGGCGGTCAGCTGCACCGGCGCCTCGGCGAGCTGGCCAGCGCGATGGCCGCCTTCTTCACCGACCTGGGCGACCGGGCCGACGACGTGACGATCATGGTGTCCAGCGAGTTCGGCCGCCGGGTCGGCTCCAACGGCGGCGGCACCGACCACGGCCACGGCAACGTGGTCACCATCCTCTCCGGTCGTAAGCTCGCCGGCTCGGTGCTCGGCAAGTGGGACGGCCTGGACGACCTGGACTCCGGCGACGTGCCGGAGTACAACAACATGTTCAACGTCTACGGCTCCGTCGCCCAAGGGCGGTTCGGGCTGACCACCGCCCAGGTCGACAAGATCTTCCCCCGGCAGAAGTTCATGCCGATGAAGCTGTACGCGTGACGTACCAGCACACCCACGCCGCCGGCCGCCGCACCGGGACCTCGTCCCGGCACGGCGGCCGGTCGCCTGCTCCCGTACCCCCGCCGCCGGTGCCCCGGCGCGGACCCGGCGGCCGGCGGGCGCTGACCGCCTTGTTCTGGGCGGGCCTGCTGGCCGCGGTGCTGCCCTGGTGGCTGGACACCCCGGCCAACTCGCTGGACTCCACCGGGGCGGCGGTGACCTCCGCCGGCCGGATCGTCGGCCTGGTCGCCGGCTACCTGCTGCTGGTGCAGGTGCTGATGATGAGCCGGCTGGGCGTCCTCGGGCGGCTGGCCGGCGAGCGGCTCTCCCGCTGGCACCGCGACGTGGGCGCGACCCTGCTGGTCGCCGTGCTGGCCCACCTGTCGCTGATCGTGGTCGGCTACGCCGCCACCGGCCGGCGCTCCGTGCTCGGTCAGGCCGGTGAGCTGCTGCGCGACTACGACGACATGGTGGCGGCGTTCTCCGCCGCCGGGATCCTGGTGCTGGTCGGCCTGACCAGCGTCCGGGCGATCCGCCGGGCGCTGCCCTACGAGCTCTGGCACCACCTGCACCGCGCCAGCTACCTGGTGCTGGCGCTCGGCTTCAGCCACCAGTTCAGCAACGGCACCCAGCTCTTCCATCCCGGCCCGGTGCGCACCGGCTGGATCGCCGGGTACGCGCTGGTGGCCGCCGCCGTGCTCTGGGGCCGGGTGGTCGCCCCGCTGCGGTTCAACCTGCGCCACCGGCTGCGGGTGGCCGATGTGGTCGCCGAGAGCCCGGACACCGTCTCGGTCTACCTGACCGGCGAGCGGCTGGGGCAGCTCGACCTGCTCGGCGGGCAGTTCTTCCGGTGGCGGTTCCTCGCCGCCGGCCGCTGGTGGCAGTCGCACCCGTTCTCGGTCTCCGCCGCCGCCAACGGCCGCTGGCTGCGGCTGACCGTCAAGGTCGTCGGCGGGCACACCGCCGGCCTGCGGGACCTGACGCCGGGCACCCGGGTCTGGGCGGAGGGCCCCTCGGGCACCTTCACCGCCGCCCACCGCACCCGCGAGCGGGCCCTGCTGATCGCCGGCGGCAGCGGCATCACCCCGCTGCGGGCCATGCTGGAGGAGCTGCCGCCCGGCGCGGCGCTGATCTACCGCGCCCGCACCCCCGACGACGTGCTCCTGCACGAGGAGCTGGACTGGCTGGCCCAGGAGCGCGGCGCGGACGTCTGGTACGTCATCGGCTCCCGCGACGACGCCGGCCCCCGGCAGGTGCTCAGCGCCGAGGGGCTGCGCCGGCTGGTGCCCGACGTGGCCCGCCGGGACGTCTACCTCTGCGGCCCGCCCGGCCTGGTCGGGCACTGCGTCCGGGCGCTGCGCACCGCCGGCGTGCCGAACCGCCAGATCCACCTCGCCACCTTCGAGCTGTAAAGGCTCGTCACCTTCGAGCTGTAAGGAAGGCCACCCATGCGTCGCGCGTTGCTCGCGATCACCGGCCTCGCGGCCGGCACCACCGCCCTGGTGGTGCTCAAGGGCTCCCCGCAGGCCACCCAGGTCGCCCAGGAACTGCCCGCCGTCCGGCCCTCGGTCGCGGCCTCCGGGCCGACGCCGCAGCGGTCGGCCGGCGGGCCCACCCCGTCGCGCTCGGCCGCCAAGACCAGCGCCACCCCGAAGCCCAAGGCCAGCGCCGGGCGCACCCCGGGCGCGCGGACCACCACCGCCCCGAAGCGGCCCACCTCCGCCCCGCGCCCCACCACCGCCGCGCCGCCGAAGTCGACCACCCGGACCGTGACCGGCCCGGTGGTCACCAACGAGTACGGCAACGTGCAGGTGCAGATCGTCCTGACCGGCGACCGGATCGTCCGGGCGGTCGCGTTGGAGCTGCCGCAGAAGTTCGCCCAGTCGCAGCGGCGCAACGAGGAGGTCGACGGCCGCTACAGCGGCACCTCCGGGCAGGTGGTGCAGCGGCAGAGCGCCGACCTGGACACCGTCTCCGGGGCGACCTCCACCAGCGGGTCGTACCGGCAGTCGTTGCAGGCGGCGATCGACAAGGCGCGCTGAGGTGGCCGCGTCGGCGACCCGCCCGGGCCTGCGCCGGGTCGAGCAGATCATGGGTACGGCGATCAGCCTCGACCTCGCCGACGATCTTCCGGCGGCCCGGCTCGACGCCCTGGCCGACGACGTCTTCGACTGGCTGCGCGAGGTCGACGCCCGGTTCAGTACCTACCGGGCCGACAGCGAGGTGTGCCGCTTCGACCGGGGTGAGGTGCTGCTGTCGGAGGCGTCGGCGGCGCTGCGGGCGGTCCTGGAGCGCTGCGCGGAGCTGTGGGGCGACACGGACGGCTTCTTCGACGCGTACGCCACCGGGCGGCTGGACCCGTCCGGTTACGTGAAGGGTTGGGCGGCGCAGGTCGCCTCGGACCGGCTGCTGGCCTCGGGTGCGGCGAACCACTGCCTGAACGCCGGCGGGGACGTGCGCGTGCGCGGGCTCTCGGCCGGCGGCCGGCCCTGGCGGGTGGGCGTGCGGCACCCGTGGGAGCCGATGTCGACCTGCCTGGTGCTGGCCGGCACCGACCTGGCCGTGGCGACCTCCGGCGTCTACGAGCGCGGGGCGCACGTGCTCGACCCGCGCCGGGGCGCCCCGGCCACCGGCCTGCGCTCGGTCACCGTGGTCGGCCCGGACCTCGGGGTCGCCGACGCGTACGCCACGGCGGCGGTGGCGATGGGGACCGCCGGCATCGGCTGGCTCGACCGCCTCCCCGGCCACCTGCACGCGGTGGTCACCGACGACGGGCGCTGCCTGCACTCCACCGCACTCCCGCTCGTCGACTGACGCACTTCCGCTCGTCGACTGACGCACTTCCGCTCATCGACTGACAGCGGACGTGGGCCGCGCCCGGGTGGCGGCCCGGGCCCGCTCGCGCGCGTTGGTCAGCGGGCGGGTCGGCGGGAGCCGGCCGGGTGGGCGCCCGGGGGCCGGGGGCGGCCGGGGCGGGAGCCGACCGGGCGGGTGGGCGGCCAGCGGTGGCCGTGCCGGTGCTCCGGTGGTGGTTCCGCGCCGTCGGGTCGGCGTGCCGCGTCATCCCTGCTGGACATCCCACCTCCGCTCGGGGCGTGGTCGCCCCCTCGTCCGCATCAACGACCTCCCGGGCCGCCGGGACGCTGCCCGGCCCCCGTCGGCTCACCGACACCACCGCCTGACCCGGCCCGACCCGGCGGGATCGTCGCGCCGGGTCACCGGGCGCGCCGGGGCAGCGGCAGGCGTCCGGAGTACATCTCGGGGGCGAGCGTCACGCCGGTGGCCCGCAGCGTGTCGATCAGCACGTTCTGCACCAGGTAGGAGTCGGGCAGCCGCCAGCAGGCCTGTTCCGGGGCCACCGCCCAGCGGACCGTGCCCTCCGGCAGCCGGGTCGGCGGCGCCGGAATCCAGGAGCCGACGCCGTGGCGGACCACGTCGAAGCAGTGCTCCAGCTCGGGGCGCAGCGGATCGCCGGGGCGGACCAGGAACATCCACCGACCGGTCGGCGTGACCAGCACCGGGCCGCGGACCCCGACCCCGGCCGGGTGGGTCCGCACCGCGTCGAGGACGTCGCGTCCGAGGCTGGTCGGCACCTCCAGCACGTCGAACGCCCGGCCGGTGGGCAGCAGCACCCCGTGCGGGCGGCTGCGCCACCAGGTCGCCACCCGCGCCGGGTCCGTACTGGCCGCCCGGTCCCATTCCGCCAGGGCGGGGTGGCAGCCTACGGTGGGACAGCCCGCCCGGCCGCACACGAAGCGGCTGCGGGCCAGAAAGGCGCCGGGCGTCACTCCCCAGCCGTGCATCGCGTAGCGGACGGCGACCGACCGCAGCCGGACGCGTTCCAGCGGTGAGAGCTGCGCGACCCGCGGCCCGACGTTCCTCCACATGCGTACGAACTCCCCTCGCCCGGCGGCGGTAGCTGCCGGGTCACCTGTGCGCCGTTACCGCCCTGTCCCCGCTGTCGTTGACTCGACCGAGGCTTGATGCAATTTGCACCAGCGCGGCTCCATGCAACTTGCACCAAGCTAAATGGACCTTTCGCATCAAAAACGTACAGGCTGTGCGACCACCCAATAGCCGCACAGAACGGACGGCGGCCACGCCCGCGCGGTCGGTGCCGGATCCGAGGAGGACCCGGCGCAGGGGAGGGATGGGGAGATGGACGAGTTACCCATAGGCCGGCGGGTGGCGTACTGGCGCGGCCGACGCAAGATGTCCCAACAGGTCTTCGCCGACCGGCTCGGAAAGTCCAAGAGCTGGGTGGACAAGGTCGAGCGCGGGGTGCGCCGGCTGGACAAGTTCTCCGTCCTCTACGAGATCGCCGCCATCCTCCAGATCGACGTGCAACTGCTGCTCGGCAAGGACCCGGAACGGCGTACCGACGCGCTGAACTGCATCGACCAGGTCGAGATCCAGGAGATCCGGGCCGCCCTGGAGCGGTACGACTCGATGAGCGCCTACTTCGACGCGGCCCCGTTCCCGCCGCCGCTGGCGAACCTGCGCAAGGCGGTCAACCACGCCTGGCTCACCTACCAGTACGGCCGCTACGGGATGCTCACCCGGGCGCTGCCGAAGCTGCTGCGCGACGCCCAGGCGGCCGACGCCGGCCACGGCGGCGACCAGGCCCGGGAGGCCGCCCACCTGCTCGCCCAGGTGTACCAGATCGCCTCCTCGGTGCTGCGCAAGCTGGGCGAGGGCGACCTGGCCTGGCTGGCCGCCGACCGGTCGATGGGGGTCGCCCAGCGGGCCGACGACCCGCTGCTGGCCGGGATCGCCACCACCCGGGTCTGCAACGCCATGGTCGCCATGGGCCGGTTCCGCCCCGCGCTCGAGCTCAACGTCAACATCGCCAACCGGCTGGCGCCCGGCGGCCTCAACGACCACACCCCCGAGCGCCTCTCCGTCTACGGGATGCTGCTGTTGCAGGGCGCGATGGCCGCCGCTCGGCTGGGCGACCCCGCCACCGTCGACGACCTGATCAACGGCGCGGAGGAGGTGGCCCTCCTGCTCGACGGCGACCAGAACCACTACTGGACCTCCTTCGGCCCGACCAACGTCGAGCTGCACCGGGCCGCCGCCGCCGTGGAGCTGGGCGACGGCGGGCGGGCGGTGGAGGTGCACCACCAGCGCATCATCGCGCCCGCCTTCGACGCCCTGATGCCCGAGCGCCGGGCCCACCACCTGCTCGACATCGCGCGGGCGATGGCCCAGATCGGCGACGTGCCCAACGCCGGGGAGATGCTGCTGCGCGGCGACCGGCTCGCGCCCTCGGAGATCCGCTGCCGCCCGATCGCCCACGAGGTGATGTCGGACGTCCTGCGTCGCACACGGGGTGCGCCTCCCGCGCCGATTGCGGAGTTGGCTGAGCACATGGGAGTCGGAGTATGAGCGCGGTGGGGATCGGCCCGAGCGGCCCGCACCGCGAGGAGAGCAACCGGCGCGGGGTGCTGCACGTCGTGGCCTGCGGGTCGCCCCTGGCGGGTCACGTCGGCCGCCTGGTCGAGCTGGCCCAGCAGGACGACTGGGAGGTCTGCGTGATCACCACGCCGGACGGCGCGAAGTTCGTCGACCGGCCGGCCCTGGCCCGCCAGACCGGCCACCCGGTCCGCAGCCGCTACAAGAACCCGGGCGACCCGGACGTGCTGCCACCGGCCGACGCGATGATCGTCTGCCCGGCCACGGTGAACACGGTCAACAAGTGGGCGGCCGGGATCACCGACACTCTCGCCCTCGGCCTGCTGGTCGAGGCGCAGTGCCGGGGCGTGCCGATCGTGGCGGTGCCGTTCACCAACGTCACGATGGCCGGGCACCCGGCCTTCCGGGACAGCCTCGCCCGACTCGCCGCATGGGGGGTCGACGTGATCTTCGGCGACCATGTGGTGCCGCTGCACCCGCCCGGCACCGGCGAGCGGCACCTGCACGCCTTCCCCTGGGGCGCCGGCCTGGCCGCGCTCCGCGACCGGCGCCAACCGGTCACCCCCGCCGCCTGACGACAGAAGCAGGGGCCCCTTGTTGACGGATTCCGTTGCGCCGGGGGCCCCTCCCAACGGCCGAGCCCCGACCGTACCGGCCGCGCCGGTAGAGTGGCCCGCCGTGAGCACAACAGCGACCCCGCCGACGGTGGCCGACGTGGTGGCGACGCTGGAGCGCCGCTACCCGCCCGCCTGGGCCGAGGAGTGGGACCGGGTCGGGCTGGTGCTCGGCGAGCCCACCGCCCCGGTGCGCCGGGTGGCCTGCGTGGTCGACGTGGTGCCCGAGACGGTCGCCGAGGCCCTCGCCGCCGGGGCGGACATGATCGTCGCCCACCATCCGCTGCTGCTGCGCGGGGTCTCCTCGGTCGCCGCGACGACGTACAAGGGGCGGATCGTCCACCGGCTGATCAAGGCGGACGTGGCGCTCTACGTGGCGCACACCAACGCCGACGTGGCCGACCCCGGCGTCTCCGACGCCCTGGCGGCCCGCTTCGGGCTGACCGGGCTGCGCCCCCTGCAACCCCCGGCGGCGAACGCCCCGGCGGCCGGCGCGGGGCGGGGCATCGGCCGGATCGGCGAGCTGCCCCGACCGATGACCCTCGCCGAGCTGACCCGGCACGCCGCCGCCGTGCTGCCCGCCACCGCCTGGGGCGTCCGCGCCGCCGGCGACCCCGACCTGCTGGTGCGTACCCTTGCGGTCAGCGGCGGTTCCGGCGACGGCTTCCTCGGCGCGGCGACCGCCGCCGGCGTCGACGCCTACCTCACCGCCGACCTGCGCCACCATCCGGCCGGCGAGCACCTCGCCGCCGGCGGCCCCGCCCTGCTCGACGCCGCACACTGGGCGACCGAACGACCCTGGCTGGACGCCCTGGCCGCCGAGCTGCGGGCCGCGCTGGGCGTCGAGACCACGGTCTCCGACCTGGACACCGACCCGTGGACGCTGCACGCCCCCGCGCCCCACCCCGGCCCGGCACCTGCCGACCCCGCCCCGGCGCCCACCGCCGACCCCGACCCCGCCTCGCCGCGGACGACAAGGAGCCCCGACCGTGAAGGCTGACCCCAAGGTCCAACGCCGCCTGCTCGACCTTCAGGCGATCGACACCACCCTCGCCCAGCTCGCCCACCGCCGCCGCTCCCTGCCCGAGCGGGCCGAGCTGGAGGCCGTGGCCCGGGAGCTCTCCGCGCTGGAGGACGAGCGGGTCCGCGCCCAGGTCGCCGTCGACGACCTGGACCGGGACATCGCCCGGCTGGAGAAGGACGTCGAGCAGGTCCGGGCCCGCAAGAGCAAGGACGAGGCCCGGCTGGCCTCCGGCTCCGGCCCGGCCCGCGAGCTGGAGGCGCTCCAGCACGAGCTGGTCTCGCTCAACCGCCGGCAGAGCGACCTGGAGGACGCCGAGCTGGAGCTGATGGAGCAGCGGGAGACCGCCCAGGCCGTCCTCGACGGCGTCGAGCGGCGCGCGGCCGACGCCCGCGAGCGGCGTACGGCGGCCGAGCGCCGCCGCGACGACGCCCTCGCCGAGATCGCCAAGGAGGAGGAGTTCAAGCGGACCGCCCGCCAGCCCCTCGCCGGTGACCTCCCGGCCGAGCTGGTCACCCTCTACGACAAGATCCGCGCCGACACCGGCCTGGGCGCGGCGCTGCTGACCGGCGCCCGGTGCGGCGGCTGCCGGCTGGAGCTCTCCGGCGCGGACATGGCCCGCATCCGCAAGGCGGCGCCGGACGAGGTGGTCCGCTGCGAGGAGTGCCGCCGGATCATGGTCCGCACCAACGAGTCGGGGCTGTAGGCCCGATGGCGGTGCGCGCGGTCGTCATCGAGGCCGACGGCGGGTCCCGGGGCAACCCCGGCCCCGCCGGCTACGGCGCGGTGGTCCGGGACCCGGCCAGCGGCGAGGTGCTCCTCGAGCGCTCCGCAGCGATCGGCACGGCGACCAACAACGTCGCCGAGTACCGGGGGCTGATCGCCGGCCTGGAGGCCGCCGCCGAGCTGGGCGCGGCCGAGGTCGACGCCCGGATGGACTCCAAGCTGGTGGTCGAGCAGATGTGCGGCCGCTGGCAGATCAAGCATCCCGGCCTGCGTCCGCTGGCCGCGCAGGCGGCGGCCCTGGTCGGCCGGTTCGCGGCGGTGCGCTTCCAGTGGATCCCCCGGGAGCGCAACAAGCACGCCGACGCCCTCGCCAACGCCGCCATGGACGCCGCTGCCGGCAAGCCACCCCGCGAGGTGATCGCGCCACCGCCGTCCCCCGAGCCGGCCCGCGCCGCCCCGCCGTCGGCCGACACTCCGGCCCGCCCCGCGTCGTCGGGCGACGCCCCGGCGCGCGCCGCCACCCGGGGGGCCGGCTCCGACCCGGCCACCACCCCCGCCTCCTGGGAGCCCCGGCCCGCCGAGGCCGCCACCCGGCTGATCCTGGTCCGGCACGGCGAGACCGAGTTCACCGCGCAACGCCGCTACTCCGGCCGCGGCGACGTGCCGCTCTCCGCGCGGGGCCGGGCCCAGGCACGGGCCACGGCCGCCCGGGTGGCCGCCCTCGCCCCGACCGTCGCCGCCGTGGTCAGCTCACCGCTGTCCCGGTGTACGGGGACCGCCCGGCTGATCGCCAGGGCCATCGGCGACGTGCCGGTGCGCACCGTCGACGACCTGATCGAGTGCGACTTCGGCGCGTGGGAGGGGCGCACCTTCGCCGAGGTGCGGGCCGACTGGCCGGGGGAGCTGGACGCCTGGCTCGCCTCGACCCGGGTCGCCCCGCCCGACGGGGAGTCGTTCGCCGAGGTCGCCGCGCGGGTGGGCCGGGCCACGGAGGCGCTGCTCGGGGCGTACCCCGGGGAGACCGTGGTGGTCGTCACGCACGTCTCGCCGATCAAGCTGGTGCTGCGCGACGCCCTCGCCGCCGACGACGCGTTGCTGCACCGGCTCTACCTCGACCCGGCCGGCATCTCCGTGCTGGACCGCTGGCCCGACGGCGGCGTGGCGGTCCGCTCGGTCAACGACACCGCCCACCTGAGCGCGCTCTGACCCGGCGCCCCCGCCGCCGACCTCCGGCGGTCGCCCCACCGCCGTGCCCCCGTGCCGTGCCGTTGGGCGTAGGCCGTGCTGTGCCGTTGGGCGTAGGCCGTGCTGTGCCGTTGGGCGTAGGCCGTGCTGTGCCGTTGGGCGTAGGCCGTGCTGTGCCGTTGGGCGCGGCCCGGGGTGTGCCGTTGGGCGCAGGCGGAGGGCCGTTCGGCGCAACGTCGCATGTGGACCGTGAGGGGGGCGTCACAGGGCCGTAACCTCCGGCAGTCCCGTGACGAGATGTCAGATCCCGGAGGTGTGTTGGATGGCTGCACCCGAACCGGAGGCGCCCGCGACGGCGTCGTCCAGGGCGAAGGACCACAGCCCCTGGAACTGGTTGTTGTTTGTCCCGATCGTGCTGCCGCTGATCCCGGCGTTCTTCAACGCCGACGCGCCGCGCGTGCTCGGATTCCCGCGCTTCTACTGGCTGCAACTGGCCTACATCCTGGTCGGCGTGGCCACCACCACGCTGGTCTACCAGATGACCAAGAAGCGGGGTGACCGGTGAGCGCGAGGAGTGAGTCGGGCCTGCGCGCCCCGCAGTCGCGAACGAAGGTGGTGCAGTGATGTGGCGCGACCACCTTACCGAGATCATCGTCTTCTCGGCGCTGTTCCTGCTGGTCAGCGTCATGGGCTTCGTGGCCGCCCGGTGGCGCGCGCCGAAGGACATGGCCCACCTCGACGAGTGGGGGCTCGGCGGGCGCAGCTTCGGCGGCTGGATCACCTGGTTCCTCGTCGGCGGTGACCTCTACACCGCGTACACCTTCGTGGCGGTGCCGGCGCTGATGTTCAGCGCGGGGGCGTTGGGCTTCTACGCCGTGCCCTACACCATCATCATCTACCCGCTGGTGTTCCTGGTGCTCTGCCGGCTCTGGTCGGTCTCGCACCGGCACGGTTTCGTCACCCCGGCCGACTTCGTCCGCAGCCGCTTCGACTCGCCGGTGCTGGCGCTGATCATCGCGATCACCGGCATCGTCGCCACCATGCCGTACATCGCGTTGCAGCTCGTGGGCATCGAGGCGGTGCTCAAGACGATGGGGGTGACCGGCGACAACGCGGTGGCCCGGCACCTGCCGATCATCATCGCGTTCGCGATCCTGGCCGCGTACACGTACCAGTCGGGGCTGCGCGCCCCGGCGCTGATCGCGTTCGTCAAGGACTCGTTGATCTACATCGTGATCCTGGTGGCCGTGATCTGGCTGCCCACGAAGCTGGGCGGCTGGGGCAGCATCTTCGACGCCGCCGAGGCCAAGTTCGCCGCGACACCCAACCCGAACGACGGCATCCTGCTCACCGCCAACAACCAGCTCCAGTACGCCACCCTGGCGCTCGGTTCGGCGCTGGCGCTCTTCCTCTACCCGCACAGCATCACCGGCGTGCTGGCCAGCAAGAACCGTGACGTGATCAAGCGGAACATGTCGGCGCTGCCGGCGTACAGCCTGCTGCTGGGCCTGATCGCGCTGCTCGGCCTCATGGCCATCGCAGCCGGGGTGAAGCCGCTGCCCGGCGCGAAGGCCGGCACCGCGGACGTGAACACCGTCGTCCCGGTGCTCTTCGACCAGCAGTTCCCGAACTGGTTCGCCGGGGTCGCGTACGCGGCCATCGGCATCGGCGCGCTGGTGCCGGCGGCGATCATGTCGATCGCGGCGGCGAATCTGTTCACCCGCAACGTCTACAAGGAGTACCTGAAGCGGGACGCCACCCCGAAGCAGGAGGCGAACGTCTCGAAGATCACCTCGCTGGTGGTGAAGGTCGGCGCGGTGGCCTGCATCGTCTTCCTCGACCCGCAGTTCTCCATCGACCTCCAGCTCATCGGTGGCGTGATCATCCTCCAGACGCTGCCGGCGGTCGCCCTGGGCCTCTACACCCGCTGGTTCCACCGGGCCGGCCTGGTCGCCGGCTGGGCCGCGGGCATGGGGCTGGGCATGTGGATGCTCTACCAGATCGGCAACCCGGCCAACGGCAAGAAGCACTTCGGCGGCTCGGCGTTCCCGCTGAGCGAGTTCGGCTTCGACACCACCAAGACGATCTACGTGGGCATCGTCGCGGTGCTGGCGAACCTGCTCGTCGCCGCGCTGGTCACCCTGGTGCTGCGGGCCGCGAAGGTGAACGAGGGCGTCGACGGCACCACCCCGGACGACTACTTCGCCGACGAGGGCGACCCGCGCGTCACCCCCGGCACCTCCCGGGGCGCCGACGCCACCGCGGAACCGGTCGCCTGACCGTACGCGTGAGGGCCCCTGCGGGGGCCCTCACGCGCCGCCCGCGTGTGGGTGCGTCAGCGGCGGGGGTGGTCCTCCAGGGCGTGGTTCAGGCGGGCGAGCATGTCGGCCAGGGTTTCCCGGTCCTCGGGGGTCCAGTCGCCGAGGATGCCGCCGTAGAGCCGGGTGCGGGCCGCCCGGACGGCGGCCATCCGCTGCAGGCCGGCCGGGCTGGGGGAGATGACGGTCCCCCGGCCGTCGCTCGGGTCGGGGGCGCGGTTGATCAGCCCGTCCCGCTGCATCGCGGAGACCTGCCGGGTGACCGTGGAGCCGTCCAGGTTGAGCCGGGCGGCCAGCGCCGAGACGTTCTGCGGGCCGGCGGCGGCCAGGTGGCGCAGGATGACGTACGCCGCGCGGTCCAGCACCCGGTGCTCGGCGGTGCCGGTGGCCCGCCGGGTCCCCTCGCCGAGGCGCATCAGCAGCGCCACCTCGGTCTCGATCCGGCCGAGGGCGGACTCCGGACCGTCCGGCTCGGTAACGCGGTCGTCACTCATAGCTGTATGATACAGCTATCGGGTTCGGGGGCGGAGCGGTATGCCAGGTCAGCGCAGCGCCCGCCACAGCAGGTAGCAGCCGATCACCGTGCCGAAGACCACGATCAACGTCTTCAGCACCACCGGCGGCAGCCGGCGGGCCAGCCGCGCGCCCGCGTACCCGCCGACCAGCGTCGCCGGGGCGACCACCGCGACGGCGGCCCAGTTCAGCGGGCCGAAGAGCGCGAACACGACCAGCGTGGTCAGCCCGACCACCGCCGAGAGCAGGTTCTTCACCGCCGACACCCGGGCCAGCGTCGCGTCCAGCACCAGGGCCAGCCCGGCCACCAGCATCACCCCGAGCGCCGCGCCGAAGTAGCCCCCGTACACCGTGCCGAGCGCGACCATGGCCTGCACCGTGACGGTACGACGGCGCGCGCCCAACTCGGCCGGGTGCCCGACCAGGCGGCGCAGCGGATCCTGGAAGGCGAGCACGGCGGTGGCCCCGAGCACCAGGAACGGCACCACCAGCTCGAACGCCCGCGCCGGGGTGGCCAGCAGCAGCACGCACCCGACGGCGGTCCCGACGACCGCGGTGGGCAGCAGCAACCACAGCGACCGCCCGCGCGGCAGATCCGCGCGGCTGCCCGCCACGCTGGCCACGTACCCGGGGAAGACCGACACCGAGTTCGTGACGTTCGCCGCCACCGGCGGGAGCCCGACGGCGATCAGCGCCGGAAAGGTGATCAGCGAGCCGCCCCCGGCCACCGCGTTCACCGTGCCCGCGGCGAGCCCGGCGACCACCAGCAACACGACGTCGGAGACATCCATGGGCCCCGAGGCTAGTACGCCCCACCGCGCGCCCTCCGCCCGCTCTCATGATCAACTCCATGTACGGCACAACGTCCGTTCCTCGCCATTCGTAGCCACAACATGCCGTACATGAAGTCGATCATGTTGCCGTGGAGGCCAGGGGGCGCAATAGCGTGGGACTTGGCGTCGTTAGGATGAGGGCGCGACGGACGAGTCGACCGGGCGGTCGCGTCGGCGGGCTTCGGCCCGTCGCCGAGGAACGTCCGGACTCCACAGGGCAGGGTGGTTGCTAACGGCAACCCGGGGCGACCCGCGGGACAGTGCCACAGAAAACAGACCGCCGACCTCACGGGGACGGTAAGGGTGAAACGGTGGGGTAAGAGCCCACCAGCATCCCGGGTGACCGGGATGGCTCGGTAAACCCCACCCGGAGCAAGGCCAAAATGGGCCGCCATCGCGAGATGGTGACCCAGCGCAGACGCTTGAGGGCTGCCCGCCCGATGTCTGCGGGTAGGCCGCACGAGCCTGCCGGCGACGGCAGGCCTAGATGGATGGCCGCCGCTGGCGCGGACCCCGCGAGGGGTACGCGCCGGGCACAGAATCCGGCGTACAGGTCGACTCGTCCGTCGCCCACCAGCTCAGAGCCTCGATCAAGGCACTGAGCTGGTTCTATGTCTGGTGCTGTTGGTTGGCCTTGATCATCGTTGGGTGGCGTTTGACGGCCCAGAGACGGCCCAAGATTCCTTGACTCCTCGGTCAGGTGGACGCGTTTGCGGTGGCTTCTGGGGCTCGGCGGCGGTCTGGTCCTCGTTGACGGCGGGCGGCGTGCGGGAGGGAGCCAGGTATGTCCTGGCGGAACCGCGTCGCACATCAACTGACGGATCACAAGCTCACCCTCTTTTTGTCTCTTGACGAAAGATGACCGACGCTCACATACCGCTAGGTGGTTGACACGATCGTTACCGTTGGCGGGCGGGCATGCGAGGACCCACAAGGCGGGAGAGGAAACGAGATGCGGGCATAGCCGCTGTTGCGGAATGATCGTGATCTCGCATGCTGTGTGAGGGTGGGTGCTGGCGAGGAGTATGGAGGAATCACAGGTGACGGGCACATCTGGGGTGGCAGGAGCTGAGGAGTCAATCGACCCATCGTGGTGGGCTCCCGCTCTAGTGCATGGGAACGGCCGCTCGCGGGGACATGATTTCCCAGAGACGCTGTCGATTGACCTTGCCCGGCTGAGGGCGGAAGCGCAGATGGAGTTAGGAGAGCAAAATCTCAGGACGCGGGTGTTGGATGTCCTAACGAAGGCAGCATCCCCCATGCTGGTTCCTGATAACTGGGCAGAGCCGTACACGCCTGCCATCGAAATTGGGAATCGCCGGTCGTTTGTTCCGGAAGACCTGAGCGAGGTGGATCTGGAGCTGCTGGCGCGACTTGTACCCCTTATTGTGGAGCCGGCCCTGAGGGCAAGGGTCGCTGACATCGCTTGGTCCTATGGTAATCGGGCCAATATAGGTCTACTCGCTGCTGCGGTGGACGGCTATATCGCCGTGCCTTTAGAGCGCGAAGCTTGGCTCAATTCGGGCCGTGATGGTTGGCGACGAGGGCTTGAGCTGTCGCTGCGCCGGGGCAAGGGCGGCCGCCAAGTGGTGGAGGACATGGGGGCAAGGTTGGTTGAATTCCTGCTAGCCAATGATGGCTCTGCAGGCTTCATGCTGACTGAAATTTCGGATCTGCTCGGCGTCGCCAAGTTTCCAAATCGGGAGCGGGCTCAGGGTTTGGCCGACCATTTCGTAGCGCTCGCCTCTTCCGTTGCGGGGAACTATCGGCTCGGGCGCGCGTATGAGCGCCACGCCGCTACTTGGTTCTCGCGGGCCGGTGAAGTAGATCTCGCTAACGAATGCATCGAACGCATATCTCAGGCTTACGTCAACGAGGCAGAGGAGCGACTGGCGGAGGGCAGGGGGGCACTCGTCGTAGGCACGTTCATCGAAAAGGCGATAACAGCTCTACGTGGCCTCCCTCGTAAATATCGTACCACGCGCGATCTTGATCAGCGAATTCATTATTTACGTAACCGACTCGCTGATACCCGAGAAATCTCTCTTGAGGAGATGATGCGCGTCGAGTCTGATCCGATCGATATCACTCGTTACGTAGACGGTGCGCGTAAGCGGGTGTCAGGAAAGGGACGTTTAGAAGCACTTGTGGCCCTTTCTGGAATTGCGCCGCTGATCGATGCTAAGCAGGCAATAGAAGACGAACGAGAGCGCTCGCGCGGGAGCCTGTCACGCCTGTTTGGAAGCTCGACTTTTAGCGCTGACGGACGTAAGGTCGCGTCCCGCCCAGGGCTCGGTGTGGATGAGCCTTCTGATACGGCACTTTTTGCTGAGGTGGTCAGGTCGTTCGCTCTTGGTATTGATCTCAAGGTCAAGGCGCTCATCTACCCTGCCCTTGAGATTGTGATGCTCGAACACCGCTTTGATGCCCGGTTCCTCGCAAACATCTGTCACGAATCTCCGGTGGTCCCCCCGATGCACGGTGGATTGTGGGCGCGTGGATTGTCGCACGGGCTTGCTGGCGACTTTCCATCAGCTATCTCGCTGCTCGTTCCACAGATCGAGCAGATGGTTCGCAGACACATGAAGGACCACGGAATTTTCACTCTTTTTGTCAACGAGGATGGCTCTGAGAGTGAAAAAGGGCTCAATGCCTTGCTTGATATGTCGGAGTCCTCTAAATTGTTGGGGCCCGACCTGAACCTAGAGCTGCGTGCTCTTTTATGTGAACAGATCGGCCCAAACCTCCGCAATGATCTGGCCCATGGCTTGCTGAATGACCCTCAGTCGTGGAGCGTCAGTGCAGTCTATGCGTGGTGGCTGTGCCTGAGGCTCGTGATTCTGTCATATTACGGGATGCTGATGGATGCACAGACGGATCCGCGACCGGCAGGGGAGGTGCCAGATGGGGTGGGAGCAGTTGAGAGGGAAGCGTCATCTCCGGGGGTATAGCTCATTAGTCAGGTTTTTTTAGCTATTGGTCAAAAATGTCCAGCCTCGGCCGTTCTACTGCCTGACCGCATAATCCGTAGTCCTTCCTTCTGTAAAAACGTTTCGGCGGGCAACGGCATTGCCCGGGCTGCCCCTGGTCGTCGGGCGCTGTTTTGGGGGCGAGACGCCATTGCGGCCGATGCGCGTCTGCGCCTCCCTGCCGTGCGTGGACGGGGTCGGCTCGTCGACTACGTAGTCCACAGTTGGTCGGAGAGCTGGAACCATTTGGACCTAGTCATGGGTAAAGAGTAAGCGACTAGTGCCTCGTCTTTGAACGTTGATCGTGTAATCCATCTGTTCTGAGGACGTGTCGGGCAAGCTGTCTCCCAGCACTCGTGTGGGAGGTGGTGGCCGGTGGGTAGGCGGCCAGAGGTGTTCGTGCGGCAGGTGTCGATGGCCGAGGGTCAGCGGTTGCAGCGGATCACCAGGACGGCGAAGGACCCGGTGAAGCTACGGCGGGCGATCGTGGTGCTGATGTCCGCCCAGGGCCAGCCGGCCCCGGACATCGCGCACCTGCTGAAGGTGACCGAGGACTACGTCCGCGACGTGATCCACGCGTTCAACGAACGGGGGTTCGACGCGCTGGACCCATGATGGAGCGGGGGCGCACCGAGACGGATCGATGAGCAGACCCGCGAGGAGGATCTGCGTCATCGCCCGGTGCGACCCCCGGTTCCTCGGCAAACCCTTCTCCTGCTGGTCCCTGACCAAGCTGCGCGACTACCTCATCGCCGCCGGCTACGTCACGACGATCAGCGTCGAAACGGTGCGGCGGGTCCTGCACGAGCGTGGGGTGTCGTGGCAGGCCACCAAGACGTGGAAGGCCAGCACCGACCCCGACTTCACGACCAAGATGCGCCGGATCCTGGACCTCTACGACCACCCGCCCGCAGACGGGCGGGTCCTGTGCGTCGACGAGTTCGGGCCGCTGAACCTGCAACCCCGCCCCGGCCGCGCCTGGCGACCTGTCCGACAACCAGTGCGACTACGCGCCACCTACACGCGCGACCAAGGCGTGCGGCACATGATCGCCGCCCTGGACCTGACCACCGGGAAGCTGCACTACCGCATCCGCATCCGCGACCGCAAACGGTCGCGGGAGTTCCTCAGCTTCCTCAAGGTGCTGCGCGCCCGCTGGCCCGACCAGCGCCTCTACCTCATCTGCGACAACTTCTCCCCGCACAAGTACCCCGAGGTCCGCGCCTGGTGCGCGACCAACCCCGTCGACCTGGTGTTCCTGCCCACCTACGCGTCATGGCTGAACTGGATCGAAGCCGAGTTCGCCGCCGTGTGGTACTTCGCCCTTAACGGCACCGACCACCGCACCCACACAGAGCAGGACGCCGCCATCGGCGCCTACATCCGCTGGCACAACCACCACGCGAAACCCAAGACGTCATTCGCCACCGGATCCAAGATCCGCCACCCGGATTACCCGTTCAAGGCTGCATGACGAGGCACTAGGCGCTGGCTGCGGGATGCGACAGGGCGAATCTTCGGGCTCGGCGTCGATGACGTACGCCTGCAGCGAGCTATCCGCTCTGCCGGTTCGACGACTGTTCCCGGCCGCGACTGTCCAGTATGGTGGCTTGGGTGAGTGAACACCTGAGCATCTTGTCGGCAATCGACCGGCTAGTTGATGGAACGATCCGGATACCTGGCTTTCAGCGGAAATTCGTATGGGAGCCCAAAGCGTCGGCGCTGTTAATGGATTCCATTTATAAACAATTCCCCATCGGATCAATCCTGCTGTGGCGTACTACCGAGCGCCTGAAGGTGGAAAATAGGCTCGGAACTTTCGAGCTGCCTCCTCCCGATAAAGACTACCCGGTGGATTACGTATTGGATGGCCAGCAGCGACTTACTTCCATTTTCACCACATTTCAACGGCGAATTGATTCTGCCGTCCACGACCCGGAAGTCTGGCTGCCAATTTACTACGATTTCGATGCGGTTGAGGATGCTCAAGATTCCCGCTTTGCGGCGTTGCCACCTGAGCAGGCCAGCCCTCAACGATATTTTCCGTTGTCCACCTTTTTTGAACCGGTTGAATTCTCCCTAAAAACCCGCGAGCTTGACGAAAGTCGGCATAGGGAAATAGTTACGGTTCAGCAGAGATTCTTGAGTTTATTGTTGCCCGTTCAGACCTTTGAAACAGAGGATCGGGCTACGGTCGCCATAGTCTTCGAGCGGGTTAATCGTATGGGGACGCCGCTCGATACATATCAACTTCTGACGGCCTGGACTTGGAGCGATGATTTTAATCTTCAAGAGCGCTTTGCTCAGCTCTCAGAAGAATTTGAGGATTTTGGCTTCGAGGACGTAGGGGATGACAGCGATCTGATGATGCGCTGCACGGCTGCGGTCTTGACTGGCGACCCCTCACCAACAGCACTCGTGTCCGTGAACGGCGGAGTGGTACGCCAGGATTTCGGCGTGGTGGAGAGGGCTATTCGTCGGAGTATCGATTTTGTCCGGCAGAATTTTCACGTTCGCCACCTGAAGCTTTTGCCTTATCCTAGCTTGTTGGTTCCTCTCTCGGCATTCTTCTCTGTGCGCCAATCCGATCCTCTAACGGACGGTGAGCGTCAGGAGCTTGTGAAGTGGTTTTGGCGTAGCTGTTTCTCACATCGATACAGTGGAAATCCCCAGCGCAACATCAAGCGTGACATTGAAGAAGCGATCAACTTGCGCAAGGGTGAGGAATCAAGCCTAGCTGACATTACGTCCTCGCTTAAGGCGTCCTTTTTCCTGAGGAATAACTTTTCCATAAGGAATGTTGCGACCAAGACTTTCGTCCTACTTCTAGCTTCCCGTGTTCCTAAGTCCTTTATCTCCGGTGAGCCAGTTTCGCTAGATGATGTTCTTTCGGAGCCGAATAGGCGCGAGTATCATCATTGTTATCCGCGGGCCTTTCTTGCGAAGTTGAACCCTCAGGATAATAGTTGGAATGGCAGGGTTAATGCGTTGGCGAACTTTGCCATTATTTCCAGGGCCGAGAATCGTGATATAAGTGATAAGGCACCTTCGGTGTACCGATCGAAAATGCCAGCTGATGTGACCGGGGTAATGGACTCCGCTCTCCTTCCCCCAAGCCTGTTCGGCGATGACTTTACGAAGTTTGCAGTTGAACGCGCCGAAATGCTTGCCGCCTACGGTAGGAAGCTGGCTGACCTGAAGGCGGAACCTGAAAGAGGGCTTGGGCGAGGGCTTGGGCGACTACTTCCTGGCGCTTATCAGCAGCAACCTATTGACCCAATGTTCGAAAACATATTCCCCACTGGGACCTTGTTTGACTCACAGGGACCAGAATGACAATGAGGGACGGTGCGCCCCTGTTGGTTAAAGGACCCTGCGGCATTTCCGCTGGCCATAGTGCCTAGTGTTGCCACAGCGGTAGGGCCTCATGCGCCAGTTGAGTCTACGACTCCTCCGACGGCCTGGCGACGGCCCACCTTGGCTGTCGTCAGGTTTCGTCCCTGGTCGTGCGGGTAGGGCATTGATAATCCGGCGTACAGGTTGACTCGTCCGCCGCCCACCAGCTCAGGGCCGTGATCAAGGCTCTGAGCTGGTTCTATGTTCGGGTACCGATAGTCGTTGATGATCGACTTTGGCCGACGTTTGACGTCCTAATACTCCAGCAGGAGATCCGTTCTGACCTGCTGTGGCGGTGTGGTTTTGTCCGTGGTCATGGAGCAGCCACCGC